>CAUTOM010000005.1:0-49472 GCA_963540435.1 uncultured Actinomyces sp.
TGTCGTTTCCGCAACAGGGCGTTCGTTTGCTGCTGTCACATGAAGTTGGTGAATGTCATGCGTTATAGCCTGTGGCATTTGCTGACTTCGCGTGGAGGTAGCTAGAGGGGTGGCGCGGCAGGACTCTTGCGTCGAGGTAGCCGCAGATCCGCTTGTGAGCTGTCTCAAGTTCGCAAAAAACAGAAATAACTTGCTCTGGCCATTCGTTCCTACCGATGACACCGCAAAATGACAGTCACGCGTCGGTCTCGCATCGTTGCGAAGAGGAACATCATGATCACATTCGACACTGTTTCAAAGACATATCCGCCTGACACGCGAGCAGTAGAGAATTTTTCTCTAACGATTGCCCCCCATACAACAACAGTGTTCCTCGGGACTTCAGGATGCGGCAAGACCACGCTCATGCGGATGGTCAACCGTATGGTCACTCCAACATCCGGTACCATCACCGTCCGAGGCCGAAACGTCGCCAATGAAGATCCCGTCGCCCTTCGCCGCTCCATCGGCTATGTCCTCCAAGACGGGGGCCTCTTCCCGCATCGAACAATCGTTGACAACATTGCAACCGTTCCAGTTCTCGAAGGCGCTTCAAAGGCAAGCGCGCGAGCAGATGCGCTCAAACTTATGGAGCTCGTCGGCCTCGACCCCTCAATGGCAAAGCGCTATCCCGCGCAGCTTTCTGGCGGCCAGCGTCAACGCGTCGGTGTCGCGCGAGCCCTGGCAAACCGTGCCGACATCCTCCTCATGGATGAACCCTTCGGAGCCCTCGACCCTCTGGTCCGAGCCGACCTCCAGCGCCAACTCCGTCGCATTCAAAAGTCCCTGGGCACCACGATCCTCTTCGTTACCCACGACATTGACGAGGCCATCTTGCTGGGTGATCGCATTGCCCTCCTGCGCGAGGGGGCTCAGATTGCCCAAGAAGGTACTCTCCGCGATCTTCTCTTAAATCCAGCCAATGACTTTGTTCGCGAGTTCCTTGGAACGTCTGCAATCAGCGAGCGTGAACGAATTTTGGAGGGCGCAACCGACGGAGCTCTGGCGCACAAAACAGCCACGGCCTCGGCAAACAACGCTGAGGGGGAGCGCGCGTGAACTGGCTGTCGAGCAGCTGGCCGCTCATCGGAGAACTTACCGCCGCGCACCTCGCGATCGCGCTGCCCGCCATCTGCGCCTCGATCCTTATCGCGGTGCCGGTCGGAGCGTGGGCGCAGCGCTCGAAGAAACTGGGCAGCGCGGTTCTTTCCTTCCTCTCGCTCCTCTACGCTGTTCCCTCCCTGCCGCTATTGGTTGTCGTGCCGGTGATTGTGGGGATTGCGCTGCGCTCGCGGATGAATATGGTCATCGTGCTGACGATCTACGGGGTAGCAGTCCTCATTCGTCAGTGTGCCGAGGCCTTTGCCGCGCTTCCCGCAGACGTCATCGAGTCCGCGGATGCAGTGGGAATGCCGCGCATGAGGCGTTTTTTCGCCGTCGAGCTTCCGCTGGCCGTTCCCGTGATTCTTTCGGGAACTCGAGTGGTCATTACCTCGACGGTTTCTTTGGTTACGGTCGGTGCCTTCATCGGCGTGCGCTCGCTGGGAACTCTGTTCACCGATGGTTTCCAACGCGGTCTGACCGTTGAGGTGTTGGCCGGGCTGGTGATGACGATTGCCTTGGCTGTCGTGCTTGACCTGCTTGTTGTTGGCGTGGGTGCTCTTTTGACTCCGTGGAGGCGAGCGCGATGAATCTGATTCTTCAAGCTCTGAGCTGGCTTGGTCGGGCTGAGAACTGGCTCGGGGACTCGGGCATATTCTTTCGCGCCGGCCAGCATCTCCTCTTTGTCTTCCTCGTCGTGGGGATTTCTGCCGCGATTGCTCTGCCGATTGGCCTGTTCATTGGCCACACGGGAAAGTGGAAGAACCTGGTTTTGAGCGCGACAGGTGCCGCGCGTGCGGTGCCTACTCTTGGCGTGCTCACTCTTGCAGGATTGTGGTTGGGCATTGGCTGGCAGGCGCCTCTCCTTGCCCTTGTTGCACTAGCGGTTCCGCCAATTCTTGCGGGCGCCTACTCGGGGGTGATTTCTGCTCAGGGGACGACTGTCGAGGCCGCGCGCGCGATTGGTCTTACCGAGAAACAAATCCTCACTCAGCTGGAGATTCCGGTGGGGGCACCCCTGATTCTTGCGGGGCTACGTTCTGCACTTCTTCAGGTGATCGCGACTGCCACTTTGGCTGCATACACGGCGAATCTGGGCTTGGGGCGGTTCTTGTACGCGGGTTTGAAGACCCGCGAGTATGGCCAGATGATTGGCGGGGCCTTGATCGTTGTCGCCCTGGCGCTGGTGTGCGACCTTGCAATGGGGACTGTGCAGGCGCGAGTGAGCCGTCGCCTGGGTGCGCAGAAAGCGAGTGTGCTGTGAAGCCTCTTCTGTCCTATTTTCATTCCCGAGGCCGTCGCCGCGTTGGTGCGATAGGCGCTGGGCTTGTCTGTTCGCTCGTGGGCGTAGCTGGCTGCGGATCGAGTGAGACCTTTGAGGGACGCACATCTGGCGATGCCATTGTTGTTGGAAGTCAGGATTACTACTCCAATGAAATTCTGGCTGAAACATACGCGCAGGCGCTTGAAGCTTCGGGGTACACGGTTGAACGTGAATTCCGGATTGGGCAGCGCGAGGTTTATATGCCCGAGATCGCATCAGGGGCAATTGATGTTTTCCCTGAATATACGGGGTCTTTGCTTCAATATCTCAATCCTGCTGCGACGCAAACTCAGGCAGACGAGGTGTATCACGCTCTCGCATCGGTCATGCCCGACGGTTTGAGTGTTGCCGATCAGGCCGAAGCTGCCGATCAAGACTCTTATGTCGTTACTCAAGAGATGGCCGAGCGATACGAACTTAAGGAAATCGGCGATCTTGCGCGTGTTAATCCGTTGGTTTTGGGTGGGAATTCGGAACTCGAGACCCGTCCCTATGGGCCGAAGGGATTGGAATCTGTGTACGGGGTAAAAGCTGGCTTTACGCCGATCGAAGATTCAGGTGGCGCGCTAACAGTTAAGGCTCTTGAGAATAATCAGGTTCAGTTGGTTGATCTTTATTCTTCTGACCCGGTGCTGGCCAATGGAAAGTTAAAGGTTCTCAATGACCCGAAAGGGTTGATTTTGGCTTCTCGAGTTGTGCCGGTCCTCTCGCAGCGTATCGATAGTCGTGCGCGCGATGTCATCAATCGCGTCTCGAAAGAACTGGGCCCGCGCGACTTAGTTGAAATGAACCGACGTTCGACGACCGAAGCAATGTCGGCCTCGGCGATTGCGTCGCAGTGGCTGGAGGAGAAGGGGCTGCCGCACAAGTAAATGAGGGTGCGCTTGTGTGGTGTCGAGTTGGCATGCCTCTCCTCTATTTCACACACGAAGTCGGTGAATGTCATGCGTTATAGCCTGTGGCATTTGCTGACTTCGCGTGGAGGCTGGGCTAATGGTGGGCTCTTGTGTGGAGGCAGCTAGACACGATGCCCGGTAGCAGGGTGAGCAGCAGAGCTCTCATCTAATTCACACACGAAGTGGATGAAAGACGCTGGATACTCAATCGATATACCCCTTGTCCCACAGCTGGCTCGAGGTCGTTGGTATGGCCTCGAGTAAGTCGAGCCGTTGGGCAAGATCGATCTGAAGGCGAGGCAGGGTCTTTAGCTGCTCCCACGTGTATCGAATGACATTCCATCCGCAGTCGCGCAGGTTCTGTTCTCTACGAATCCATCGTTGTTTTGCGCGGTAGAGGTCCTCATTCGTGCTTCCCAGTTTGCTCATTCCGTCAAATTCGATCGCGACGCGTTTCTCTGGAAGAGCGAAATCGATGAAATATCTTCCTGCACTACCGTTCATCTCGAACTGTGTCAGTACAGGACCACTGTAGATGCTGCGGATCGCGTAGAGCATTGCCGCTTCGGCGGGGTTATCGCATCCTGCATCTGCGTTCTTCACAATGAGCTTCGCAGTGGATACTCCGTACTTCCATCCGTTTTCCTGAGCAGCGGACAATCGTCGAATGAGCTCCTCGCGCAGGTCATTCTCGCGGATACGTGAAGACCCTATGCGCTGTAGCGAGAATTCCGATTCGGTGTGCAACATCATGCACATGGCGACAAAAGCCTCAAAGTGTTGCGGCCCCATTGCAAGACGAAGAGCTGCATCCAATTTGTCTTCTACTTGAACACCTTTCTCAGTTAACCGATGGTCCGTGAGCGGAGGTCTGCGCAGTTTCCTCACCTTTACACGTGGAATGGTGAAACCTGAGTAGCGTACCGACGGGAGTGTGGAATTTGGATAGGGCTGAGGACACCAAAAGGTGATGTCATGGTTCGCTGACCACAGTGGAACTCCCTGGATACAAAGCGAGCTGGTTCCAACGAATACGATCCGCGGATCTCGTGATTGTGCGAGAGAAGCAATACGTGCACGATCAATGTATTGCTTAACTTCCCACCGAGGTAGTCCCGACGAAATGGTCAGCATAAATCCGCGTTTTATCCTGACTTGTGAGTGAGAACTTCCGTCTATTGGTGCTAAATAAACTTCTCGTGTCGATCGGGAGAGCACGCTCCCTTCTGTCTCTTCTTCGTTCATCTATTCAGTGTTTAATAGCGGCGTCCAAACGTGCGAACTTTGGAAAAATCTGTGGAAAACGCCGATTGTGTGTACACCCTATGGATAACTCGTGGCTGCTTGGTGTGAGTAGCGCTGAGTGTGCACCTGCTCCCGTTCACCTTCTCAGAAAAGTCACATGAAGTCGCTAAATGTCATGGGTTATAGCCTGTGTCATTCATCGACTTCGTGTGGGAAAAGAGGGGACGAGGCCGGGCCCAGGTGGCAGGGGAAGTGAAGACGAGGCTGGGGCTGGGTGGCGAGCGGCGTGAAAACCGGGATGGGCGTGGGTGTAAGCGGCTCGACACATGTTGTCGGCGAATGTCACGCGTTATAGCCTGTGTCATTTGCCGACTTCGTGTGGAGAGAGAGGGGGCGACGAGGCAGCCGCGCCGGGCAGCGAGGCCGGGCAAAGGCAGCCCGGTAGTGTTGCAAACAGAAAAGGGCTGGTGCCCTCAGCGAGCACCAGCCCCGATCCCGTTGGGAGAACGATTAACCCCTCAGTGAGCGTTGAAGCCTTCTGTCTCTGCGCGCTCGAAGGAACGGCGGATTTCTTCTTCTGCTTCTTCTCGGCCCACCCAGTGCGCACCTTCGACGCTCTTGCCGGGCTCGAGGTCCTTGTAGACCTCGAAGAAGTGTTGGATTTCCAAGCGGTGGAACTCCGAGACATCTTCGATGTCGGTACGCCACGCGGCGCGCTGGTCTGAAGCGGGCACGCACAGGACCTTATCGTCACCGCCCTTTTCGTCGCGCATGCGGAACATTCCAAGGGCGCGGCAGCGAATCACGCAGCCGGGGAAAGTGGGTTCTTCGAGGAGAACAAGAGCATCCAAAGGATCCCCGTCCTCGCCCAGCGTGTCATCGATAAAACCGTAGTCGTCAGGGTATCGAGTCGAGGTGAAGAGCATACGATCCAAGCGGATGCGTCCAGTCTCGTGATCGATCTCGTACTTGTTACGGTTTCCCTTGGGAATCTCGATGGTCACGTCGAATTCCATTCGAGCCCTCCTGAGTCGTTGATCCACCACGTGGATGTCGATTACGTATTCTTACCCCCCGAAGCATTAGGGTGTTCCTAGGTCATTGACGGAAGGACAACCCCTACATGCGACGTGGGACTACTGCTGCGATTGTAGGCGCATCGAGCGCCGCAGTGCTGATCGCAGGCTATTTTGTAGCAGATGTGCACGATGCCGCACCAGGCATCTTCACACTTTCTCAAGCACCCGCACCATCTGCTGCCCCCACAGCGTCAGCTGTGCCCGCTCCGACACTGAATGTTCCACAGGGACAGGGGGATAGTCAAGCCCCCACGAGCCGCGAGCTCGAAGAAGCATGGGCTCCTGCCGTTGCCGCCGCACAAGAAGGCGGCTGGAACGCGTGGGCAATGGTCGTTGATGCTCGAAGCGGGAACACTCTCTACGAGTACAACGCGAATAGTGCCCACACCCCGGCCTCGATCACCAAGATCCTTACCGCCTACACCGCACTGTCCCACCTTGACCCGAATTCGCACCTGACGACATCGGTTGCGCAGGATAACGACAATATCTACCTCGAGGGAGAGGGCGATCTTCTTCTGGGTGAGGGAACCAATTCCATCGAGGTTAGCGGCCGAGCGGGCCTCGAAACCCTGGCAAAAGATACCGCGAGTTCCCTGATGTCGAAGGGCATTTCGCATGTCGAATTGCACGCGGCCCCCGCGCTTTTTGCGGATACCGCGCGCCCGGCCTCGTGGAGCGAACAGCAGGTTGCGGGCTACGAAGGCCAGCTCGCCCCCTACGCGATCGACGCGGGCCGCACCTACCCCAAATCGAATGAGTTCTACGCGGACTCGATCTCGAATGTCTCCGAGGTTTTCGCGCAGAAGCTTCGCGCGCAGGGAATCGATGTTGATTTCGGGGTCCGAGGCCCAGCCCCCCAAGGCGCAACACGGATCGCTTCCGTGCAGTCCGCGAGCGTCGACGAACAGATTCGCTGGATGCTCTATCATTCGGATAACACCTTGGCTGACCAGTACTGTCACTTCGCCGCACGCCAATCCGGTGGGGAAGCGAGCTTCGCCGGGTCGGTCCAGACCCTCGAGAAGACGCTGAGTGAGCGCGGAATTCCTACCGATCAGCTTTCTTTGGAGGACTGCTCGGGGCTTTCCTCGAACGATCGGATTCACCCGAAGACTTTGGCGGCAATCCTTTCCCAGGGCTTCGACGCCACCCAACCCGTCGCGCCGCGCGTTGTGCGTAATCTTCCGTGGGCTGGAGTTCAGGGGACTTTGGCGAATCGCCTCACCGATGACATGGTCGCGGGCAATGCTCAGGCAAAAACGGGGTCTTTGGCGGAAGTGTCTTCACTCGCGGGAGTTGTCTCGACCTCGAAGGGGCACCCGGTGATCTTCGTCATCGGTTTCGATAAGGTTCCCAATGATGGCGCCTATGCAACTCGCGGTTATCTGGACAATTTTGTCACCGCAATCGCCGAAATGTGACGGGCCGATTCGATAGCATAGAGACATGCCGATCTATCCCACTCTGACACAAATCGCGCAGGTCTCTGCTTTAGGCATTCTTTCGGGCCCCCAGGCGTCTTTCGCTTCGGCGCAGGCGATAGTTTCTCGTTTGAAGCGCGGCCAGGAGTGGGCGAACAAGCGCCTTCCCGGCGTCATTGGCCGTTTTGCTGAGTTTTCGCCGGTTGAGGTCTCTCTTCCTCTCGTCGAGCGCCGCTCTTCGATGCGTCTGTGGGCGCAATTCGCCGAGGACTGGGGAGTTCAGCTGCAAAGCGCACCCAGGATCCTCACCGCCCGGGGCGCTCTCGGAGTTCTCGCGAGGCGTTCTTTGAGTGTGAGTGGTCCCAATGGCGGGGCCGCCTGCATTGTCGCTCCGAATGTTCTCGAGGCCGGCATCCGCGGAAAGTTTGACTTGGGTGACTGGGCGAAGTGGGTTGCTTTGCGCGGGGCCGTTGATGTGTGGCTTTCTTCGCGGACGCCTTTCTTTGAGGAATATTGCCGTGAACTTGTTCCGGTTTCCTCGATTGACCCGATTGATGCGCAAGAGCTTTCTCGCCAGCTTCTTGTCCGTGATTGCATCATTGATGTTTTTATGGATTCACTGACCCCGAAGGACCTGTCTTCCGTTAAATGGATCGACGCGCACCGCCCGGCTGATTTCATGGTGGACGGAGCGCTTGTCACCCTTTTGGGCGGACTTGTTCCGCAGGGGGTCATCCAGGCTCGCCGCGAGATGGCGAGCTATGTCCGCGAGGTTGTTGCAGGCCCCGGTCTTGAATCGATTTTGACTCCGCGGATGTGGCCGAGCTTCCAGTGAAATCTATTCCCGCAAACCCCACGGGGGATGTGCGACGCCTCTCTCTGGCCGTGCGCGAGCACGTGCGCTGGGCGCTTGCCAATTGCGACGCGATTCTGGTCGCAGTATCGGGCGGCGCAGATTCCACTGCTCTCGCAGCGGTTGTCATCGATCATTGCCTGCGCGCTGGATCCACCCCTCATACCCTCAGCGTTGATCACGGGATCCGTCCGGGTTCGGATCGCGAGGCCCAAGAAACATGCGAAGTGATGGCCTCCTTGGGTGCGCAGAGTTCGTGGGTGAGCGTCACCGTCGATGCCCCAGGTGGTCCCGAGGCCTCGGCCCGCTTGGCCCGCCGGAGTGCGCTTGTCGCGCACGCCCAGACTTTGGGCAAGCGGGTCGCCGTCTTCTTGGGGCACACGATGGACGACCAGGCCGAGACTGTTCTTTTGCGACTTGCACGAGGCTCTGGAGTCGGCTCCCTGCGCGCGATGAGTATTCGGGATGATGCCGGAAGCATCGTGTGGATACGTCCCCTGATGAATTGCCGCCGAAGTGAGACTTTAGGTGCATGCCGCCAGCTTGAACTTCCTTGGGTTGATGACCCCTCGAACAAGATGGATGGTCCTTGGCGGGCTGCTGACGGGAGTGCGCTGCGCCGCAGTGCGGTGCGCGAGCAGGCGATCCCCAGCCTCGCGCATAGCCTTGGGATGGACCCGGTTCCTTCCCTTGCCCGCACGGCTGAGCTTTCCGCTGCAGACGACGAGGCCCTCAACGAGTGGGCAGAGCAAGTTTGGCAGCGCGCGTGGGAAGCTTCGGCCGGGGAAATGCGACCGGGGTCAGACGTGCCCCTCGCTGAGCTGCGTCCAGGGCAAGACGTACCGGCGGCGGGGGAGGCGGCCTCGGGAATTGGGAGACTTCGGGTCGCAGAACTTAAAGAAATCCCCCAAGCGGTCCGCATGCGCGTTCTCCATCGCTATCTCAACGCAGTGGGAGCACCCTCCCTAGTTCACCTCGAACAGGCGGATGCGCTCATCACTCGCTGGAGCGGGCAAGGCCCTCTCTCGATTCCCAAAGGCACGCTCACGCGCGTCGGAAAAGGAAAAGACGCGAGGCTCATCTTGCAACCATTGCGCCTAGAGCGAGAAAGACCGCGTCACTGAGCAGTCCGTAGGGCACATGTGGCACTCTTATTATCTGGACTAGCAGTCGAAAGGACATGGAACTGTGGACGCACAGGACATGGGAGATGCGCTCGAGCGCATTCTGGTTACCGAGGACGAACTATCTCGCCGAATGCGTGAACTCGCTGCGCAAATCGATGCGGATTATCAGGGCAAAGAGCTTCTTTTAGTGGGTGTCCTCAAGGGTGCTCTCATGGTGATGGCCGATTTGTCGCGTAATCTTCACACGCCGCTGGCAATGGACTGGATGGCGGTGTCTTCCTATGGGACCGGTACGAAGTCTTCTGGCGTGGTTCGCATCCTCAAGGATCTCGACGCAGACGTGCATGGTCGGGACGTCTTGATTGTTGAAGATATTATCGACTCGGGTCTGACTCTGTCGTGGCTCCGTGAGAACCTTTTGACTCGCGGCGCAGCATCGGTTGAAATCGCTGCCGCCCTGCGTAAGCCTGAAGCTGCAAAGGTCCATGTTGACGTCAAGTACGTCGGTTTTGATATCCCCAACGAATTCGTCGTGGGCTACGGCCTCGACTATGCAGAGCGCTACCGTCATCTTCCCTTCGTCGGGACCTTGGCGCCGCATGTTTATGGTGGCTGAAAGGGGCTTCCATGGCAACTAACACTCAGAGCAAGAAAAAGAAGAACGCCTGGGGGCTTGCAGCGATTCCAGTGCTGCCCCTCGTCATCGCGCTGTTCTTCTTGTGGACGTGGTTCCAGCCCCAGTCGGTGGATACCTCCGAAGGCCTTCAGATCCTGAAGGAAGCCCAGATTGAGCGCGTGACCGTCAATGACGGCACGCAGCAGGTCAACCTGACGCTGAAGGACCCCTGGACGCACAAGGCCACCGGGGACAATGATCGTGAGCGCAGCCTTGGACGCTCGATCTCCTTCACCTACGCGCGCACGCAGTCGCAGGCTATCGTCGAGGCAGTAGAGAAGGCCTCGCCGACAACCGGGTGGAACGCCTACTATCCACAGTCTTCGCTTCTGAGTTCGACCTTAGTCATGGTCTTGCCGCTGCTCATCGTCATGGGCCTCTTCTGGTTCTTCATGGGCCGAATCGGCGGCGGGCGGATGATGGGTCCCTTCAGCCAGAGCCGCACGAAAGAATTCAACCAAGAACGTCCAAACGTCACCTTCGCGGATGTCGCGGGTGAAGATGAGGCCGTTGAAGAACTCGAAGAAGTCCGCGAGTTCCTCATTGCTCCCGAAAAGTTCCGCAAGGTTGGAGCTCGCATTCCCCGAGGCGTCCTGCTTTACGGTCCTCCCGGAACGGGTAAGACTTTGCTGGCAAAGGCAGTTGCAGGAGAGGCCGATGCCCCCTTCTTCTCCATTGCCGGTTCCGAGTTCCTCGAAATGTATGTCGGTGTTGGCGCCTCACGCGTGCGTGACTTGGTTGCGCGCGCCAAGAAGGTTGCCCCTGCGATTATCTTCGTCGACGAAATCGACTCCATCGGTCGCCACCGTGGTTCGGGATATGGCGGCGGCTCCGATGAGCGCGACCAGACTCTGAACCAGCTCCTGGTTGAGATGGATGGTTTCGATGATTCCTCGAACTTGATCTTCATTGCGGCAACGAACCGCCCAGATATTCTTGATCCGGCGCTGCTGCGTCCGGGACGCTTTGACCGTCAAATCGCGGTTGAAGCCCCTGATCTCAAGGGGCGCGAGGCCATCTTGCGTGTTCACGCCGAAGGCAAGCCGCTGACCGATGACGTCAACCTCCACACGATCGCTAAGCGAACCCCGGGCTTCACCGGCGCCGACCTTGCCAATGTTTTGAACGAGGCAGCGTTGCTGACCGCTCGCTCCAACGCTGACCTCATCGATAACCGAGCTATTGACGAGGCCATTGACCGCGTTATCGCTGGCCCGCAGAAGCGTACCCGCGTGATGAACGACCACGACAAGCTGGTGACCGCATACCACGAAGGCGGCCACGCCCTGTGTGCTGCTGCTCTTCGATACACGGACCCGGTCACGAAGGTGACGATTCTTCCGCGCGGTCGCGCATTGGGCTACACCATGGTGCTCCCGACCGAGGATCGTTACTCCAAGACCAGGAACCAGATCCTCGATGATCTGGTCTACGCGATGGGTGGCCGCGTCGCCGAAGAACTCGTCTTCCGTGATCCTTCCACCGGCGCCTCGAACGATATCCAAAAGGCCAGCGCGCAGGCACGTGCTTTGGTCACCGAATACGGTATGTCCGATCGCATCGGTAATGTGCGACTGAGCGCGGACGAATCCGACCCTATGACCGGTTATGGAATGGGCCGCGGGAATGAGCGCGCATACTCAGACGAATTGGCATCCATCGTGGATGAGGAAGTTCGCAAGTTTATGGACGCGGCAACCCGTGAAGCGTGGGAGATTCTGACGAAGAATCGTCACGTCTTGGACCGCCTCGCTCAGCGTCTTCTTGAAGAAGAGACCTTGGACGAAGCCCAGCTGGCTGAGATCTTCGCTGATGTCATCAAGCAAGATGAGCGTCCCGTGTGGAACTATGGCGAAGAAGCTGCCATCGATGGTGCAGTCATGGGCAACCCCATCGAGATGCCCGGTGGTGACCGCGCGAAGTCTGATCCGAATGCGGATCCCAGTGAGGCAGCAGCCGGGCCTGCGATGACACTTGATGATCCCGCCGGGGGAGTGCAGCCCGAGGAGAATACCCAGTGACCTACGATCAGCACGGCGTTGAAGATGCTTCCCGCGCTCTCCTCGAGGCAGTGGGGGAAGACATGACGCGCGAAGGTCTGCGTGATACTCCTTCGCGAATGGGGCGAGCGTGGCGCGAGCTGCTCAGCGGTTTGGAAGAAGACCCCCGCGATCACCTGAAGACCACCTTCGAGGTGGGGACGGACGAGATTGTCATGGTCCGCGATATTCCCTTTTATTCCGTGTGTGAGCATCACCTTCTGCCTTTCTACGGACACGCGCACGTCGGGTACATCCCGAAGGGTGGCCGCGTGACGGGGCTTTCGAAGCTCGCGCGCGTTGTCGAGGGCTACGCTCGTCGTCCCCAGGTCCAAGAGCGCCTCACCGCACAGATCGCGGATGCGATTGATGAGGTTCTTGCCCCGCAGGGTGTCATTGTTGTTGTCGAGGCCGAGCACATGTGCATGACCATGCGTGGTATCTCCAAACCCGGCTCCTCAACGGTAACTTCTGCGCTGCGTGGGATCGTCAAGCGCGATGCAACCCGCGCGGAAATGATGTCTTTGGCCTTGGGAGGGGTCCGTCGATGACGTCTCACGAGGCCGCCTCCGCTTGGGCGCTCGCGGGCGGTGCGCGTCCGCCTCGTCTTCCCAAGGGAATCACGCTTCCTACTGACCGCATGCTGGTCATGGGAATCCTCAACGTGACTCCGGATTCCTTCTCCGATGGGGGACGTTTCTTTGACCCGGGCGCTGCCTTTGAGCACGCGGTCCAGATGGTTGAAGCCGGTGCCGATCTTGTTGATCTTGGCGGCGAGTCGACGCGTCCGAATTCTCAGCGCATCAGCGAAGACGAGGAGTGGGAACGTATTGGCGCGACCATCCAGCGCCTGACTGAGGCGGGGATCGTCGTTTCGGTTGATACTCTTCACGCGATCACTGCTCGCCGAGCCGCAGATGCGGGCGCCGCAATCATCAATGACGTCAGTGGAGGACGCTGGGATCCGCAGATGAACGCTGCGGTTGCCAAGACCTCGTGCGCCTACGTGATCCAGCATTATCGTGCACTTCCGGGTATGCCCGAAGAGTCCTTCGATTACGGGGACCAGCCTATTGCCGTGGCGCTGCGTGAGCGCGTGGCAAGTCAGGTTCGTGACGCTCTCGATGCCGGTGTGGAGCCTGAGCGAATCATTGTCGACCCGGGACTGGGTTTTTCACTTAATAACGAACAATGCTGGTCTCTCGTCGCGTCGCTCCGGATTTTTGCGGAGCTTGGGTACCCTGTTCTTATAGGTGCGTCTCGGAAACGCTTCCTCGGTCAGTCCCCCCTTTCGGACCGAGACGAAGCAACTCTCGATATTTCTCGGCGCGCGCTTTCAGACGGGATGTGGGCTGTCAGGGTCCATGCCATAGACCAACAAGCGAGGCTTGTGCGTGCAGGGAGGTGAGGGCACGGTGGGACAGCTCGATGTCATCGCATTACGCGGTATTTCAGCGCAGGCTGTCCATGGAGTCCTCACGAAGGAGTGGAACGCTCCTCAATCTTTCTCGGCTGACATCCTCTTGTGGGTTGACACCGATCAAGCGGCGCTCAGTGACGATATTGCTGACACTGTCTCCTATGCGGAAATCGCCGAAAAAGCGCATGCAATCCTCAGAGGTCCTTCGGTTCGCCTGATCGAAACGCTGGGACATCGGATTGCGGACGTCGCAATGGAAGATGAGCGAGTGCGCGGCGTTGAGGTCACCATCCACAAGCCCGATGCTCCCATTGATGTTCCTTTCGCTGATGTCTCGGTGACAATCCGTAAGGGAAATATCCCCCTACCTTTCGTTGCGGCTTCTCATGATCTTCCTTTTGATGGGCCGGCCTCGGAAGAAGACAAGCCGGAGCAGCCCAGCGGCCCGACTGCGCCTGAAACTGGCGCAGATGAAGTGTGCGATACCCCGAGCGCTGGCGTTGAAACGGTTGCGCCTCCCAGTGCGGAGTCGGATGCTGTCGCGCTAAGTGAAGCTGCCCCGGAAATTGAAGTTCCGGCGGAGCCTGTCAAGCACTCGCACCGCGGTGCCTACGCTGTCGATGATCGTCCTGTGACGCGCGACGTGGTCTTGGCTTTTGGTGGAAATCTGGGGAATGTTCCCGTCACTTTGAAGAATGCCATCGAGGAAATCTCCCAGTGGGACAACGTTGATATCACCACTGTCTCTCCGCTGGTACGTACCCGTGCGGTATTGCGGCCGGGTCAAGATGCCCAGCCGGATTATTGGAATGCCGTTGCTCTAGGAACATTTTCTCTTCTCCCTCTGGATCTCCTTGATCGCATCCACGAACTCGAGGCGCGCCTGGGACGCGTGCGCCATGAGGTGTGGGGTGCGCGCACCATCGATATCGACATCATCGATATCAAGGGAGTGACCTCGGATGATCCGCGCCTGACGCTACCTCATCCTCGAGCACACGAGCGAGCCTTTGTCCTTTCCCCGTGGCTCATGGCAGACGAAAACGCGGAGCTTTCGGGATACGGCCCTCTTGCAGATCTCATTGCTCAGGCGCCCGACCGAGGTGGAATTCTCGACGCCGTTGCCGACTGGATGGAAGATCCCGAGTCGGTCATCGCTGATTCAGACGAATTACTCGAAGAATTGCGTCTGCCCCGTCTGGAACAGGCCGAAAAGCTTCGTCCACTCAAGCTTGAGACGAATGGTGTTTCAGCACGTCCCAGCCGTTTGGACATGCTTCCCGAGGCCTCTCGTTCCGATCTGGCTCCCGACGAAGAAGGGACTGATTTCGTCTGGAAACAGCTGTGGAACCGTTGGAGTTCCCCGGTGGATTCGGTCGAGTCGCGCCACGTTGAACTGTCAAAGCCTGCAGCCTCGCAGCCTTCGGCAACGCCGACCCCCGCGACTGCAGCGTCTTTCGAACCTGCAACCGCTGGTCGTCCATCGGAAGAAACTGATTCACCCGTTCCACCCAGCGCAGCTTCATCGAATGAAGCGCCTATCCAGCTTGCGAGCCGCCAGGTTCCGGCTCCCGCACCGCTGAACGTTCCGCCGCTGAAGCTTTCTCGTCTTTCCGGTCAGGCAGACGGCTCCGCATCGACTGAGCTCACCGAAGGAATGGTCTCTTTGGCGCCTCGTCGCCCCATTCCCGCGGTTCGGATTGAACAACCCACGGTGGTTCGCCGTCCCCTCTTCGAGCGCGTGCAAAGCAAGGAGTCGAAGATCCCCAGTGCTTCCCTTGAGGCTGCCCCTGAAACTCCCATGATTCAAAGTGCGGAGCCGCTGGAAGAGTCTGCTCCCTCAACCTCGCCGATTACCGCGGAAGTTCCCTTGAGCCGCAGGAAGCGCCGTCCTCGCTGGCGTCCTGTGACCGAGGAAGGAACCGGTATTTCCACTGCTAATTCCCCGCGTCCTTTCCGTGCTCGCACGGATCGTTTGGCCGCCCAATCGCACCGCGCCAAGCCCTCGCACCGCGCGCCTGAATCCCCGGATTCAGCATCGAAGACTGCTCAACAGGCACCAGCCGCCTCCGAGACCAACGCCCCGCAACCCCGCCGAAGCTCACTTTTCTCCCGCCGACCCGAGCAGGCCTCGGCGCAAGAGAAGGCACAGGCACAAGGGGAGGCTCAAGCGAAGGGAGCTGCAGCCTCGCACCGTAACCCTGCACCGCGCGCACTTCCGGGCTGGACTTTCTCCGAGGACGTTCGCGTAGTGGATGACTCCAGCGCACTGACCCCTCGCGAGGCAACTTCGACCCCTCAGCCCAGTCTTCCCCCGCGCTACAGCCACGTGCTGGATCCCAAACTTGCCGATACCATCGATCAGGGGCCGGCACAGGAAACGGGACCACAGACTCCCTCCTCAAGTGTTCGTCGCAATGTGACGATCCGTCCCAGTGTGACCGGCCAGATTCCTGTCTTCCGTCGTCGCCCTGAGGACTCATGAAACCGCTGAGTATTGTTCTTCTTGTCGCCGAGGCAGCTGCTGCCTCGGCGCTTGCAGCTGCGGCAACTGCTGTTGCGATTCGCTTGGGACAAGGCCCCTGGATCATTCACCCAGCACTCGCATTGGTCTTCGTGGTCCTTGCGGGAATCCTCGTGTGGCTTGGCCTGCAGGTTCGTCGCTTTCGCGCTCATAAGACCACGTGGATTGATGCCGTTGCAGCCTTAAGAATCGCGATGTTCGCACGGTCGAGCGCTCTGGTGGGAATCCTCAGCAGCGCAATTATGGTCGGGATGTCTCTTGCCTTCTTGACGCGCTGGGAAGCTCAAGCAAGCGTTTATGCGGCAATTTGTGGCCTGATTTGCGCACTTGGCGCCCTTGCGTGGGGGATCGCCGGGATCGTTGTTGAACGCTGGTGTGTCATCGACCCTAAGGATGACGCCAAGGAAGGCGAACAACGAGCACACGGAGCCAAGGGAACAGTAGGGGCTTCGAGCCGTGTAGGTGCCGGTAACGGTAAGTCGCAGGGGGCGCACTAATGGCACGACGTTCTGGACGATACTCGTCGAGGCCTCCGCGTCCTTCGGGTCGTACTCCCTCCCAGCAGGGGAAGAAACGAACTACTGTCCGACCTGCGCGGGTTCCGGCCTCGTTGTGGGTGAGAAGAATCGTCACGGGACTTGGCTTACTTCTCATCGTTGCGCTTCTTATTTGGGGGATTGCAAAGGGAGTCTCCGCACTGGCGAAGTCCAAGGAGGCAGAGCCTCAACCACAGCCCACCAGCGCGCAGACTACTCCCACAGCAGCAGCGACCGGCGCGGCCGCTTTAAAAGACGGAGAAACTGCAAGCAGCGATGGGATCGTTGATGCCGATGGACGTGTCCGGATCCCTGCATGTGCACCGGCGGATCTGACGGTTCGTCCATCTGTTTCAGACACCTTGGTTGGGCAAACCCAAAATGTTTCTGTCGCGATCGAAAATCGCGCGGGGGTTGCTTGCTCCTTTGAATTTGGGCAGATCGATCTGAAGATTCTCAGCGGCGACGAGACTGTTTACGATGGATCGAAGTGCCAGCGTGATCGCACGAGTGCCACTTTGCTCTTGGTTCCGGGGGATACCTGGAATGGTGGTTTGAGCTGGGATGGAGGACTCTACTCGGGGTGCACTCCTCGCGATGGAAACTCTGATGGTGCGACCGATCCCGCTCCGGCTGGTACCTATCGTGTGCAATTGATGCTCGATGGGAAGACCGTCGGAGACGAGAGAGTCTTTACAATTACGCAGCCCGCACCTGCCACTACCGAGGCGACGCCGACGCCTTCCGCATCAGCGCAATCGCAGGGTGACTCGCAGCAGGGGGAACACGAGTAAGGGGCTGCGCTTTACCAGCCGACGATTCCTGTCGCGGCCATTGAGAATTGATTCTCAAGAGTTTCACGGATGAGCTTTGCTCGGTAGGGGCCAATACCTTCGATCTGCTGGAGGTCTTCGACGCTGGCTTCGCGCAGGTCTGCAAGATTCTCCCAGTGGCTGGTGATTTCCTTGATGACATTCCATGGGAGGCGGGGGACCAGGGAGAGAGCCCGGACGCCTCGGGGTTGGATCATGCGGTCCAGATCGGAAGGATCGTAGACGCCAAGCCCCAGAACGTTTGCGATAGCCGCAAGATCGACAAGACGGTCACTGGCGAGCTCAGATAAAGCGGCTTCGGCGGTCGCCACGGCAGATGAATCCCTGATGTAATCGCGAAGGACCAGAGCGCGTTCCGACCCGGCTCCGCGAACTAGATCATCAACCTGCAGGGCGAGAAGGCGGCCTTCAGAGCCGAGTTCTTCAAGGTACTCGTTGATTTCAGACGTGATGCGGCGGATCATCTCCATTCGCTGCATGACGGTTGCAACGTCACGAATGGTCGCTGAATCGCGCATTTCGAGGATTGTGAGAGTCTGCAAGACTTCATCGAGACGCTGACTGTAACGATCCAAGGTGTCAACCGCGAGATTTGCACGCGAGAGCAAAGCTTCGGGTTCTTCGACAATGTGGTGGTATTTACCGACGTAGATCGAGATCAAGCGCATGGATGCGGAAACCGAAAGAACGGGAAGGTGCGTTTGGTAGGCAGTGCGCTGCGCAGTGCGGTGGCGCATTCCCGATTCGTCGGTCGGAATGGATTGGTCGGGGAAAAGCTGGACGTTTGCCTTCCGAATTCGCCAATTCGTTGGGTCGATGATGACCGCGCCATCCATCTTGCACAATTCACGCAGGCGAGATGCGGTGAATTCCACGTCCAAATCGAAGCCGCCCGAACACAGCTCTTGGAGTTCGGGAGAAAAGCCGAGGACGATCAGTGCGCCCGTGTGGGAGCGCTGAATGCGTTCGAGGCCCTCTCGCAGCGCAGTTCCGGGCGCGATGTCCTGCAATGCGCTGCGCAAGAGTGCGGCATCTGATGTCATGAATCCGGCCTTTCAATGCGTGATCCCTGCTCTAAGTGTATTAGACGGATTCTTGCAATGAGCGAAGAAACTCAGCGGATTGCGGCCCGTAGTGCACTTGCAAGATCAGAAATGGGTAAGACGGTAATACCGTCGACTCCCATTGCTTCTTCGCATCCCTGTGCAGGAATGATCGCGGTTGTAAAACCCAAGCGGGCAGCTTCTTGAACGCGCCGTTTCACTCCCGTACAGGCCCGTACTTCACCCGTCAAACCAACTTCGCCGAAAGCAATGAGCGCGCTGCGAGTAGGGATCCCCCTGACCGCCGAGACAATGCCGATGGCGGTAGCAAGATCCGCAGCGGGTTCGCTAATTCGGGCTCCTCCAACTGTCGAGGCGTAGACATCGCAATCAGAAGTATCAATTCCGAGCCTTGCCTGCAGCACTGCCAAGATCATGGCCACGCGCGAGTGATCAACACCAACCGTCGTTCGACGCGGGGATCCGGCCGAGGTATGGGCCACGAGTGCTTGAATTTCAGTGGGGAGGGGACGACGTCCCTCCAAAGTGACAGTGACGCAAGAGCCTGGAACGGCAGATTGTGACTGTGAGAGGAATAATCCAGAAGGATCTGTCAGTCCGATAATGCCGGTGTCGCTGAGCTCGAAACAACCCACTTCATCGGTGGGACCATAGCGGTTCTTTACGGCCCGAAGCAGTCTTAAACGCGTGTGGCGATCGCCTTCGAATTGGCAGACGACATCAACGAGGTGCTCGAGCAAACGCGGCCCCGCGATCCCGCCATCCTTGGTGACATGACCGACCAAAAGGATCGGGATGGAGCGCTCCTTGGCAACACGGATCAAGGCGCTGGCAACAGCCCTTACTTGCGCCACACTTCCCGCACCGCCATCGAGCTGATCCGATTGCAGTGTTTGGACAGAGTCAACAATGACGAGGGAAGGGTTTGTTGTTTCGATGTGGCCAAGCGCCGTGGACAGTGATGTCTCATCGGCAAGGAAAAGCTGAGGGTGAAGTGCGCCGATACGCTCAGCACGGCCTCTAACCTGCGAGGCGGATTCTTCCCCCGTGATGTAGAGGACCGGGGCCGCGCCAGCGCAGGTCGACGCAACCTCTAAGAGAAGCGTCGACTTGCCAACGCCCGGTTCTCCGGCAAGGAGGATGACGGCTCCGGGGACAATCCCACCTCCAAGGACGCGATCGAATTCTTCGATACTGGTGGCTTTGCTGCGTGCCTTCTCTGCACTGATGTCATTGATGGGCAGTGCAGGCTGGCGCGGGGTAGTGGCAAGAGTTGCTCCGGGTGCTTGGACAGTAGGACCGGATTCTTCCATCGAGTTCCACTGGTGGCACTCGCGGCACTGCCCGACCCATTTGGGTGAGGTCCACCCGCATTCGCTGCACCGGTAAACGCTTTTCTCTTTAGCCATGTCCCTACGCTAAACCACGCCGGGTGCATCTGCGTCCAGTTGTGGACGCAGACAGAAAAATTACTTGGCGTAATAGATTACGGACGATTGGCGAAGTACTCCAGTAGACGCGTATCACCCGAGACAACGATGACGTCTTCTCGATTAATGCGCGTCGAGGAATCCGCATATTCGAAAGGCTCGCCGGGACGAAGGATACCCAGCACGTTCACGCCGTAGCGGCCTCGCAAATCAAGTTCACTCAAGGTGAAGCCACAAACTTCTTTGGGGGGACGCAGCTTCATAATCGCGAAGCCGTCCTTATCCATTTCGATGTAGTCGATCATTCGTCCACCCACGAGGTGAGCGGTGCGCTGACCGGCATCGAATTCGGGGGCGACAACGTGGTGTGCGCCGATGCGACGCAAAATACGGCTGTGCTCGCGCGAGATTGCCTTCGCCCAGATGTTTGTCATGCCCAGGTCGACAAGGTTTGCGGTGATGAGAACGGAAGCTTCCAGAGAGGAACCGATGCCCACGACTGCCGAATGAAAGTCGCGCGCACCCAGCTGGTTGAGTGCCTCCATTGAGGATGCGTCGGCCTCGACAACGGGAATGCGACCGGAAAACTGCTGGACGCGACGAGAGTCTTTTTCGACCGCCAATACCTCGTATCCGAGCTTTTCTAGGGTCAGTGCGACGGCTGAACCGAAGCGTCCCAAACCGATAACTAGGGTTCCCGATGAGAGGTCCTTATCTTCTGCCATAGTCGTATTCTCCCACGCGCATGCGGTTTTGGTTGGAATCAAAAAGGAACGAGGCGGGGCTACTTCTAGCCGATGACGGGAGCTTCTGCGGGGAAGCGGATTGCTCGAGGCCGATCGCGCAGAGCGAGAGCTGCAGCAAGTGTCATTGTTCCGGTACGTCCGGCAAACATGAGCGCGGCCAGTACGTACTTCGCTAGTGTGGGAAGCGCGGGGGTGATTCCCGTTGAAAGCCCCACTGTCGCAAAGGCAGATATCGATTCAAAGAGGACGACATCCAAGGTGTAACCGGTCAGTGAGAGCAGAATGACCGTCGAGAGGCCAACAAGGAGAGAACCCATGAGAGTGACCGCAACTGCGAGGCGTAGAACACCGTGGGAAATGCGGCGGCCGAAGACCTCGATGTCGCGATCGCCTCGTGCCTCTGCAGCAGCAGCGAGCAAAAGAACCACGAATGTTGTGACCTTGATGCCGCCTGCCGTCGACACGGAGCCGCCGCCGATCATCATGAGCACGTCTTGGATGAAGTGGGTCTGGGGGCGCATCTGGCCGATGTCGAGAGCGGAGAGCCCGGATGAGCGAGCGTTCACTCCACCCAGAAGTGCGTTGAGAAGTTTCGAGGAAACATCGAGGTCACCCAGCGTTGAAGGGTTGGTCCACTCTGTGATTGCAAGGGTGATGGTCCCGAAGAAGGTCAGAAGAATGTAGGTCGAAAGTGTGAGCTTTGTGTGGAGGGCCCACTTCGACGGGGTACGCCAATGTTGTGAAAGATCAAGGATTACCGGGAAACCGATAGCGCCCACGAAAGTTCCCAAAATAATCGGTCCGAGCATCCACCAGTCATTGTGATAGGGGGTGAGGCCACCACTGAGGATCACAAAACCAGCGTTATTGAAAACCGAAATTGCCATGAACATTGCGTGGAAGAAAGATTCCACAAGTGTGTCGTGGCCAAGAGTGATGAAGCGTGGAATGAAGACGAAGGTGAGAAGGATCTGCGCGCTCAGGGAGGTAAAAATGACAGCTTTGAGGAGCGCTGTCAGTTGCCCCATGCCACTTGATTTTGTTTCGACTGTCGCGAGCATGCGCTGGGTGAGGCCGAGCTGGCGTGACACTGCGTAGCCCAAAATGGTCGCGAGGGTGACGACCCCCAAGCCGCCGATGAAGATACCCAGCGCGATGACCGACTGGCCAAAGGGTGACCAATATGTTGCGGTATCGACGACGGTTAAGCCAGTGACGCAGACGGCAGAAATTGCCGTAAAGAGAATATCGATGAAGGGTGCGCGTTCCGTCGAGGCTGTTGCAATGGGGAGCGCAAGAAGCGAAGTAATAAAGGCAATGAGCATGACGAAGACGATCAATGCCAGCCGAGCGGGAGAATAACGAGCTTGACGAGCAAACCATACGCGGAAGCGCATCCATGGTCCCGAGTCTTCAAGAACCCGAGGACTCACTCCACGCGGGTAAACAACGGCGGGAGAGGGACGATCTTCGGAACCAAGTGGCGCGGTCGAATAGTCACTCGAACGGTGCTCAAGAGCCCGCGCATGGGAGCTAGGAGAATGCCGACGGGGTATCCCGCGACGCGCGCCTTGACGCCGATTAGAACGAGTCATTCCACCTCCCGTTTTCACATCGTCGATGTTTATCCTAATGCCCAAAAAGTCTAACGCCTGAAACGTTTGTGAATAACGTGACACAGGTGACTGAAGTAATTGCATGAAATTGAAGTGGAGAAAGTTGCATTTTGGGGGAGCGAATCACGTATCATAAGACGGAAATGATCTTTGCACGTCTGGGAGTCATCAATGGATCAGCACTCTGCCCCGCGTTTTATGACGGTATCTGAGGTGGCGGACATTATGCGCGTCTCGAAGATGACTGTTTATCGTTTGATTCACAGTGGAGAGATGCCGGCAATTCGCGTAGGCAAGAGCTTCCGCGTGCCCGAGTCAGCTGTGGGACAGCTGATCCGTGCCGGTCTGACTGATCACATCGATGAACGCGTTGCGGGGATTAACGGGTAATATAAACCTGCTGTGCCTTTTGGCACCTGACGTCAGGCGGTAGTCACCTCTGCCGCACCTACACACTCGAGGGAGGAACCCCATGGGCTCCGTCATTAAGAAGCGCCGCAAGCGCATGGCGAAGAAGAAGCACCGCAAGCTGCTGCGCAAGACGCGTCACCAGCGTCGCAACAAGAAGTGATCTTCTTGAAGGGTCCCTCCACTGGTGGGGCCCTTCGGCATATCTCCTCCATTCCCTCCTCTTCTCGCGTTTTGCTCGCGCGTCGATGATGGGAGCCACGAAAGGCTTGTGAAATGAAGACCGTCATCCATGTGATGCGCCACGGAGAAGTCGATAACCCAGACGGTATTTTGTATGGCCGCCTTCCCGGCTATGGCCTTACCGATCTCGGTCACCAAATGGCCGAAGCCGTCGCCGACTACTTGGTGGATACCAATGCGGATATCACCCACGTCGTCGCCTCGCCCCTGCTGCGCGCACAACTCTCAGCCGCCCCCACGGCCTCGGCCTACGATCTCGAAATCGAACACGATCACCGGCTGATCGAAGCAGAATCAGTTTTCGAGGGCGTCGCGGTGAATGCAAACCGGTGGATTTTGGCGCAGCCTCGGTACTGGCGTTACTACGTGAACCCCTTGCGTCCGTCGTGGGGAGAGTCCTACGCCCACGCTGCTCAGCGCATGACCCGAGCGGTTGCCCGTGCACTGCGTGAAGCTCGCGGCCACGAGGCCCTGCTGGTGTCGCACCAGATGCCGATCGTTTCGCTTCAGCGTCTCATTCGCCATCAGCCTTTGGGACACTCTCCCTTGTCTCGCCAGTGCTCTCTTGCGTCGCTGACATCACTCATTTTCGACGACGATGTGCTGGTCGGAATGACCTACACGGAGCCCGCTGCGCACCTGCTATCCAAGGCATCGGATATGGTCCCCGGGGTGTCTGAAGCCCATCTCAAGCGTTAGTTCTTCGTCTGCCCTTCTTCGGGTCCATCCCCTTCATCCTCAGTGGTGGAGGGGTTTTCTGTTTTCTTCTTCTCTTCTTCGCGCTTGCGTTTCATCTGGAGATCGCGTTCGAGTCGGAAGAGGAACTCGGGATCATCATCGGGCGCTGCTGGAGCTTTCGGGGCGGTCTGTTCCTGACGCTGTTCCGCATTCGCGACAGCCTTGAGGATGATCCAGGCAAGCGCACCTAACGAGAGGAAAGGAACCGTCACGACCAGGATGATGAGCCAGGTCATTCGTGGCAGATTCAAGGGCATGCGGTCCGCAGGAGTTGTCGCCCAGTCCGAAATTGCATAAACGGATGCAGCAAACCAAGCGATAACAAAAAGAACGCGAACCATACGTCGAGTGTAAAGCAGGTGATCAAGCAAATGTACTGGAGACCAAAAGGGCGCTCACGAAAATGGCCCAGCCCAAGGTCAAGAAACCTGTGTGTTTAAGGACCAAGATGAGTCCCTTCCCGCGCAGGCCGCTGAGGACCAGATATGCGGGTTGAGTAATCGCCAAAAGCCACGTCAGCGAGGCAAGAATACACACGATCACAGGAGTGCCAACGGCTTGGGGAAGAGCGGCAAAAACTGTGATGGGGAAGAGGAGGCACAGCGCAAAAATCCAGCGCGAGGCCCGCTGTCCCAAACGCACCGCAAGAGTCTTCTTCCCGCTCGCGCTATCTGTTGGGATATCACGGATATTGTTGACCATGAGCATGGCAACCGAGAGCAATCCCAGGCATGAGGCCATGAGCCACAGCCACCAGGGAGCCTGAGGGGTATGCGTCCAGGTCGTGCCGACGGTTGCCATCAGACCGAAAAAGGCGAAGACGAAGAGTTCGGATAGCCCGATGCCCATGTAGCCGTAGGGATGCTTCCCTCCGGTGTAGAACCAGGCTGCGGCAACGGCTGCGATGCCGGCTGGAATGAGGATCCATGTTGCGCTGAGTGCAACCAAGATCAATCCGAGTACGCCGGCAGCTGCGAAGCATCCCAGTGCTGCGCTCAGAACAGTTCGAGGCCGAGCAAGCCCCGACCCGGTGAGGCGCTGGGGACCGCTGCGCTGGTCATCCGTCCCGCGGATCCCATCGGAGTAATCGTTGGAGTAATTGACACCAATTTGGAGGAGCAGGGCGACGCTGAGCGCGAGGAAGGAACGCAGCGGGTGGAAACTGCCCAGAGCGTAGGCCGCGGCCACCCCCACAATGACGGGGGCAGCGGCTGCAGGAAGAGTGCGCAGGCGTGCGCCTTCAATCCAGTCCGCAAGAGTTGCCCCGCCCGGTGTTGTCTGGCTCATCGGCGCCACTCTGAATCGCTGCCGGTCAGAGACTCGGCGAGTGCGCGTGCTGCAAGACGATTGACCTTGCCCGATGAGAGCTGGGGGATTTCAGGGACAAAAATAATGCGACGCGGTGCCTGCGGCCGACCGATCTGGTTGGCGACGGCCTCGCGGATTGTGTGGCCCCAATGTTCAACGAAGTCTGGGGCGGGCGGGAAGGAGGTCTGCGCCTCGGGGACAATCAGACAGGAAAGAACTTGACCCCACTTCTCGTCATCAAGTCCCACCGACCACGCGTCCTTTACTCCGGACACGTTCTTGAGAGCGTCATCGACGCGAATCGGCGGGATGTTGAGGCCTCCGGAAATAATCACGTCGTCGGCACGTCCCATGACTTTAAGGCGTCCACCCGCGTCAATCATTCCGGTGTCTCCGCTGATGAACCAGCGCGTGCCGAGCTCGTCGTGGAAGGGAGTGTCCCGGGCTAGGTAACGAGTGAGCAACACGGGGCCCGCGATGGCGATGCGGGTTGCTCCGTCCCATTCGAGCGTGCGGACCAGGACTCCGGGGAGGGGAACCCCGTCGTAGACGCAGCCGCCGCAGGTTTCCGTCATTCCAAATGATTCAACGATGTGGAGGCCCGCTTCTTCCGCACGGGCGCGCAGAGTCGGATCCAAACGTGAACCGCCGATGAGAATGGTGTGAAGTTTCGCCATGGCCGCAAGGACCTCGCCTCCAGCATCGAGGCACGTTGCCAGCTGGGTGGGGACCAAGGACAGATAGCCCGGAAGTTCAGGATCGGAGGTAGCGCCTGCAATGGCTGGAAGCAGGTCTTGTGGGTTGAAGCCGTGAGTGCAGTCGACGATTTGAGGAGAAATCTCTGTGGCGGCCGCACGCATGAGGACCTGGGCGCCCGCAATGTGGTGCGAGGCAAGAGCGAGGATCCAGCGTCCAGGACCGCCAAGTGCGGAATGAGAGGCCCTGACTGAGGCCAAGAGAGCCTCGATGGAAAGCCCAACCAACTGGGGTTCTCCAGAGGATCCTGAGGAGGCGAGGACAAGATCGATTCCGTCAAAGAGGTTGGGATCGTCAATGCGGTCAGCGAGTTCGGGATAGAGCTCGGGCGGGAAGGCTTCACGAGGCGTAGTCACGGCTGAGCGCAGGCTTGAGGGTGGCACTTGAGCGGGATCACGGATGACAACAACGGTGCGCGGCGCTGGATGGCTGGGGTCGGCCTGGCGCTCTTCATACAGCTCAACGAGCTTGTGCAAAGAAGCGTGCGCCATAGCTACAGATGCCGGGGAGGTACCCCCCGGAACAACGAGAAGACGAAGGTCACTCACTTTATTTACCTCCCCGGGTAACGCCTTCTTTAACCGTACCCCTGACCAGCGGAAATAGGGTACCAGGAAACAATCAGCTACGCGCGGGAAGGCTTTGTGGGCGCGAATCTGTGAGTTCATCGCAAAAACAATGTGAAATCGGTAGGATAGGGACGATGACTGAACATACTTCTTCCCGCTCGCGCAAGCCTCTTATCCTTGGCGTCTCGCTTGGGTTCTTCTTCGTTGCGCTGATCGCCGTGGCTGTCGCTTATGCAGTGCATTACTCTGCGCGTGCTCTGCCCAATGTGACCGTGGCTGGACAGTCCGTTTCAGGAATGACTCGCGATGAAATTGTCTCCATGGTCGATGAACGAGCTGCCGGGATGAAAGTCAACCTCAAGGTTGAGGGGCATTCAACTGAACTCGCGCTTGCTGACATGGGCATGACCGTCGATTCTCAGGGGAGCGCTGAGCAAGCGCTTGCTCCAAATAAGAGCATCTTGGAACGTTTCAAAGCGCTCGCAGTTCATCACGATGTCCCCGCTGCAGTCACAGTCGACGACGTCAAGCTGAGGGACCTGTCGAATAAGGTTGCCTCTTCCCTGGGAACACCGGTCGTTGATGCCAGCGTGCATCCTGCTGAAGACCAGGAATCTTTCGTGGCCACCTCTTCACAGGCCGGCCGAGGAGTTGCCTACGAAGAACTTCGTTCAGCCCTTGGTGAGGCTGCCCGCACGTTGCGCGGAGGAGATCTTGAACTCGCGGCCTCGAATCTGTCTCCCGTCGTTGACGACCACACGGCACAGGGGATTGCTGATAGCGCGAATAAGCTGGCGCAGATCCCCGTTGAGATCTCTGACGGTGAGGACGTGATCGAGGCCGAGGCGAAGGCTCGCGTTGGCTGGGTCAAGATCTCGGCCGCTGAAAATGGCACCTTGAATCAGCCGACGATTGACGATGAACGTGTACGTGAGTGGGTTCGTACTCAGGGTGAAAGCACCAATCGTGAGCCTGTGAATGGTCGTCACAATGTGAATTCCGCTGGCGATATTGTTCAGACCCCGAAGAAGGCAGTTGATGGCCGCAAGGTGAAGGACCTTGATGCGCTCTCGGCTTCTGTTATTGAATCGCTTAAAGCCAATCGCGAATTTAAAGGTGAGTTCAGCTACGACACGATTCCCGCGACTTATGAGCGCAAACTGATCGCAGACGGCGCCGAGAACTTGGTGTATCAGGCGGCGCCAGGCGAGAAATGGCTCGAGATTAACCTCGGAAACAACTCCGTGACCGCCTATGAAGGTGCGACGGTGGTCCATGGTCCGGTCGCAATTGTGCCGGGCGCTCCTGGCCACGAGACGGTCACGGGTCTGTACAACGTGTACCTCAAGTATCAAGCACAAGATATGGGCTGTACTCCGGATTGGCCCTACTGTGCAAAGGGTGTCCCGTGGGTCACCTATTGGACCGGTTCCTATGCCTTCCACGGCGCTCCCTGGCAGGACTCCTTTGGGTGGAGTGGCCCGGGAGGCTCGCACGGCTGCATCAATATGCCCGTCGATGAAGCGCGCTGGGTCTATCAATGGTCAGAGATCGGGACTCCGGTCATGTCGCACTACTGAGCGGCAAATCCGCGTGAGTCCTTTCCGACTGGGGAATATGTCACGAAAAGATCATGCGATGGGGCCAATAGTCCGGTGATCTTCGCGCGCAAATGTGGGAGAATAATTCCTGACAGATGTTGTCATCAATTAGGAGGCTCCTGTGCCCATCGCAACCCCTGAGGTTTACAACGAAATGCTCAACCGTGCGCGTGACGGAAAGTTCGCGTACCCGGCAATTAACGTGACCTCTTCTCAGACTCTGAGCGCTGCACTTCGCGGTTTCGCTGATGCCGAATCCGATGGCATCATCCAGGTTTCCGTGGGTGGCGCTGAATACTGGTCAGGTTCCACCGTCAAGGACCGTATCGCCGGCTCGCTGGCAATGGCTGCCTACGCGCGTGAGGTCGCAAAGAACTACGACGTCACCATCGCTCTGCACACCGACCACTGTGCAAAGCAGAACCTGGATTCCTGGACCGAGCAGCTCATGCACATGGAGGTCGAGGAAGTTAAGGCAGGTCGTCTGCCCTGGTTCCAGTCCCACATGTGGGATGGTTCCGCCATCGCCCTCGATGAGAACCTGGAGATCGCCAAGCGCCTGCTCCAGCTCGCAGTTGACTCCCACACCGTCCTCGAGATCGAAGTTGGCGCCGTGGGTGGCGAAGAAGACGGTGTCGTTGGCGAAATCAACGAGAAGCTCTACACCTCGACCGCAGATGCCATCAAGACCGTTGAGGCTCTTGGTCTGGGCGAGAATGGCCGTTACATCACCGCTCTGACCTTCGGCAACGTGCACGGTGCGTACAAGCCCGGCCACGTCAAGCTGCGTCCCGAGCTCCTGGGCACCATCCAGGAAGAGGTCGCCGCTCACTACGGTCTGGATCACCGTCCCTTCGACCTGGTCATGCACGGTGGCTCCGGCTCGACCGACGAAGAGATCGCACTGGCAGTTGCCAACGGCGTCATCAAGATGAACGTTGACACTGACACCCAGTATGCCTTCACCCGCCCGGTCGTCGACTGGATGATGACCAACTACGAAGGCGTCCTCAAGATTGACGGTGAGGTCGGCAACAAGAAGAAGTACGACCCCCGCGCATGGGGCAAGGAAGCGGAAGCCGGCATGGCTGCACGCGTCGTCGAAGCTGCTGAGCGCCTCGGCTCGGTCGGCACCAAGATGCGCTGATCGCTTCTGAGTAAGCAGATATGGTGGGGGTACCTCAGGGGTGCCCCCACCTCGCTTTTTGTATTGAATGCGACGACTCAATTTTCGTGTGAAAGGCGTGTCCGTCCCAATTCGAAGAGCTACAGTCAACTTCGAAGAATAGAGACGCTAGACTTAAACCAAGTCGAAGGACCACCGAGGGTCTGACGGAAGGAAGACAAAGATGACTGATGCACCATGGACCCGTGTTGAGGGCATGATGATCGCTTCCCAGCTTGATCCTGCCGAGGTTGCCCAGGCGCTTCGCGAGAAGGATGTTCTGGTCCAGCTTGAATGGTTTGAAGCTACCCCCCAACTCCTAGGACTCAACGTCGCGGTAGCGAATGGGCGCGTTGCGACAGTTTCTGAAGGATCAACCGATGCCCTTCCGGGGCTTACGGTCACCGAGCTCGCCCAGGATCTCGCCCAGCGCTTCAACGCTGAAGTTCGTTTGGGATCTGAACACGTTGACGCACTTTCTCAGGATGAGAGTCCGCTTGCTGAGTTCCTCCCCGACCAGGTCGAGGACGCTGAAACTCCGGTCCGCATTGTTGAGATCGGCCGCACCCCCGCTTCATCTGTGCCTTTGCTTGCAGCCCTTGAAGGTGTTGACGTCGCCGACATTGAGCTCGAGGATGGCTATCGCGCTCTGCTTGCTGAGATTCCGGAAGAGAAGTCCGGGTGGAACTTCGGTGACCTCCCCTTGGTTTCCCTGACCATGACCGACGGCGATTTGCATCTCTACCTCGTAACCGACGACCACCTCGAGCACGTGCTCACCTACAACTGGGGAATGACGGTTCGCATCGTTGTTGGTTCTTCCTCTGTCGAGGCCGTCGATCCTGCCATTGTTGACTTGGTAGGGGATCGCCCTGCATTGCGCGAGATCGCAGCCCACGTTCCCGGAGCCGATGTTGACGCTCTCTTGGCAGCCCAAGAACTGCGCGGCGCGGAGGCAATCACCGGGGTCGTCCAGGCTCTTGCTCTCCCTCACGGTATCGCTGAGTTCCTCTCGGGAACCATCGAAGCAACGGATGTGGAGGGAGCGGTTCTGCATGCCGCTCGCGGAATTTCGAATGCGATCGGACGAAGCGTTGACATCATGATGACCAGCACTGAAGATGCGCAGACAGCGATTCAAAAGGCCTATATGGCGGTCGTTTCTGAGCGTCCGTGGATTATCTCCACGCTTGCCAGCATGGAGGCAGCTATTGGTGCGTCGATGCTTGTCTCGACACTGAAAACCCCCAAGCCTCGCTCTGGTTGGAGGATTTTTGCGGGAGTCTTTGGCGGGGCCATGCTTGTGGACGCATTTGCTGAGATCGCGCTGGCGCGCGTGATGCGATCGAAGTTCCACCGTCGCTGAAATTCTGAATCTGACGAAAACGCCGTCCACGCCTCTGATGAGGTGTGGACGGTAGTTTTTATTCCACAGATCGGATGAGGAAAAGTCACTTCCCCTTGTGGAAAGTAGCAAGAGCCCCGGCCGCAGCAGTGACAAGAAGCGCGGCAACCGCGACAGCACTGTTGGCTTCAACATCGCTCATGAGGCCGCCACGGCGACCATCAGCGTTGAATGCGTAGCTGGACGGGGAATTTGTTGCGCCGGCGTCAGTAGCAGCTTCGGCAGAAGCCGAAGGGGCCACAGTTGCGGGACTGATCGGTGCGATCGGAGCATTCGTACTGCGCTGGGCCGCACGGTTGCTGTTCTGCTGGGGAGCTTGCGAGCGGTTCGCAGTCGCCCCGTTGTTTCGCGAAGAATTCTGAGCGCTGGGACGGTTCGGTGACTGCGGTGAGTACACTCGAACGACGCGGGCAGGAGCCGGAGTGCGGTGGTCCGCATTCGGGCGAGGCCTGGGCTGAACGATGACACGCCCCGGATTCTGATGAGTCGGCGAAACGGTTGCTGGAACGCGCGTATTAGGGGAGGCGGTGGGTGTTGCCTTCGTGGTCGGCGTTGCAGACGGTGTGGGCGTCGAAGTGCTCACAGATGCGGAGGGAGACGGAGTCGGCGTCGTTGAAGGTGTGGCCGCCGGACAGGCGAGCTGCCCACTGAGCTCTAGCTCGGTCCAGCGCGATTCGTCACTGCTCAGGCGCTTCCAGTGGAACTTAGTCGTTGTTTCGCTAGGCGAACTTGGCGAGCAGCTGGGTGCGCTCTGGCGAATGCGCGCGACGATTGAAATCTTTGAATCGCGAGGCATGTTGACCACCGAGTGGAAGAGAGGAACTTCCTTATCGGAGGTAAAAGTAGCGGAACGCTCATCCGTGAAGTTCGGGCAGTTTGCTCCGCCATCCGTCGTGCATTCGAGGGTCCAGGTCAAGGTCTGGGTGCCCGGCGCCTTACTGGAGAAAACACCTTCAATTTCGAGCTCGCGCACGTCATTGCCGACATTGCTGAGTTCAAATGTCATTGTCCGAATCTCGCCCGAAGCGACGAGAATCTCCGGAGTCGAAAGGCTGGAGTCGATCGTGGGGATCGAATTCAGCTCCTCGATTTCTTTGGTGGAGGTCGCATTTGCGGAAGGAATTGCATGGGATTCGACCCAAGTCTGGCCTTCGTGTCCAGTGAGATCCCCAATAGAGGGATCGCCCTGCGGGGTTGGCTCGGGGTCGAGTTCGTCCAAAGTCACTGCGGGAGTCTGGTTCGGAAGCTTTTCTTCGGGAGCAAACTCAGCGCCCTCGACAACGATTTCTGCCTTTTCGTAAGGAGTACGCGCAAATCGCTTCCCGAGTTCGGAGTCTCCGTCCAAGACAACGACGTCGGAAGAAGCTCCGACGGAAGCAGCGTGCGAAGTCTGAGCCGGCTCTGTTGAATCAGCCGAAGGAGCGGCAGCGTAGACCTCATCGGTCTTATCTGCGCTCATATACCCATTGCCAGGAGCCACCGAGACGGTTGTTGAGGGGAAGAGATCCGCATCTGCAAGGGCCGGTGCCCACGGCAAAGACATGATTGTGAAAGATGAACCGATTGCTGCCGATGTGAGGAGAATGAGGGTGCGCGAAACCCGGGGGGCCTGTCGATACGACGGCGCCCTGTGGGAGGATCGCGTTCCTAAGTGAATTCTCACATAGGCCCTTTCGTTCTAAGTGGAATGCACGATGGGAATGTGCACCACCAACACGCACTCTATGTTAACGGCAGTTCTAGTTTATAGGGTTTGTCAAGGTTTTGGGATACGTAAGTGTATCAGAGCTGCGATTTTCCCTGAAATTCGGCTAAGAATGTCATGGATCACAACCCCTGTCTAAGCTTTGCCGCCCCTGAAGAGGGACTGAGAATTAATTTTCTTAGAAATAGTAAGGGTAGGGAGACCAATCTGGTTCGCGGTGCTCAATGAAAGCATCTCGGCCTTCCTGAGCCTCGTCAGTCATGTACGCCATCCGCGTTGCCTCCCCTGCAAAGACCTGCTGTCCCGCCAACCCGTCATCGGCCAGATTAAAAGCGAACTTCAGCATTCGGATTGCCTGGGGGGATTTTGTTGAAATGATGCGAGCCCACTCGAGTGCGGTTTCTTCCAGATGTGCGTGGGGAACCGCCTCGTTGACGACGCCCCATTGTGCGGCCGTATCCGCATCGTAGCGGCGAGCAAGGAAAAAGATCTCGCGAGCGCGTTTATCCCCTACCTGACGTGCTAAGAGCGCCGAACCGTAACCGGCATCAAACGACCCAACATTTGCATCGGTCTGCATGAAGGCCGCGTGCTCACGCGAAGCAATGGAGAGATCGCAAACGACATTGAGACTGTGCCCACCTCCCGCTGCCCACCCGGGGATAGCGGCAATAACAACCTTGGGCATGGTACGAATCAGGCGTTGAACCTCGAGGATGTGCAGTCTTCCCGCCCGCGCGGGATCAATCTGTTCCCTTCTCTTTTCTACCTGTGCCGAGGCCTCGCTTCCCTCAACTTCGTAGCGGTAGCCATCCTTGCCGCGGATGCGCTGGTCGCCACCCGAACAAAACGAATAGCCGCCGTCGCGAGGGGAGGGGCCATTACCCGTCAAAATGACAGCAGCAACGTCACTGGTCATTCGCGCATGATCAAGGCAGCGGTAGAGCTCATCGACCGTATGAGGACGGAATGCATTGCGAATTTCAGGACGATCGAAGGCAATGCGAACGACGGGAAGATCTGTGCCTTTGGGGGCGCCGTCGATTTGGCCTCGGGAAATCCCACGATGGTAGGTCATATCGGTGAGCTCGAAGCCCTCAACCTCGCGCCAGCGCGCGGAGTCAAAGGTGTCAGAAACAAAATCCAGTGCACTCATGTAGCCAAGAATACCGACCCGCTACCACTTGGTCCCGGCACGTTTTAGGATAGGGGGGTTCACATATTATGCGTCCGCCTAAAGGAGCCCATTGATGTCCTCCTCTTTGTCCGCAATTCCCGGACTCGTCCCTCTTCCAGTCTTCATTGAAGAAGCGCAACCCCACCCCGCTGATGCAACATGGGCAGAGATTAGCCCCTCGGTTGTCCTGTGTACCGAAGAAGAATTCGAGGCCGCAGTCGCCCCCTGCGAGCTCCCAGAAGGCTGGCAGCGCAGTGAAGCCTACCTCTTGGACCTTTCCAACGGCGCGGCGCAGGTGAGTGCGATCACCGAACTTGGGCTTTCACGAGGCCTCAGAAGGCTGAACACCTTGGCGATCTCCAATCATCACCGCGAGCCCGTCGCTGTGAGGATTTTTGACTACCCCGCATACAAGCATCGCGGCCTGCATATTGATGTCTCGCGCCATTTCTTCGGTGTTCCCACGATCGTGCGCGTCATGGATGCGATGAGCGAGCTGGGACTGAATATTTTGCACCTGCACCTAAGTGATGACCAGGGCTGGCGTATTGAAATTCCACAGTTCCCTGAACTCATTGAGCGCTCGTCTGATTGTGCGGTTGGCGGGGAAGAAGGCGGATACTACAGCCTTGAGGACTACCAAACGCTGGTCGAAGAAGCGCGCTCGCGCATGATTGCGATCATTCCCGAGATCGATATCCCGGGGCATGTCAACGCAGCGCTTCACGCTATTGAAGGTCTTAACCCCGACGGTGTATGCCCCCCGCTCTATGAGGGCACCGAAGTCGGCTTTTCGACGCTGTCTACCAAAGCCCCGGCAACGCAGGCATTCCTCGAAGCAGTCGTCCAGACCCTTGCTCCCTTCTCTCCTGCGGGAATCCACATCGGTGGGGATGAGTCCTTCTCGACCGCAGAAGGTGACTACCAGATCATCGTTGGCAGCCAGATCGAGCGCATCCATGCACTGGGCATGCGCGCTCTGGCGTGGGAAGAAGCGGCGGATCTTCTGGGCGAAGGAGACCTCGTTCAGGTCTGGCATGATGACCTCGAGGGCGACTCTATTGCTCGTGCAGTCGCGCGCGGCGTGCGTGCAGTCATGTCCCCCGGCCCCAAGGCCTACTTTGATATGAAGGAATACCCCGAGCAGAAGCTCGGTATCACCTGGGCCGGCATTCTTCCCCTGAAGAATGCGTGGGATTGGGATCCGGAAAAGATCTGCGAAGGCGTGGATCGCGAAGGGATTGAAGGCGTTGAGGCCTGTCTGTGGAGTGAAACCCTTCGTCGCGAAAAAGATGTGTGGGAAATGCTTCTGCCGCGTCTAGCTGGCCTCGCTGAAGTCGCCTGGGCTGGTGGTCCCGTAGGGAGCTGGGAAGACTTCCTCGAGCGTCTCGCGGGCCTTGAAGGGCTGTGGCGAGGCCGCGGGTGGTACGTCAAATAGCAATAAGGTGATGCCCTCCCCGATTCGGGGAGGGCATCGTCGTCACCCGCACGCGCATTCCAAACGTTGGGCGGCGAGGAAAAGCGCTCAGTAATTAAACCTGGGCGTACAAGCGCATGAGGCGCTCAACTTCTTCTTGGACCAAGCGGGTTGCCGGACCAACGTACTTGCGCGGATCAACTAAGGAGGGATTCTCATTGAGGATCTCGCGAACTCCAGCGGTGAAAACAACGTTCAAGTGCGTGGAGACGTTGATCTTTGTCATACCGGAGCGAATGGCTTGAACCATGCCGTCGTCGGGTACGCCCGAAGAACCATGCAGCACCAAGGGAACCGGGACGGCCTGGTGAATTGCGGAAATCAGACCGTTATCAAGGACTGCCTCGCGAGTTGCCATGGCGTGTGAGGAGCCAACAGCGACAGCAAGAAGATCCACTCCGGTGTCGGCAACAAACTGTGCAGCGTCGTGGGGATCGGTACGTGCCGAGGGATCGTGGACGCCGTTCTTGCCGCCCACCTCGCCGAGCTCCGCTTCGACGCTCACGCCGTGCTCGTGCGCAAAGGCCGTAATTTCAGCGGTAGTCTCACGGTTTTGGGCATCGGGAAGCTTAGAACCGTCGTACATGATCGAGGTGAATCCCAACTCGATAGCTTCGCGGCACAAGTTGGTGTCTTCTGCGTGGTCCAGGTGTACCGAAACCTGGGCGGTGGAAGATTCTGCGAGTTCAAGGAGAGCCCTGCCCAGGGGGCGCAGACGGCCGCCGTGATACTTCACTGCGTTTTGTGACAGCTGCAGGACCAGCGGCAGACCAGTGTTTTCAGCGGCCTGAACGAAGGCCTCGGCGTGGTCAAGAAGGACCACATTGAAAGCGGCAAGGCCAACCTTGCGCGCGGCGCACTCGCGTGCGAGTACAGCGGTATCAGCAAGCATCGAGACCTACTTTCTTGTGAATTAAGACAAACGAATGGGGGTAATACGTGCGAGCAATTCCTCGCGAAGTGGGAGATCGACTTCGCCAGCGACCGGCATGGTTACCGCGGCAGCCGAGGTAGCGACGGCCTCGGCAATTGCGGTGGAAATGATGGATTCAAGGTCATTCCCGGCCTGAGCAAGCGAACGCGCCAAGGAGGCAACGCACGCGTCACCCGCACCGGTGGGATTGCCCTGAAGGACAACTCCGGCCTCGGCATGCCAGTGGCTGTGGGCGGAGAAAAGGTCCATCCCTTTTTCTCCACGTGAAACACACACCCATGTGGGGCCAAGCTCCAACAAGGTACGTGCCCCTTCCTCAATGGAAGCAGTACCCGTCGCATCAAGGAGCTCATGGTGGTTGGGCTTTAAAACATCAGCCCAGCGTGCGCACTGAACTAAAGAAGGCCCCGAGGTGTCCAAGATGATCCGGCATCCGCGCTCGCGGGCAGACTCCAGAATTGGCTCAAGAGACTCAAAACTTGTGTTCCCGGGAAGGGAGCCGGAAACAACGAAGACATCCGACGCACTCAAGGAAGCGTTCAAAAGTTCGCGCATCTCTTCCCAGGATTGAGGAGGAAGCGAGAAACCTGACTCGTTGTACACCGTCGCCTCGCCGTCGATCATGGCGATTGAACGGCGCGTTTGAACGGGAACATTGATCCAATGCGTCGTGACCTGAGTGGTCATTTCCTCCATTAACGAGGCGATCGCCTGGCCCGTAGCTCCTCCGAGGAAGCCCGTCGCATGGTTGGGTACACCAAGCTGCTCCAAAACGCGAGAGACATTCAGTCCCTTGCCTCCAGGACGCTGGGAATACTCGGTGATGCGATGAACCTGTCCGCGAGTCTGATCGGGGGCTTGCCATGTAATGTCCAAGGCCGGATTCGGTGTGAACGTCCAGATCATCGTTCGACCTCGATTCCATGGCTTTGGAAGGCAAGCGCCGCAGCGCCGAGTGCCTGCGAGGATGAGCCAAGAGCCGCAGTGAGAACCGGGGGAGTAGGCATCACGCTGCAGCCTTTGTCCAGAGCGCTGCGCAGTGGATCGTAAACAAGAGACCCGCCGCGGCACAGGCCGCCACCAAGGACGATCGGAATCGCCCCAACCTGGTGGCAAACCGTTGCCAGAACCTCACCCAGAAGGCTCATCGAGGTTGAAAGAATCTCCTGGGCAAGGTGAGACGAATCCTCACGGGAGTGAGCGAGTTCTTCGACCTCGCGCGCGCCCGAACCCTCGGGAAGGATTCCTGCCTCGATTGCGCGTCGAGCAATCCCCGATGCTGAGGCAACGCGCTCGAGGGGGAGAATTTCTGAGGGATTGTCCGGGTGGGGGACAGGGATCTGACCGATTTCTCCTGCCCATGGGGCACCAGGAGCCAGACGGGAGTTGATGACAAGTCCCGAGGCGATCCCTGTCCCCACCGCAACGTAGAGGCATGAGGAGCAACGAACTCCCCACAGTGCCTCGGCCAAAGCGCCCGAACGCACGTCATGTCCCAGGGGGACAAAAGAACCCAAGGACTGGGAGAGCATGTCGCTCAGTGGGGCATCTTTCCACCCTAAATTGGCAGAAAAAATGCCGATCCCGTGTTCTTCGTCAATAATCCCAGGCACGCATGCGCCTACCGGTGCTTCAGGCGAATCCTCGCGCAGGGTACGGGCCAGTCGCGCGACTGCGGCAACGACGTCTTCGGCACCGGTGCGCGGAGTAGCGACGGCCTCGGAATTGACAATGATATTTCCTCGGATGTCGGCGAGCACCCCCTTAATGGTGGTGCCGCCGACATCGATTCCGATGGCGAGCTTCTGGTCCGCAGTGCTCACTTGAGGATCACCGAGCGGGTCAGGTGGCGCGGAGTATCGGGGTTAAGGCCTCGAGCCTCGGCGCGAGCAACTGCCAGGCGCTGTGCAACGACCAGGTGAGCCATGGGATCACCATCGAAGGTCACCAATTCTGCACCGGTTGCTCGAACCTGATCGGCCATTCCTTCGGGAACCGGGCCGAAAACCCAGGTGAGGCGACCGGGCTGTGCAATTGAAATGGGGCCGTGGCGGTATTCCATGGCCGGGTAAACCTCGGTCCAGGACTGCGAGGCTTCGCGCAACTTCAGGCCTGCCTCGTTGGCCAGACCAATGGTCCATGCGGTGCCCAGGAAGGTGATCTGCTCGGCATCCACCCAGCGCTGGGGGATTTCGTACTCGAGTGCGCGCTGAGCGTCATCTGCGGCGCTCGCAATATCGTCTCCGAGGCTGTGACGGAAGTAGGCCAAAGCGGTTGTAGCAAAACGAGTCTGGACGACGGATTCTTCATCCGCGAAGTCCAAAACCACCTCTTCGTCGGCGAAGGGAGTTGCCGGGCCATTGCCAACGGCGGTGATCAAGACGTTGGGAACACCGCGTTCTTTCAGTCCGCGCAGAATGTCGATGATTTCAGTTGTCGTGCCTGAACGAGACAGGCAGACGACTCGATCGTAGGAACGATCCCAGGGGAATTCGGTTGCAGTGAAGGCGTCCGAGAGTCCCTTGCCCTGGCGCTCACGAGCAACGGTGTAGGCCTGGGCGATGAACCATGAGGTTCCGCATCCGATCACCGCAATTGATTCGCCATCTTTGGGAAGAGCATCGGTGGGAACTTCGCAAACTCGACGCCACAGCTCGGGCTGGCTGTTGATTTCTTCTGACGTAAGGGACATCGGTGTCTCCAGTGTGTAGAGGATGTGCATCACCACGTCGGTGTGCTTGTAATATCGTACCAAGAAGGAGATAACTTGGGACTGGCTGAAAAAGTCCGCAAAGTTGTTCCCTGCGTGCAAAGAGGCTAGATATCAACACAATGGAGTGACAATGACTGACAAAACAATGCGACTGGGTCGTCTGACTCTCCCTATCGAACGAGGGATTGACGAAGAGGTTCGCTCCCTCGTTGAGCGGCTTGGCGCCGACGCTGTCCGTAATTCGGATGGAACCGAATTGCCCGAATGGGTTGATCGCGCCTTTGCCAAGGTTTACAGCACGTACTTTCCTGCTCGCGGCGACGAAGAGTGGGCAGACCAAAGTGAAGGTGAACGCATTCACCAATATTTGTCCTCGAATGCCCATACTGCGCCGGAAAGTGGCCCTTTGCGTATCGACGTGATGGAGGGGTGGTTCCAGGCCCAGTTCCGTCCGGACACTCAGTGTGATACATCACGTTGGTGGCAGGTGATTGACCGAACCAGTGGTGAGGTTATTGATCCTTCACAGTGGAGCGTTGAAGATGCTCCAGCCAAGCCGATTGTCGATCCCGTCCCGATCGTCGGGGACCTGCCTCAGAACGCGGGAAGCGCTGTTGTCACGATTCATTCTCCCAAACCTTTCCATGTCTACACCGTGAGCTTCTTCGCAGTGCAAGTTTGGGATTCGACCCAGATGTACAACTATTTGACGAACGACTGGGCGCTTGAGGAAGGACGTGTCAAAGAACGCCCCTTCGATGTGGCATTCCCGCGTACCTGGGAACACGTTAAGGATGCCTTGGCTGCATGGCTGAAAGCGAACCCCCAGGTGGACGTGGTTCGTTTTACGACTTTCTTCTACCACTTCACTTTGGCTTTTGATTCCCGAGGCCGCGAACGTTACGTCGATTGGTTTGGCTACTCCGCCTCGGTCTCGATTCCGGCAATGGAAGAGTTTGAAGAGGAATACGGCTACGCACTGACTCCCGAGGACTTCGTTGACGGCGGCTGGTACAACTGTCCTTTCCGCACTCCCACTCCGGTCTTCAAAGACTGGATCGATTTCACCTCCAAGCGAGTCGCCCAAAAGGCGGGAGAACTGGTTCGTCAGGTTCACGAGGAGGGCCGCGAGGCCATGATGTTCCTTGGCGATAACTGGATCGGCATGGAGCCCTACGGTCCCTACTTCCCTTCGATCAAGATGGATGCGGTTGTTGGATCTGTTGGTTCGGCAGCGACCTGCCGCATGATTTCCGACATTCCCGGTGTGCGCTACACCGAGGGGCGCTTCCTTCCTTACTTCTTCCCCGATGTCTTCCGTGAGGGCGGCGATCCCCTGGGTGAGGCCAACGAGTCGTGGCGCACCGCTCGCCGCGCGATCGTCCGTAGTCCCCTAGATCGCATGGGCTATGGCGGCTACCTGTCCTTGGCACTGAAATTCCCCGAGTTCATTGATCGCGTGGAAGAGATCGTTACGGAGTTCCGTTCCCTTCACGAGGCCACGGGCGGGGAGAAGCCCGCGTGTGCGCCCGTACGTGTTGCAGTTTTGAACGCTTGGGGAAAGCTGCGCACGTGGCAGACCCATATGGTTGCCCATGCCCTGTGGTACAAGCAGATTCACACCTATCTTGGGGTGATCGAAGCCCTTGCGGGTTTGCCCTTCGATGTGCGTTTTATGTCCTTCGATGAGGTCATCGATGGGGGAGATTCCTCTTTGAAGGATGTCGACGTGGTCATCAACGCCGGCGCTGCGAATACGTCCTTCTCCGGAGGGGAAGTATGGGAGGACCTGCGACTGCAAGATACCCTGCGACGTTTCGTCGCTCGCGGTGGCGGCTTCATTGGTGTTGGCCAGCCCACGGCCTCGGTAGGCACACAGGGAAACGCTGATCGTGGAGGAATCTGCCGCGGAAGCGTCTTCGCGCTCTCTGACGTTTTGGGGGTTGATCAAGAGATTTCGTGGTCGCTGTCCAAGGACCGCTACGAGGAGCCGGTGAGCGAGCACTTCATTACGGCTGATCTGGACGGAGAGTATGTCTTCGGTGAAGACCCCGGTGATGTTGTCGTTACCGACTCTGCAACTCGCGTTTTGGTGATGGATCGCGGCAGTGTTCGCGCCTCGGCTCACGACTTCTGTGCAGGACGCGGCGTGTATCTTGCGGGTCTGACATGGTCAACAGCGAATAGCCGTTTGCTTCACCGCGCCATCATGTGGGCAGCCCATGCTGAGGATCAATGGGAGAGCGTTCTGTCCTCGTCGAACCCGGATGTTGAAGTTGCCTGGTATCCAGAATCAGAACTTGCATTCGTTTATAACGATGCAGATGCTCCGCGTTCGAGTGAGATTTCTGGCCAGGGCGGACTAATCCGTGTTGAATTGGCTGCAGGTGAAGGGCGCTGGGTTGACTGGGGAAAAGGTCAGCTTCTTTAGTTATCAAATCGTAATCAACTAATTGCACAGTCACAGGTTAAAAATGTGTCAGACAACTTCTCTGTGAGTTAGCATAAGAGAGCAATGGATGAAGCTGACAAAAGGTGTCAACTTTATAAACGTCCCACGATGGAGAGGGAACAACATGCACATGTCACGCCGTTCCATGAGCGTTGTCGCGCTCATGTCAGTCGCTGCGATGGGTCTGACTGCATGCTCGGGTTCGGGCACGAAGACGGATACCACCGCAAGCTCTTCGGCATCTGCTGATAAGGCAGCGACCATCACCTACCTGCACCGTCTGCCCGATGGTGAAGGCATGACCAAGGTGTCCTCGCTGGTTGATCAGTGGAACAAGGAACACCCTGACACTCCGGTTCAGGCGGTCAAGTTCGATGGCAAGGCCAACGAAATGATCAAGAAGCTTGAAACTGACGTCAAGGCTGGTTCCGGACCTTGCTTGGCGCAGCTGGGCTATGCAGAAATCCCCGAGATGTTCACCAAGGGTCTGCTTGAAGACGTGACCCAGTACGCCAACCAGTACAAGACCAACTACTCTGCTGGTGCATTCTCGCAGGTCGGCGTTGGTGGCAAGTACTTCGGCCTGCCCCAGGACACTGGCCCGCTTGTTTACTACTACAACAAGGCAGAGTTCGACAAGCTGGGAATCAAGGTTCCCACCAACCTCGACGAGTTCAAGGCCGCTGCCAAGACCGCAGCAGCCCAGGGCAAGTACATCTCCGCCTTCGAGACAGATGAAGCACAGTACGGCCTGTCTGCACAGGCAGCTGCAGCTGGCGGTGTTTGGTACAAGACTGAAAACGACAAGTGGGTCGTCAACATCGACGATGCTTCCGCCAAGACCGTTGCAGACTTCTGGCAGTCGATGCTCGATGACAAGACCACCTTCGTCACCGAGCGTTGGGGCGATTCCTTCACCAAGGCCCTGACCGACAAGACCCTGATCGGCACGATCGGTGCCGCTTGGGAAGCACCGCTCATCTCCGGTGACCTGGAGAAGACCGATAACAAGGGCGAATGGGCAGTTGCTCAGCTCCCCGATTTCGGTAAGGGCGCGTTGACCGGCCCCGACGGCGGTTCCGGCGTTGCAGTCATGAAGGGCTGCGCGAACCCCAAGGGCGCAATGGAGTTCAACAACTGGCTGAACACCCAGGTCGACGCTCTGGTTTCTCAGGGCCTCGTCGTTGCAACCACGACCGGCACCATGAAGACCCCGGATTCGGTCAAGGAGTTCTACGGTGGACAGGATGTCTTCGCTGAACTGTCGAAGGCAAACGCCAACCTGGCACCTGACTTCCCGTACATCCCCTTCTTCTCGAGCGTCGGCGCTCCGATGACCAAGGCCGCTACCGCAGCTGGCGACGGTTCCGGCAAGGTGATCGACATCTTCAAGGCTGCTCAGGAGCAGTCCGTGAAGGCGCTCAAGGACGGAAACCTCCCCGTCGCCGAGTAATCACTCATCGCGGAGGGGTGTGGTTTCTCCGCGGAGAAACCACACCCCTTTACGTATTCTTCGACATATAACCCAATAATTCTGCGAACAATCGAAGGTGATTGATAGATGCAGTCCCAGACTCAAAACCGGCGCATTAGAGAGCGGCACGATGCGCGTACCGGGTGGGCGTTTATGGCCCCCTTCTTCATCATGTTCCTCTTGGTTTTCGCCGTTCCGATTTGCGTGGCAATCTACCAATCCTTCTTCCGTCAGGTCGCAAGCGGCGGTGGCCTCTATGGCGGCGGCGAACTTGAAAATCAATTCGTCGGCTTCGATAACTTCGCCATGGTCATCACTTCCGCCGACTTCTGGACGGGCATGGGACGAGTCGTGATCTACGCGGCCTTCCAGATCCCCTTCATGATCATCTCAGCTCTTGTCCTCGCCCTTGTCTTGGACTCCTTCTTGGTCCGCCGCGCAGGCTTTTTCCGACTGACCTACTTCCTGCCTTTCGCCATCCCCGGCATTGTTGCCGCAATGGTCTGGCTCTACATCTACACACCTGAGCTATCCCCGATCGTCAAGTTCTTTGATTCTCTAGGCATTCACATCAACTTCATGGCACCGGGAGCCCCCATTCTCGCCTCGATGGCAAATATGACAACGTGGACCTACACCGGCTACAACATGCTGATCTTCTTGGCCGCGCTCCAGGCAATTCCCCACGAGCTCTACGAGGCCGCGCGCTTGGATGGTGCTTCCTCATGGCAGATCGTTCGAAGCATCAAGATTCCCATGGTCTCTTCCGCGGCGCTGCTGGCAGTGTTGCTCTCAATCATCGGTACGATTCAGCTCTTCAACGAACCCGCGGTGATGTACTCGTCCAATAGGTGGATGGGTAACGCTTACACCCCCATGATGATGGCCTACAACACCATGTTTGGTCAGATCTCGCCCGGTGGTGATGGTCCGGCCTCGGCAATCTCAATCGTTATGGCGCTGGTTGCGGGTGGACTTGCCGTGATCTACGCACTCTTGCAAAGGAAGACCGTCCGATGAGTACCACCACGCGCGCACTGCCCGATGGACGTCAGTACACCCCCTCTCTCGAGGGAATGCCCCCGCGTTCACTTGCTCCCTCCAAGCTCGCTCGAATCGTTACGATCGTTGCACTGACCTTCACCATGCTCTACTTCGTTCTGCCGATCATCTGGGTGATGTTCTCCTCAACGAAGTCGAATGCCGATCTTGTTTCCACCAACGGTTTCTGGTTTGGTCACTTTGAATTGGGAGACAACTACACGAAGCTCATGGGATGGACCCAAGGCCTGTTCTGGCGCTGGGTGCTCAACTCCCTCTTCTACTCAACAACTGCGGGTGTGATCGGAACTTTGATCTCGGTTGCAGCAGGTTATGCAATGGCGAAATTCGTCTTCCCCGGACGAAATGCCTCCATGGCCATGATCATGGCGGGTCTGCTCATGCCGGTCGCCCTGCTCACCATCCCGCTGTACGTGGTCTTCCACAACCTGGGTCTTACCGACACCGTCTGGGCGATCCTCATCCCCAGCTGTGTCTCTCCCTTCGGCGTTTTCCTCGGCCGTGTCTACGCAGATTCCTCTGTCCCGACAGAACTCATCGAGGCCGCCCGCATCGACGGAGCATCCGAAGCACGCGTGTTCTTCACGATCGTTCTTCGCCTGCTTGCCCCGGCAATGGTCACGATCTTCCTCTTCATCTTCGTGGCAACCTGGAACAACTTCCTCCTGCCTTTGATGATGGTCTCCACCCCCGAACTCAAGCCCGTCACTTTGGGCTTGTATGGCATGATGAGCTACTATGCTCCCCAAAAGGGCGCAGTGATGCTGGGTGCCCTTCTGGGCGTTCTGCCTCTGATCGTGCTATTCCTTGGCTTGCAGAAGTACTGGCAATCAGGTCTGGCTGCCGGCTCCGTCAAGGGATAGAAAGGGCAGGGAATGGAAGGGATTGCCTACGGGGGCGATTGGAACCCTGAACAGTGGGACCGCGAGACCAACCTACGCGACATTGAACGAATGGTTGAAGCAGGTGTCACCCTCATTTCGCTAGGCATCTTCTCCTGGGCATCCCTTGAACCCGAAGAGGGCCACTACGACCTGGACTGGCTGGCAGATCTCATTGACCGGCTCCACGAAGCTGGTATCAGCGTGGATCTGGCCAATGGGACTGCTTCCCCTCCGGCGTGGATGGCACAGCGCTATCCCGAGACTCTTCCCGTCGATTCTCGAGGCGTGCGCTTGGGCTTCGGTTCGCGCCAACAGTACAACCCTTCCAGCGCGCTCTTTTCTCAAAAGGCCTGTGCCTTGACCGAGGCCATGGCACGTCGCTTTGGAGATCATCCGGGCGTCGTCATGTGGCACATTTCCAATGAATATGGCTGCCACACCTGGGAGAGCTTCGACGAGGAATCTGCGCAAGCTTTCCGTCAGTGGCTGCTGGAGCGCTACGGCACTATTGAAGCGATCAATCAAGCCTGGGGGACTGCTTTTTGGTCCCAGACCTACAGCGATATCGAGCAGATTCAGCCCCCGCGTGCGATGCCGACTTTCCACAACCCGTCGCAGATGCTCGATTGGCGTCGTTTCAGTGACTGGGCGCTACGAAATCTGATGATTCGCGAGCGCGACGTCATCCGTCGCTACAGTGATCGCCCGATCACCACGAACTTCATGGGGACCTTCCCCTTCGTCAACTATCGCGCGTGGGCACCATGCCTTGATGTGATCTCTGATGATTCCTATCCGGACCCTGCGGACCCCCAAGGTGCGCACGAGATCGCCTGGCAGGGAGACGTCATGCGAGGCCTGTCCGGAGGGCAACCCTGGCTGCTGATGGAGCAGAGCCCCGGTGCGGTGCAGTGGCGACCCCAAAACTCTCCCAAGCGTCCGGGGCAGTTCCTTTTGTGGACCATCGCAAGGCTCGCTCACGGAGCAGATGGAATCCTCCAATTCCAGTGGCGGCAATCCGCTAGGGGATCGGAAACCTTCCACGCCGGGATGGTGCCGCATTCGGGTGAGGATTCGCCGATCTGGAAGGATGTCGTGAGCACCGGCCAAGCTCTAAAGTCTTTGGCGCCCATTACGGGGACTCGCATGAGCTCACGCGCTGCAGTTGTCATTGACTGGGAGAGCGAGTGGGCGCGCCACTATGCGATCGGTCCGATTAGTTCTGAAAATCCCGCAGATTCGTGGGGGCACTTCGCGCCCGCTAAGTCCTGGCATCAAAGCCTGTGGGAAGCGGGAATCGCAACCGATGTCGTGGGCGTCGATAACGACTTCACCTCCTATGATCTCATTGTTGTGCCCTCAGTCTTTATTGACTACCCCCACATGGCACACTCTCTGCGCATTGCTGCCGAGCGCGGCGCGCAAGTAGTCATCACCGCCCCAAGCGCAGTTGTCGACAGCCAATGCGGTGCTATTTTGGGCGGATACTTGGGATCTCTTGCGAGCCTTGCCGGAGTGAAGGTTGTGGAGCATACGACCTTGACCGGTCCCTCTCAGGGGCGCACTTACGATGCTCGCGAGAGTAGTGCTTACAGGATTTCCGCTGCCGTAGAAACTCCCGCCGCCCTGAACTGGTGCGGAATCGATACCGACAACGAGGCTCTCAAGCGAACCATCGAGCTGGTTGGAGACGCTGCCAAAGACCTGCGCTCGGGACGCTGGGCCGAAAAGATCGTGCCCACCGGCGAACATGAGTGGCGAGACCTCGGCGAAGGAAATTCCTCGGCCGGCGTTGAGTGCATGGCCCACTTTGATGGCCGAGGCGGCGGCGCCGACCTTGCGGGAGCCTGCGCACTGAGCCGAAACCAAGTTGGTCAGGGTTCGGTTTGGTATGCCGCCACCGACTTCGATGCGCTCTCGCGTTCGGTTCTTGTGCGCATGTGGGCGAGCTACGCGCGAATTCTCCCAGTGTTCCCCGATCTTCCTCGAGGAGTTGAGGCACAGGAGCGCGAAGGCTTCCTCTTCCTCCTGAACCATTCCGATCGTGCAGTTGAACTGAGCGGGATTGTGGGCAAAGATCTTCTCAGCGGAAGTGAATGTACGGGACACGTGGTTCTGGCTCCGCGTTCAGCACTAGTCGTTGAGAGATAAGGGATCGCAGAGTGGAGAAGACGCATGCGGATGCTTCGCCTCTCCGTCTCCACGAACTCTCTCTTGAGCAACTGCCTTCCGACGCGCGACGCGTATTCGATGGGATTGATCGAGTGCTCGTCTATTCAATCCCCATGCGTGTGCGTTTTCGAGGGATTGACGTGCGCGAAGGCCTTCTCCTCCATGGCGAAGAGGGCTGGGGAGAGTGTGCTCCCTTTTGGGATTACGATCCCCAGGAATCCTCTGCTTGGCTTGCCAGCGCATTGGAGGCTGCGCGCCTTGCCTCGCCGCGGCCTCGTCGATCAAAGATCCCACTCAATGTGACGATTCCCGTGATCGAGGCCGCTGCTGCACGCCAGAGGATACTCGACGCACCCCAGTGGATGAGTGCGAAAGTAAAGGTTGCCGATGCGCGTTCCGACCTTGAGCGCGATTGCAGGCGCGTTGAGGCAGTCGCCGAGGCGCTAGCCGAACGACACGGCTCATCCGCGAGGGTACGTGTCGATGCCAATGGGGCATGGGACCGGGAGAGTGCTCTGACGTGGATCGCGCGTTTGAATCGTGCAGCAGGGGCAGTGGGCGGACTTGAGTACGTTGAACAACCCTGCATGGCAGTTGAAGACCTCGCATGGCTGCGTCGAAAACAAGACGTTCCCATCGCAGCAGATGAATCGATTCGTCGCGCGGAGGACCCCCTCAAAGTCGCGCGTCTAGAAGCAGCAGATGTGGCCGTCATCAAGATCGCGCCCCTAGGCGGAGGGCGTGCGGTTACTCGCCTCGTCGAGGAACTCCCCATGCCGCTGGTGATCTCTTCGGCGCTCGAGACCAGCTTCGGCTTGGATTACGCCGCGCGAGTGGCATGTGCTCTGGATCAGGAACAACGCGCGTGCGGGCTGGGGACCGCTAATCTGCTAGCAGCGGACACTGCGCTCACCCCCGCGCTCATCCAGGACGGGTGCATGGTTCCATCCGAGCTTTCCTTGAATGAAGCTTTAGTGAGCGAAGCACCTACTGACAGCTCTCTTACTCAGTCCTGGGCTGAGCGCCTTGCTGAAATGGCGCACTATCAATAGAAGAAAAGACATGTTCCCATCACAAGCTCTAGCGCAAGGCATCATTGACTCCCTGATCGCGGGCGGAGTCCGCGACTTCGTATACTGTCCCGGATCGCGGAATGCTCCTTTCGCCTATGCTCTTGCGCGGCTGGAAGCGCAGGCCGAGAGCCCGATTCGCGTTCACGTCAGGCTCGACGAACGCTCCGCCGCCTTCTTTGCATTGGGATTGAACCTCGATGCGAGTGCTTCGCAGCAACGAGGCCCCGCGCGCGCATGCGTCATCACTACCTCGGGAAGTGCAGTTGCCGAGCTTTATCCCGCGGTTGTCGAGGCCCGCTACTGCCGCGTCCCCCTGCTGGTGATCAGTGCAGATCGCCCCGTCGATCTGCACGGAGTGGGAGCCTCGCAAACTATGACGCAGCAGGGGCTCTTTTCGCCTCACATCGTGGGGGAGTGGAACTTCTCGACCGCAGCTGAAGAACAGGGGAGCATTCCTGATCGCATGTGCCGGGCTCTTGCGGCAAGTGCCGGCATGCCGAGTGGTACGCCCGGTCCCGTTCACATCAATTGTGAATTCCGTGATCCGTTGGTTCCCGAGGATTCCCAGACCGACAGTGTGTGCGAGGCTGTTGAAGGAGAGCAGCGCGCGGGGGCATCGATCCATCCTGCGTATTTCCTTCGCGATCCCTTCAGTGGAAACATTCTTGATCCGGGGAGAGCAACTGTCGTCATTGCGGGACAGGGAGCTGAGCGCGCAGTACTTGAGTGGGCCGCTCGCTCGCAGGTTCCGGTTTTTGCTGAGCCAATGGTGACCGGTGTTCCTGAAGATGTGCGTATTCCTTTCCAGCAGACGCTTCTTGGTGATGAAGAGGTCGCGGGGCTCTTTGAGCAGATCGTTGTGACGGGACGGCCCACTTTGTCGCGTCCGGTTCAGGCGGTGTGTGCTTCCGGTAAACGAGTCGTGGTCGTTGCTTCCTACGGCGAGTGGCCTGATCTGCACGGAAGCGCATCATGTGTTGTGCCATCTCTTCATGACGATGATTGTGTGGACGAGGCTCGCCAACTTCCCCTTCTCGGGGCGCTGCGTGAACGTGTGAAAGAAGTTCGCGGGGGGATCGACGAGATGATTGCCTCTTATGGAGATACCCCGAGCGCGCCTGGAGTGATGGATATGGTGTGGCAGCTGTGTCCGAGGATTTTCCTCGGGGCTTCCAATGCGGTTCGTATCGCTGACCTCATCGCGTACCGCCACGAAAATGCCAGCGGGCCTACCCAGGTCTGGTCGAATCGAGGACTGGCTGGAATTGATGGCAATACCTCAACTGCTCTTGGATGGGCGAGCGCGTGCGCGCGCCTCGAAGGCGCAGATTGCTCGGCGGTAACTGCGGTGATGGGGGACCTGACTTTCTTACACGATGCCTCTGGTTTGGGACTGCCTCGCGATGAAGAATTTCCGTCTCTTCGAGTAATCGTTCTTGATGATTCCGGTGGCTCAATCTTTGAGAGCCTTGAGCACGGGCGCACAGCATCTGAGGGAGTATATGAGCGTTATTTTGGGGTTTCACAGCGCGCAGATATCCCTGCGCTTGCCAAGGCATACGGCGTAAAAACCCGCACTATTTCATCGCTTACCAAGCTTCGAGAAATCCTCACTTCGCAAGTTGAAGGACTGGAAGTTCTTCATCTTCCGATTTCGCGACCGACGAAAGATATTGCGCTTTTGCGATCCTTGTAGCATGCTAATGTAACAAATTGATAACGATTGAAATGGGTTGGCGATGAATCCTGACGAAAACACACCCGAAGATGGCGCGCGCTTCCAACCGCGGATGAATGAAGCACCTGAGCAAAGTGCCTCGGAAACTCCTAGCGCTGTCCTTCCGACTCCGGCAAGTCCGGATGCTAGTGATGCAAGCTTCGCGCAGAGTGCGCCGGTCGCCTCGGCAGAGGAAACTGGCGCAGAAACTGTTGAGGCGGCACCGGTTGCCGTTGCACCCGCACCGGTCAAGCGAGGCCCGGGCTGGGGAGCCCTCTTCCTCGCTATGGTCTGCAGTATTGGACTCGCAACCGGTGGAACCCTTGTACTTGGCCAGAACCTGCGTTCCTCTGTTACCACTCCCTTGGTCAGTCAGACTTCCGCGCCAGCGCAAGCAAACTCTGGTGGAACGGCAGTCGATTGGGAAGCAGTTTCGGCAACCGTGTCTCCCGCGGTTGTGACAATCA
>CAUTOM010000006.1:0-43882 GCA_963540435.1 uncultured Actinomyces sp.
CCGAAGACTGTGAGTTCAGGGAAACGCTTCAACGCTGCTTCGGTGTGACCACCCATCCCCAAGGTCGCGTCAATCAGGATTGCTCCGGGGGCTTCAATAGCGGGAGCGAGCATATCCAAGCACTCGTTGAGGAGGACAGGAACATGCAAGCGCGAGGCATCGCGGTCAACAGACACTTCTGCCCTCCTTCTGTGTGATGGGTATCCGTCGTTCCAGGTCCCCCACCGTGCTCTGCCATCGGGGAAGTGACGTCAGAACATCGGGAGGAGACCTGGAATGACGGACTAGAACATTCCTGGGATAATTTCGTTTTCAGTTTGTGAGAACACGTCTTCCTGGACGGACAGGTAGTCGTTCCATGCCTGCGAGTTCCAGATCTCTGCGCGCGATCCGGCACCAATGACGGTGAGCTCGCGGTCAAGACCGGCGTATTTGCGAAGATCCGGAGGAAGAGTGATCCTTCCTTGCTTATCCGGAACTTCCTTGTACGCCCCCGAGAGCAGCACGCGAACATAGTCGCGCGCTTGCTTGGATGACAGTGGCGCTCGTCGAAGTTCCACCGTCATCTGCTCAAACTCTTGGGCGGGAAAGGCGTAGATGCAGTGTTCTTGACCTCGAGTCAGAACAATGCCACCTTCCATGTCCTCCCGGAATCGGGCAGGCAGAATCACGCGTCCCTTGTCGTCGAGCTTGGGCTCGTAAGTGCCAAGGAACATCATTCACCGCCTTCCCCTCCGTGACATCTTCCCCCACTTTACTCCACGTTTTGCCATTTTGGGATCATTTCCTACGCTAATACAACAAAATGGCTATATAAATCCGCGAAATACCAACAAAAAATGAGTGTGGAGGAAAGTGGGGGAAATTTTCAGTGTTTCTCGTCAAAAAACTCAGGAATTGCATCTGACCAGCACAAATATGCTCAAGCACCTAGATGTGGAGGAAAGTGGGGAAACGATGCGGCCGACAGCGCGGCCTCCCCAATAACAAAAAATGGATGCCTGGCGAGCACACTCACCAGGCATCCATCCGAAAAAGTCAGTTATTCATCTGTGGAACGGCGATCCCAACGTTCCTCTTGACGCTGCATAAAAGAAGCTCTCTTCCCGCCAGAGCGCGCAGCCCGCGGAGTCTGCAAGGCATACCAAGCGCCGCCAAGCATGAAAAGAAAGCCTGCGACCCCAACGATCAAAGAAATCACCGAGTACCCAAGAGAGACAGCAGCAACCAAGATCAGCAAACCCGCGACAATCATCAACGAGCCCGCAGCAACCCGCTTGGGTGAAAGCTTTGAAGAAGAACGCGGCGAATGAGCGTCTTCGCGCACGTGATCACGGAAGGAGGAAGGCTGATGGTCGAACTGTGCTTCCATCTCCTCAAGAACTTGCTTCTCGTAATCAGAAAGTGCCATGGGGTCATTCTACTTGTTTTCGTCAAGCAAAGATGCAATCGAGATTGCCCCTGCCCCGTACTTTCCGCGAATTTGATCCATGGCACGCTCGGCAGCTTCGGGGCGTTCGTCCTGATCAAGCATGACTTCAAAGCCTTCTTCTCGGGCAATGAGTCCCTCTGCTCGCACTCCAAAAAGTCTCACTCCCCCGCTCGGAAGAGTCTCACGAGCAAATAGTTCTTGCGCAATCCTCGAAATTTCTCGTCCCAAGTCAGTAGGAGCAGCCAAGCGCTGCTGGCGAGTGATTGTTGAAAAGTCCGCGCCGCGCATTTTGATCGCAACTTGACGACATACCCACCCGCCTTCGCGCAATCGGCGGGCACATTCATGCGCGGCCTTGGTAATAAATTGCTCGAGCTGCCCCCGATCACGAATATCAACCTCGAAGGTTCTCTCCATACCAACTGACTTTTCTTCACGCGAGACGCACACGGGCCTCGGATCAATTCCCCACGCAAGGTCATGAAGTTGGTGTGCAGCCGCGGCACCAAGAAGACGAGCCAAGCGCTGCACAGGATGCTCGGCAAGCTGTCCAATCGTTTGGATCCCCTCGCGTTCAAGGATCTGCCCGCTTTTGGCACCCACTCCCCACAAGGCGCCAACTGGAAGTCCGTGAAGGAATTCAATCGTGGCCTCGGCGGGGATCAACAAGAGACCGTCAGGCTTGGCATTCGAAGAGGCAATTTTGGCCACCGACTTCGTCGAGGCAATCCCCACCGACGCCGGCAAGCCAAGGTCCCCTCGAATCTGAGTACGGATATCTCGCGCGATCTGAGTGGGGGTTCCGAAACGGAGCCTCGACCCCTTGACGTCAACAAAAGCCTCGTCGACGCTCACTTGCTCAACAAGTGGGCTAAAACGCCCGATGATCTCCATGACTTTGCGCGAATACATGCGGTAGAGCTCAAAGTGCCCAGGGATGAATACTGCTGTCGGACACAGTGCACGTGCACGAGCAATAGGCATGCCGGCGCGCACGCCCAAGCCCCTGGCCTCGTAGGTCGCAGAAGTGACAACCCCTCGATTCCCGCTTCCCCCCACGATGACGGCTTTACCGACAAGCGATGGGTCTTCTCGAATCTCAACCTGCGCGAAGAAAGAATCCATGTCTATGTGCAAGATATTCGTTTGAGAATCATCGTCTCCCCAAAAGCGTTTGCGACGCTTATCGCGCGGAGCGTTCGACATCGGATCCTCCTTCCCGCTTAGAGTTGTTCTATGAGTACTCTAGACTCCCCGTCAATTGAAGTACGGTGGGACGGCCCGCGAGCAACACTTCTTGTCGATGGCGCCGAATCTTCGTGCATCGACACGTCGGACCCCAGTTATCTCGATTTTGAGTACATGCAGCACGCAACTTGTGCGCTCCAAGCAACATTTCCTTCGTCCGCGCCGCTTCGCGTTCTTCATTTGGGAGGCGCAGCCTGCGCACTCCCCTGGGCATGGTCGATTCTCTTTCCCTCATCGCGTCATACGGTTGTCGAGATCTCTCCAAAGATCGCAAGCTTTGCGCGCGAAGCTTTTGATCTTCCACGCTCACCTATCCTCAAAATACGAATCGGCGAGGCGCGCGCGGTCATTGATTCTCTTCGTGAGTCTTCCTTTGACGTCATTGTCCGCGACGCATTTGCCGGGGAATCTGTCCCCTCTCAGCTGCGAACCCTCGAGTTCACTTCCCAGTGCCATCGCGTTCTTCGCGAAGGCGGCCTGCTGCTGGCCAATAGCGCGCACGGAGGTAGCGACAACGCGCGCATTGATCTGGCAGGTATGCAGGAGAGCTTCGCAGATGTCCAAGCCCTGTGCGACCCCAAAGTCGGGCGTGGGGCACGACGAGGAAATATCGTCTTCCTCGCCCAGTACTCGCCACAATCCGTCGACGAGGCCGAACTCGACCGTCTTCTTCGCAAGCTCCCTCTTCCCGCCCGCCCCCTTCGCGGCAAAGACCTATCAAAATGGCAGGCTGGAGCGCGGGCCATGACCGACGTGGAAATCGGCTGGGAATCCGACAAGGCCTAAGCCTCGCAAAACCTCTCTAGGGCTCCGCGAGTTGGCAGGCTCCTACTCTCGGGTTTATTCGGCACAGCCCTCTTGGTTCTCTTGCGCGGGCCCTTCGGCGCGTTCCGGGCTTTCCTCCGCAGCGGAAGCACTGCCGCGGTGGCGAGGCGCGTGCGCACCACCGACCGAGTCGGAGCCTTCTTTACGCTCGGCAACGCGTTTGAGAGCCGCGGCAAGAAGATCATCAACAGAGGGCTTTTCTTCAATGACCTTCTCGTCGGCTTCAGACGGTTGCGTGTTTCCCGTTGCACCTTCGGTCACTGAGGCAAGATAGGCCTCGATCGCATCAGAGATCCCCGTTATCTCAGTGTCTTTTTCAGCCCCTAAACCAACCGTAAATGCTGAAGGCACCGCATTAAGGGGGATCCCTAATCCATCGCCGGAGAAGGAATCGTAGTGCTCTTCAAGGGCATGGACGGTGCGCTGAACCTCAGGATTTGCATCCACAAGAGCAGCAAAAGCATCAAAGTCTTCCGCTGCTCCCTGTTCAAGATCCCCCACGGGAAGCGAGAGACCAGAAAACTCGGAGAGCTTACGCAGCAGAGCAGAAGAAGCCGCAGGATAGGCCGATTCCGACATGTAATAGGGAACAATCGCAAGAAGAGTCATCCCATCGATCCCCACGCTCTTCAGGCGCCACTGAAGGAGAGACACCATCGACCCGGGGTACTGGATTCGCGCCGACATATGTGGCTGCGCGGGAACAAGCGAAGGATCGGTCGTATGGACGTGGACGGGAGTCGGCCTCGTGTGAGGAACACCGGAAGGGATCCCGGTCATCCCGAAGACCACCTCAACCCCGGCCTCGGTAACAATTTCTTGAACACGGGAAGCAAAAGTCTCCCAGCGGTAATCGGGTTCAGGTCCATGGAGGAGCAGGAAAGACTCTCCGCGGTCATCACGCAAAAGGTCAAGAGAGATCTTCGGGGTTTCTACCTCTTCAGTCACCCAGCTCTTCACGGTGATGACCGGGCGATGTGAACGGTAGTTAATGAAGTCTTCGGCATCAAAGTCTGCAACGTGCGTGGCGGGAAGGACGCGAAGCATCTGTTCGACAGCCATGCGACCGGAAGCGCCTGCATCCATCGCGCCGTCGAAATACGTCACCAGAATTCGCGCACGAGTGTGGGGAGCCTGGTGATTATCCCCGTGAGTCTGGGTTTCGGTCACGTTCCCCTCCTTCGGTGTCAAACTCGCCCCCAGTGGGCACTACTCATAGTAAAACTACATTGTTTACATCCTTCCAGCGCGGCTAATCCCACAATTGCGCCAAGGGCATATCACAGGAATTTGGTGGCCAGATACGGCAAAATAGAACGCCAGACTTTTTCTACCGAGAGGTCCCGATGTCTGACTCAGCTCGCACCGCAGATCACTTGAGCGAAGAACAAAGCTTTGTAGATCGCGCATATTCGCGTCTGGACGAACTGCGCTCTCAGTACCGCGAGCAGCGCCAAAAGATCGATGCAAATCACGGTGTGGGAAATGCGCAGGGATGGACCGAGCGCGACGCCTTGGCCTCTCACTTTGCGGAACTGTCCACACGCCTCGATAACGTCGAAGAACGTTTGGTATTTGGGCGCCTCGACATGAGCGACCAGTCTCGGCACTATATCGGCCGTATTTCTTTGCTTGATGAGCACTCTATTCCCCTTCTTGTTGACTGGAGGGCCCCGATCTCAGCGCCTTTCTACCAAGCAACAGCCCAAGACCCACAAGGCGTTGTTCGTAGGCGACACATCGCTACCCGTGCCCGCACCGTCACTTCCGTGGAAGACGAGCTTTTGGACGCCGAGCAGGCCCACACGCATGGCTTAACCCTGCAGGGCGAAGGAGCACTGATGTCTGCTCTGTCCTCGGCACGGAGCGGAAGAATGGGCGATATCGTCGCAACCATTCAAGGCGAGCAGGACCGAGTCATTCGAGCAAGTGACCGCGGGATCCTTGTCGTTCAGGGAGGACCGGGAACCGGGAAGACCGCCGTCGCTCTTCACCGCGCAGCCTACTTGCTCTACACCCAGCGCGAACGCCTCGAGCGTTCCGGGGTACTGATCATTGGACCGTCGCGGACCTTCTTGCGTTATATCGAGCAGGTTCTCCCTTCCCTTGGAGAGTCCGGAGTCGTCCAAATGACCATCGGTGACATCGTCCCGGGAATATCGAGCAGTGGCGAAGATTCGCCCAAGTGTGCCGAAATCAAGGGACGAGCCGCCTTCGCCCGCATTCTTCGCGAGGCCGTGCGCCTCATCCCGCGTAATCCTGAACGCGATCAGGTCCTCCAGGTCTGGAATCGACGCGTGACCTTGAGCGCTGAAGAGGTGCGCTCTGCAATTTCGCGCGCACGCCGCAGCGGACGTCCCCACAATGTTGTCCGCGAGTCTTTCGCGTTGGGCCTCATGGAACTCCTCGCGAACAAACTCATCATCGAAGCGGGAGACGCTCACAGCGCAGCCGATATCGATCCTGACGATCTCAATTCGTGGATGGCCGAGATTCGCGATTCAATCGATGCCAGGCGCGCCATCAACCTCGCGTGGATGCCCACCCAAGCTCCAGCATTCCTGCGCAAACTGTGGTCTCGTCCCACTCTCTTAGCCGCAGCCAATCGTCACGCAGGGTCCCCCCTGTCTGTTGAAGAACTCGCGATCCTGAAGCGCAGTGCCGACGAGCCCTTCACCACTGCTGACATTCCTCTCATTGACGAGCTCGAGGAACTTCTGGGCACCATTGATGTCGCCTCAGCTCAGAGCGCGCGAGCCCAGCAACAGCGCGAAAAAGAAGAACGCGAACGCGCAAACGATGCCTTACAGGCAACGGGTCTAGGCGGTGGTATCGTGACCGCCGAGATGCTCATGCGTCAGACCCAAGAGGTACGCGCAGTTGTCCCTTTGGCTGAGCGTGCGCGCGCCGACCGCCAGTGGACCTATGGGCACATAGTCATTGACGAGGCCCAGGACCTCTCCCCCATGGCGTGGCGATGCCTTCTTCGACGTTGTCCGACTCGTTCGATGACTGTTGTCGGCGACCTTGATCAAAAACGCGGGCACCGTCGTCCGATTTCATGGAAGCGAGCACTTGGACCTGCCGCTCGCGCATTCAGCGAGGAGTTTGTTCTTTCAATCTCCTACCGAACTCCTCGAACGCTCACTCGGATCGCGCAGTCCGTTATGGCATTGCATGGCTCCCCCGTGCTCTATCCCATGGAGGCTGTCCGCGATGTTCCTCATTGCTACCGTGCCTCCCGCGCTCGCGACGAGGCCGATGTACGGATTCGTGTTCAAGCTGCGGTAAACGCAATGGAAGAACGCTTGAATCTGGAGGAAGGCGAGGGCAATGGCCGAGTGTGCGTCATTGTGCCAGATGCCCAAGCACGCCAGTGGCATGCAGATGAATCGGGAGCCTCAGCACTTGATCAGCGGGTGAGTTACTTAACTGCAGCTGGCGCCAAAGGTTTGGAGTTCGACTCCGTAGTGGTCGTTGAGCCCCAGGAAATTTTGGAGCAGGGAAGCGGAGATCTCTTCGTTGCTCTCACGCGCGCGACCCATGACTTACACGCACTCACATGCCACGAACTCCCCCGCGGCATGGAAGACTGGGACGAGTAACCTCGCGATTTTAGCTGCGTGTTTTGCTGGCCTGAGCTTTTTCGTGCGAGCGTTGGCGCAGAGTGTCAATAGCCCGCGCAAAGTCGTCAAGAGAGTTGAAGGCATGGTAGACCGAAGCGAAACGTAAGTAAGCGATTTCGTCGAGGTCCTGCAAGAAAGGCAAAATCGCCTTCCCCACTTCGTCACTGGACACTGAGGAGACACCCGAGGTGCGAAGATGTTCTTCAACCTGCTGTGCAAGAAGAGCCAATTCGTCATCACTGACGGGACGCCCCTGACACGCTTTCCGCACGCCAGCAACGACTTTATTACGCGAGAAAGGCTCAATCACACCCGAGCGCTTAACGACCTGGAAAGATGAAGTCTCAAGCGTGGTGAATCGTTTTTTGCATGATGTGCATTCCCTTCGCCTACGAATCGAGGCGCCATCATCCGCAATACGCGTATCGACCACGCGCGAATCGGGGTTGTGACAGAAGGGGCAATGCACTCTCTAACGCTACGGTTGATCGTGACGATTCGCAACTATGACACGGGGGGCAAGACGATAGTTCACGAAGCGTTAGCGAGTCGGAATGCGCACTTCCTGCCCAACCTGAAGAGCTCCCTGAATATCATTGAGCTGCTCAATGTCTGTCACGACGTCCTGCAGAGGACGAGAAGTATCGACACCTTGAGCCAAGCTCCACACGCTATCCCCTCTGGAAACGGAGACAACGCGCGTCGGGCCATCATATGGGGTGGTCTGCAGAGCAAGACCCGCGCCGATCGCAATCCCCACCGCGGTAACAAATGCAAGACCTGAGGTGAGCACGCGACGCAGATTGATCTGGGTGCGCTGGACCAAGACAGGATGACGTCGCATTGCGGGATCATCCGCGCGAAGAACCTGTCGACGGCGACGAGCAGAAGGCGCGTTTCGAATGTCATAGACACGTGCAAGAGGTTCATCACGAACGATTTCAAGGTGCGGACGACGGCTTGCCTCTTGAGTGGCAGCAACAGTCAGTGTGCTCACAATGTTCCCCTTTCGGTCGTACACATGTTCGTCGAACACTTGTACGATAGCAATTCTTTTGAGAAATGTCGAGCCATTTTCGAACATATGTTTGATTTAGCTGATTTCTCCCGTATTCTTAACGGTGAGAGTGGACCACGGGACACTTTCACTTCCATCCACTTTTGAGCCCCGAAGGAATTATCGTGAGCAGCGACACAGAATTGACCGAGCGGCAAATCGAGATTCTGCGCCTGATTAACACCGAAGTACGCACTCGCGGTTTCCCTCCATCGGTGCGAGAAATCGCGCAGGTCGTTGGATTGTCTTCCCCATCAACCGTCAAGCATCACCTCGACACTCTCGAGCGTTTGGGCTTCCTCCAGAAAGTGCCCGGACTTCCTCGCGCACTTGAAGTCTCAGAGCTAGGCAAATCCGTTTTAGGGGAAGAAAAAGAACCAAAGAATCCAAGCTCCACAAACGTCGTCACGGTTGAAATTCCCACCGCTCACGTTGACGAAGAAGCTTCAGCAATTCCTCTTGTCGGAAGAATTGCAGCGGGCGCACCTATTACAGCGGAACAAGCAATCGAGGACATCTTTGAGCTCCCCACCCGCCTCACAGGCCACGGGGAACTCTTTATGCTTGAAGTTCACGGAGACTCTATGGTCGATGCCGGCATCCTCGACGGAGATTTCGTCGTGATCCGCAGCCAGTCAACAGCGCTTAACGGACAATTCGTCGCGGCAATGATCGACGGGGAAGCAACCGTGAAGGAGTTTTCACGCACGCAGGGCCACGTCTGGCTACTCCCCCACAACGAAAACTACGCCCCCATCCCAGGAGATGAATCAACAATTATGGGAAGAGTAGTTACCGTTATCCGTTCGCTCTAGATCACAATAGTTGTGGCCAAGGCATCCTATGCCTTGGCCACAAACCCTTAAGCGAACAGCTGAGCGCTCAGAAGCCCAGATCGCGAGCAACTTGACGCAGACGCGTTGCAGATTCTGTCAAACCGTCACGTTCAGCCAGCGTCAAAGGCGGATTCAACACGCGCCCAGCGCCTTCTCGTCCAACCAGTGTCGGCGCAGCCATGCAGACATCCGAGATTCCTTCCCAATCTTCCAAGAGGGTCGAAATCGTCAGGACACGGTTTTCGTCACGAAGCACCGCGCGAGCAATGTTCGAGGCAGCCAGGCCGATTGCATAGTTCGTTGCACCCTTACCTTCGATAATCTTGTAGGCGGAGTTAACAACGTCGAGTGCGATTTGCTGACGCAGCTCAGCGTCAAAAAGCTTGCCGGACAAGGTCGGTCCCCAGTGACGCAAGGGCACGTTGCCAATCTCAGCAGAGGACCACAGTGCCACCTCAGAATCGCCGTGTTCACCAGCAACGTAGGCGTGAATATTCTGGGTTGCGACTCCGGTTTCTAAAGAGACTAGGTAGCGCAGGCGCGAAGTGTCCAAAACAGTACCCGAACCGAAAACCTGGTTACGCGGAAGGCCCGTAATCTTCAGCGCGACGTAGGTGACAACGTCAACCGGGTTCGTGATGAACATATAGCGTGCATCGGGAGCGACGTTGAGAAGGTTGGGCAAAATCTTGCGCATCAAATCAACGGTGGATCCGGCCAATTCCAGACGAGACTGCCCGGGCTTCTGCTTCGCTCCAGCAGTGACAATCACCAGGTCGGCGCCACGAACGATCTCGACGTCATCAGATCCCTCAACAGAGCCGGAGGGGGTGAACTGAATACCGTGCGCCATGTCCAAGGCTTCAGCTTCCACCTTCGGTTTATTGATGTCATGAAGGACGATATCGCGAGCATCTCCGCGCATCAAACAGGCATAAGCGACAGCAGTACCGACTGCTCCAGCACCAATGATTGCGATCTTCGAGGGACGGCCTGAAGACCCGGGATACAGACTTTGGGCATGGGTAGGCATGAATGACCTCCTAAACGACTGGACACATCTATTGTTGCAGATCACTCAAGCGGATGGCAGGGCTAAACCCCTACTTACCGGTGAGTTGTACCGCTTTATTTCGCTGGCAAATCCGCACGTAAACGTTCGAGAGCAGAGCATGCAACATCAATGTCGTGTGTGGGCCAAAGCTTGGGCATGGATGCGCGGATATACGCACCGTAGTTCCTTGTAGCGAGGCGCGAGTCCAAGACTGCAACGACTCCCCGGTCTTCGTGTGATCGAAGTAAACGTCCGGCGCCCTGAGCCATCATGAGGGCCGCATGATTGACACTCACCTGCCAAAAACCGCTCTGCCGCTGCCGATCGGCATCACGCGTCAGGGCCCTGACCATGGGATTATGCGGATGTGGGAATGGAATTTTGTCAATGACAACAAGGCGACACGCATCTCCAACGACATCAACGCCTTGCCACAAAGACATTGTTCCTACAAGAACCGAATCACGTTCGCGACGGAAACGTTTGATGAGAGTACTCAGCGAGTCCTCACCTTGAAGCATGATGTCCTTCATCCCGTCAGCTCGAAGCTGCTCAGCGCCCGCGCGCGCACCTTTCCACGAGGAAAAAAGTACAAGAGCTCCGCCGCCACTGGCGCGTACGAGGCGACTCATGTGTTCTAAAGATTCAGCGCTGGGACCTTCTGGACGAGGAGCAGCAAGCGAAGCGGCAATATAGAGAATCCCTTGTTTGGCCGCATCGAAAGGAGAGCCTACGTCGATCCCCTTCCACGGCAGAGGCGCCATCATGACCCCAGTCTTGTAGGCCAGAGGCTCGAAGCTATCTCCCAAGCGCAAGGTTGCCGACGTCAGAATCGTCGGTTTTTCCCCAAATGCATGCTCAGCAAGTGCGGGGGCGACATGAAGAGGCGCGATCACAAGTTCACTTAGGCCTCGATCATCGTCTTGCTCAATCCACGTCACGCTCTTTTCGGGGTCTCTCCCCCACGCAACTCCCACCTGCGCAAGCTGGTCAAGGAGGGACTTCACCATGACCTTTGCTGTTGCCTCTAACTGCTGCGCGCTGGATTGTGTCTCCAAATCACGGCAAGCTGAATCAAAGGAAGAAAGAATCCCTGATAGCGGTGCACGGTCGTCAAGGAGACCGGTTGGAAGAGTACGAATCACCGAATCAAGCTGGGTACCCACACTTTCCAGAGCCGAGGTATCCATCGACGCCAAAGAGCGTAAGCGCCTTGAGATCCTTGCAAGCATTTTCACAGACAGCGCTACTGAGGCTTGTTCACGCACTCTGTCGGCGAGTTCGTGGGCTTCATCGACCGCGAGTGCAGCGATCGGACCAAAAAGATCTCCTTCTCCCAAGGCGTTGATTCCAAGGAGAGAATGGTTGGTCACGACGAGATCAGCATCTTGAGCCAGCTCACGCGCCATTTGAGGAAAACAGCTGTCGATCATTGGACATTGCTTCCCGAGGCATTCCAAGCTTGACACTGACACCTGTGACCACGCGCGATCATCCACCCCAGGATCAAGCTCATCGCGGTCCCCTGTTTCCGTTTCTCCAGCCCACGATCGAAGGCGAAGGATCTGTGCTCCCATTTCGGTGGTCTGGGTTCCCTCTTCGTCTTCTCCTTGCTCAGGCCCCATGTCGAAAAGGGTTCCTTCGAGCGGATATCCCCCGCCAAGACGATAGTTACACAGGTAGTTATTCCAGCCTTTCAGGAGGGCAACACGAGGCCGTCTACCGCTTGTCGTTTCAATGGCATCGGCTGCTACCGGTGCATCTTTCGTGAGGATCTGGTGCTGGAGGTTCTTTGTCGCAGTCGAGACAAGAACACGCTCGTCTCGATTCATCGCAAAGTCCATGAGAGGAATCAAATATCCCAGGGATTTGCCTGTTCCAGTCCCCGCCTGAACAAGCAGGTTCTCCGGCGCGTCAAGTGCATCGCAGATTGCACTCACCATGGTCTCTTGCCCCGGCCTCGGGGAGCCACCAATGTCAGCGAGAGCTCGATTGAGTGCTTTGAGGGACGACTCACGACTCACGATTGATCTTCTTCGGCGTCGCTCGCATCTTCACCTATCGAGCCTTCAACGTAGGCAACAGCGCGCACTGCTGCAGCTAAAGCTCCCCCAACGCGTGCCCGAATGCGTTGTCCTTGTTCGAGATAATCTTCGAAGAGGAGTTCTCCTTCTTCATGCACTCGATGGATCAAAGCACCATAAGCGTAAGGAACGACGCAATCAATGATCTCAGTTGGCCGTGGAAGCATATCGGCAATCGCATGCTGAAGGTCAGTGATGCCTTCCCCCGTTGCTGCACTGACAAGCACGGCTTGGGGAACCAAAGAACGCACGAACGCCCGCTGTTCTGAGGAAGCGAGGTCAACCTTGTTGAAGACAATCAGTTCTGGGATATCCCGCGCCCCGTCAATCGTCTCAAAAACGGAATGTACCGCTTGAATCTGCCCGACGGGATCAGGATGTGCGGCATCAACAACGTGGACAATAAGGTCAGCTTGCCCCACTTCTTCCAAAGTCGAGCGAAAAGCCTCGACAAGCTGAGTGGGAAGACGCGAGACAAAACCGACGGTGTCGGAAAGCGTGTAGGCGCGTCCGTCTTCAGTCTGAGTCCGCCGAACAGTGGGATCCAAGGTCGCAAATAGAGCGTCTTCAACCAATACTCCCGCCCCAGTTAAAGCATTGAGTAGGGTTGATTTCCCAGCATTCGTATAACCGGCAATTGCAACCGCTGGAATCTTGGAACGCTCTCGATTGGCGCGCTGAGCGCGGCGCGCCGGCTCCATCCGGCGGATCTGTTCGCGCAGCTTCGCCATCCGAGTACGAATACGACGACGATCCAATTCGATCTTTGTCTCGCCCGGACCACGTGAACCGATACCTTCACCCGAAGCGACTCGTCCACCAGCTTGGCGAGACATTGAGTCGCCCCAACCGCGCAGTCGCGGAAGCAGATATTCAAGTTGTGCCAGCTCAACTTGAGCCTTGCCTTCACGCGATTTTGCGTGCTGCGCAAAAATATCCAAGATCAACGCAGTGCGATCAACAACCTTAACTTTGACGACGTCTTCAAGCCCACGGCGTTGCGAAGGAGCCAAATCTCCATCGACAATCACGGTGTCAGCCCCGTCTGCCGCGACAAGTTCGGCAAGTTCTCGCGCTTTTCCCGATCCTAAATACGTTGCAGGATCAGGATGACTCCGTTTCTGGATCACACCGTCGAGAACTTGGGATCCTGCTGTCTGCGCCAAAGCCGCGAGCTCACGCAGAGAGTTCTCTGCTTCTTCTTCGCTCCCGCTTGTCCGCAAGCCAACAAGAACAACCTTTTCAAGGCGGATCTGCCGGTACTCGACCTCTGAGATTTCTTCAAGTTCCGTTGACAAGCCTTGGATACGCCTAGTACCTGCTCGCGCTTCACGCTCAAGTTCGCCAGCTTGTGAGTAGTGTGCTTGCCCTGCTGTCGATTCCAATGCGGTTCCGGTACGCGCAAGAATTCGCGCGACAACGCCTCGTGCCCGCTCGGTGGAATCTTCTGACATCAATCGTCTCCAAAAGTCGTGGGAGTAGTGTTTTCTATTTTCCCATGTTTGTCGTCTTCTCGGGCTTCCTTGTGGACAAGTCGCGTTGTTTCGCAGCTCCGGCCCCACGTCAAGTAGTCTTAACAACGTGGATGAACAGTACTTCACCGATTCGCAACCAGCTTCCGCCGACGAGCTGCATCTTCTTCGCGACCACCTTCGAGGATTCGACCTCGAAATGTGGGTGAGCGATCGCGTATTTTCCGGTGGGCGCATTGACTTGGGAACGCGCCAGCTCATTGCCGAGGCCCCCAATCTTCCCCCGCGTGGAACCTTCCTTGATTTGGGATGCGGCTGGGGTCCCCTTGCTGTCACGATGGCTCTGGAGGCTCCCGAGGCAAGCGTGTGGGCAGTCGACGTTAACTCTCGTGCAATCGATCTGACTGCGCGCAATGCCTCTCTCAATGAGGCAGATAATGTTCAAGCACTCCACGCCGAGGAGGCTCTAAAAATCGTTGCGGCTCAGGGAATAACCTTTGACGTCATTTGGTCAAACCCGCCGATCCGCATTGGTAAGAAAGCTCTCCACGAGTTATTGACCACGTGGCTTTCCCTTTTGAGCCACGACGGTGTCGCCTACCTTGTCGTTCAAAAGAACCTTGGGGCGGATTCTTTGACCGCATGGCTTCGCGATCAAGGGTTTCCTTCCGAAAAGATTGCGTCAAAGAAGGGCTACCGGATTATCGAGGTTCGCGCTCAGGCCTAAAAGCCGCGTACTCACCGCCTAGAGCGTGCGAGCCTATGCAATATCGAAAAGAGAGCAGGAGCGAAGGACGGTTTCTCGTGCAAGGCTGAGCGCGGCCTCGGCAGACATGGAAGCGTCATACGAGGAACGATCAATCCACACAATGCGCGGGTCGCGACGCAACCACTTGATCTGCCTGCGTGCAAGCTGCCTGGTGGCTAGGGCAACAGAGTCAATGGCCTGCTCAGTCGTGAGTTCCCCATCAATAACCGCGAGCGCTTGGGCATATCCAGTTGCTTTTGCGGCAGTTTTTGCTGCCCTCAAACCTTGTTTGTCCAGTTCTCGCGTTTCCTCGACAAGCCCCTGCTCAAACATCACCTGTGTACGCCGCCAAATCCGCTGATCGAGCTCTTCGAGCGGCCAGCGTAGCGCAACCATCACTGCCGGTGCCGCATACACATACTGCGGCATCGACGAGGAGTAGGGCTTCCCAGTCAGCTCGATCACTTCAAGTGCACGGATGATCCGCCGAGCGTTATGCGCATCGATACGCGAAGCAGAAAGAGGGTCCACTTCTTCGAGGCGCGCGAAAAGTTGCTCCACTCCCCCAGGAGTTCGTGATTCTTCCTCGAGCCTGCTACGCAGCTCCGTATCGGTACCCGGGAAATCTAAATGGTCTAAAAGAGCACGCTGGTATAGTCCAGAGCCACCGGCAACAACAGCCAGATTTGAACGCGCGTGAATCTGTGCAATGTCTTCTCGTGCATATTTTTGATATGCGGCAACAGAGGCCTCGTCACTGATATCAAGGACATCAATTTGATGGTGTGGAATTCCTCGCCGTTCGTTGGGCGGAGTTTTGGCTGTACCGATATCCATTCCGCGATACAGCTGAAGCGCGTCGGCTGATACGAGTTCCCCCTGCTTGGCCCCCATCTCCTGCGGGAGCAGTTGTGCAAGGTCTAGCGCAAGATCGCTCTTTCCCGAGGCCGTCGGTCCGACGACCGCGATGATTAAGTTGCGCTGTACTCCGAGCCGCGTAGGTGCGGTTTCGCGGTCGATCATGATGCCTCTTAGGAGCCGATACGGATCCGCGGAATTCCCAGAGAAATCTTCGAGTCTTCCTCATGGGCTTGACGTGCCTGCCACGCATCGCCTGCGCGTGTACGTCGTAATTCGAAGAGACTGCCCTCTTCCAAGGCAGAGTCTGCGATGAGGTGATGGGGAGCACCATAAGTGACGCGCGCGCGGAGCATATCCCCAGGCCGAGGCCGATCGGCTTCGCTCATGCCAAGAGGAAGGGCGACGTGGACCAAACGATTGTCGCGCGCGCGGCCAGAAATGCGGTGTGTGCTGCCGTCCTTTCGGCCTTCACCCGCTGCGACGAGGACTTCGACTTCCTGCCCGACTAGAGACGCATTGTCTTCTGCGCAGATCCGTTCTTGGAGCGCAAGAAGGCGCTTGTACCTTTCGAGTGCAATATCTTGGGGCACTTGATCGTCGCGGTCAGCAGCCGGAGTTCCAGGACGCGGCGAATAGAGGAAAGTAAAGGCTGAGGTAAAGCGAGCTTCTTCAACAACTTCCAGAGTCTGTTGGAAGTCCGCCTCTGTTTCACCGGGGAATCCAACAATAATGTCAGTCGTAATGGCAGCGTCTGGGATGGCTGCACGTACGCGTGACAAAATACCCATGAAACGTTCACGACGGTAGGAACGCCGCATCTGACGCAAAATTGCATCCGACCCCGATTGTAGGGGCATGTGCAAGGAGGGCATGACCGTTGGGGTCTGTGCCATCGCTTCGATAACGTCATCAGTAAAAGCTGCGGGATGTGGACTGGTGAAGCGCACACGTTCGAGGCCCTCGATCTGCCCCACTGCCCGCAAGAGGTCAGAGAAGGCACCCCGTTGTCCGAAGCTCACGCCATAAGAATTGACGTTTTGCCCCAAGAGAGTAACTTCGATGGCACCCTCATCAACGACGGCCTGGACTTCTTCGAGAATCTCACCGGGACGGCGGTCTCTTTCTTTTCCTCGCAGATGAGGAACGATGCAGAAGGTGCATGTGTTATTGCAACCTACTGAAATCGAAACCCACGCCGCATACGCGCTTTCACGATGGGTAGGAAGCGTTGAGGGGAAGACCTTCAGTGACTCCTCAATCTCCACGGCGGCCTGGCGATTGTGCTCGGCTCGGCGCAAGAGAGCAGGGAGGACATCGATATTGTGAGTGCCAAATACCGCGTCAACCCAGGGGGCCTTTTCGATGATGCCATCGCGCATTTGCTGAGCAAGACAGCCTCCGACAGCGATCTGCATTCCAGGACGTTCGCGTTTGACTGCTGCTAGCTGTCCTAGATTGCCGAAAAGACGTGTGGCGGCATTTTCACGAACGGAGCACGTGTTGATGACGATAACGTCCGCGCCCATGTCTCCCGCATCTGTTGCTCGCGCGGCTGCGGCAGGTACGCGTTCGACAGGAACCAGACCTGCCTTCTCTAAAAGCCCTGAAATACGTTCAGAGTCATGCTCATTCATCTGGCACCCAAGGGTGCGTACCGCATATGTCCGCGGGAAGTCCATCATTTCAACACTCATCGTCGGAAATTCTAACGTGCCGAGGCCAAAAGTTCCGTCTTGAGAAGATCATTGAGAAGTGCGAGTGCGCCACACACCGCACCCGCTCGGACCTGATCGCGTTCCCCCGACAGATTCAGCTGCCGTGAAGTAGTTCCTTCACTCCATGCGCAAGCAACGAAAACAGTACCGGCCGGGTGCCCGTCTGAGGGCCCAGGACCGGCAACTCCAGTCGTTGAGAGCGCAAAATCTGAATCCATGAGTGCGCGAACCCCCATGGCCATCTGCTTCGCTACTTCCGGGTCAACCGGCCCGGTAGCCGCTAACCTCCGCTCACTTACTCCCAAGACGGAGTGCTTCGTATCTGTTGCATAGGTGCATACTCCCCCGCGAAATACGTGAGAAGCACCCGGCACTTCAACGAATGCAGCTGCAAGTAAGCCACCCGTTAGGGATTCAGCGACGGCGACAGTTTTCTTGTGCGTCTCTAGTAAACGCAGCAGTTCCTCGCACGAGACTTCTTCACAGCTCACCGTAGTCCTCACTTTCAAGAAGCTCTTCAATCACACGAATACACACGTGAGGCGGGTATCCCTTTCGAGCGAGCATCGAAAAGAGTCGCCGACGAATCACCTGTCGATCATGCGTTGCCAGTGAGCGCATCTTCTTTTCTGCCAATGCACGCGCCCGCGAATACTCCTCTTCGATATCAATTTCTGAGAGTACTTGAGCGATAATCTGCGAGGAAAGTCCCTTACGGGAAAGATCCATCTTGAGTGCAGATCCAGTTTTTCCTCCGGCTTCAAAACGTCCCCGAGCAAAAGCGCGAGCAAACGCAAGGTCATCGACAAGACCAAGCTCCGCCAAGCGTTCAATCACCTTGTCTGCGGTCTCAGCGGAAAAACCTCGCGAAGTTATCGCACTTTCGAGCTCGTGTCGTGAGCGAGCACGTACATCAAGTTGACGAAGCGCAACTTCTTTTGCAGCGTCAAATGCCGCCTTGCCTTCAAGGGCTGCATTGCGTTCGCGCATAAGAGCCTGGCGCTGGGCGGGGCTACGAGTGCGCTCGCGCGGACGCACATCCTCTTCAGATGTTGTTTCCGGGTCGTAGTAGCGAACCATTGACTAGAAGCCGGCGTCCTCGATCGAGGAATCCATTTCAACAGCAGCGGCGTCATCTTGAGGCTGGTCCTGAAGACCAATTCCTAGAGAGACAAGAATCTTCTGTTCAATTTCATCTGCAAGCTCAGGATTATCAGACAAGAACTGGCGTACATTTTCCTTGCCTTGTCCAAGCTGGTCATCCCCATAGGTGAACCACGAACCGGATTTACGAATAATTCCAGTTTCGACGCCCATATCAATGATGGAGCCTTCTCGTGAAATACCCTTGCCGTAGACAATGTCGAACTCAGCCTGTTTGAAAGGCGGAGCCATCTTGTTCTTGACAATCTTTGCACGTGTCCGGTTACCAACCGGCGCGCCTGCTTCCTTGAGCGTCTCAATCCTACGAACGTCGATACGGACAGAAGCGTAGAACTTCAGCGCCTTACCACCGGTCGTTGTCTCGGGGTTGCCGAAGAAAACACCGATCTTTTCGCGCAGCTGGTTGATGAAAATGGCAGTCGTTCCTGTGGCTGAGAGAGCGCCGGTAATCTTACGTAGCGCCTGGCTCATCAAACGTGCCTGCAAGCCAACGTGTGAATCCCCCATTTCGCCTTCAATTTCAGCTTTGGGAACAAGAGCGGCAACCGAGTCAATGACAATGATGTCGATGCCCCCGGAGCGGATGAGCATGTCAGCAATTTCAAGAGCTTGTTCGCCGGTGTCAGGCTGAGAGACGAGAAGATTATCCGTATCGACACCAAGGGCGCGCGCGTAGACCGGATCCAAAGCGTGTTCGGCATCGATGAAGGCTGCATTGCCTCCAGCCTTTTGTGCACTGGCAACAGCATGCAAGGCGACAGTGGTCTTACCGGAGGATTCTGGACCGTAGATTTCGATGACTCGGCCACGTGGCAAACCACCAATTCCCAGTGCAACATCTAACGCTAAAGAACCGGTAGGAATCACCTGAACGGGCGGACGCGAGTCGTCCCCCAGTCGCATGACGGACCCTTTGCCAAACTGTTTATCAATTTGCGACAGGGCAAGTTCCAAAGCCTTATTGCGATCCCCATTAGCTGATGATGAGGAACCCTTACGTGGTGCTGCCATGGTGGTACCTTTCGTCGAAGCCTCTCCGGCCATTACTGTCCTGGTCTATGCAGTAGATCCCCTCTCCGAGGCCTACTCAGTGAAGTTATGCTCGACCACTGGCATTTGCGAACAGTTTTCTTCTTCTGTGGAAAACTTGCCCACATTTCACTGCTTCCACAGAATAAATGGAACAGATGTTCGACGCACGTCGACACGCCACTAACGACGAATCGCCCGACGCAGCTTTTTGCGATCCTTCGAATTCATGCGATGCACCCAGCGCACAGCCTCATCACTGCCACTCTCACGCACAAGCTCCCCCCATACCTCGTCCGGGGAAATTCCCTGCTCCAGCGCCTCGACACAGGTCGCACGTAGCGCAGGCAGATATAGGTCTGCCGTCAACGAGCGCCCAAGAGTTGCCCCAAAGACCTCGTCGACGGCATCCCAAAACTCTGACAGTGTCACGAGATCAAAGCCACCGGAAGTAAATCATCGGGCACAGTATCGGGAACAACAGTTCCGTCAAGGACGGCCATACGCTCTGAGACCTCGCGGAGGATGTACCACAAAGGAACACCGAGAGCTGCGCTAATTGCTTCAAGAAGTTCCGAAGAGGCTTCTTTCTGGCCACGCTCAACCTCGGAGAGATACCCCAAAGACACCTGTGCATCCGAAGAGACCTCACGAAGGGTACGGCCCTGCTTGCGGCGAATTTCGCGCAGCACATCACCAATTTCTGTGCGCAAGAGTGGCACAACCGGTGCGGTCTGAGAAAGCGTCATAGGTTGACGATAGCCCGTCTGGGCAACCTTATGCATCGTCGATTCATTCAATGGACGCGCAGACATCGGCACGGTGTTCTTCTGCTTCTTCATCATGTCCATCCTAACGTCATGTCATCGCGTTGTATTCCCACCATACACGACAAATCTCAAAGTTGCGCCAGTCACACTCAACTTTAAGGGCGGAGCTCAGCTCCCCTATTCAGCATCCTCGAGCGGGTTCTCCTCGTTATCGCGAGCAAGACGCATCCCCTCGCGGACGTAGGCAACACCGGACCATAGAGTTGCGGCAAGAGCTGCGCCAGCGACACACAGCGCGGTCATCAGACCAAACGAGGCCCACGGCTTATTTGCCAGGTTAAGGGCCAAGAAGTAGTCCCACGGAATCAACAGCAAGAAAATCGCCAACACCTGAAGGAAAGTCTTAATCTTGCCTGATTGCGAAGCCGCAACAACAATTCCGCGCTTCAAGAAGAAGGCGCGCATGACCGTAATGCCCAGCTCACGAATTGCAACCAGAATCGTAAACCACCACGGCAGAACTCCCTGAAGACTCAGGATGACAAAAGCACTCAAAGTCAAGGCCTTATCCGCAATGGGATCCGCGACGCGCCCAAAGTCAGTCACGAGGCCGTAGGCGCGCGCAATCTTTCCATCAAGTTGGTCAGTACCTGCGGCGACACAAAAGACCACAAGCGCCCACCACTGTGCACTCCACAGATCCTGAAACTTTAGGTAGATAAAAACCGGTACCAGGATCAAACGCAAAACGGTAAGTGCATTCGGCACATTGATCGCAGAGACCTTCGCATGGCGCTCGACACGCGACACGTGAGTAGCCACCGATTATGCCCCTTTGCTGTCTATCGTCCTGTCAGTTGCCAGGCGTCTTCGTTGTCTTCAGGCTCGTCGTCAATCCAGTCGGTCCTACCACCGAAGTCGTGTCCCGAGTAGGGATCCGAAGGAGACGTACTTCCATCGTACTCGTCCTGAGGCCCCTTAGACGACTGTTCCGTAAAAGTCTGTGTAACTTCTTCTTGAACAGCAGGGGTTTGCGAAGGATTTTCGGGAGAGGTTTCGCCTCGCAGCATTGCTAAAACTTCGGGGAGTTGCTCAGGAGAAACGAGAACCTGGCGCGCCTTTGATCCCTCAGAAGGACCAACAATTTCACGCGATTCCAGCAAATCCATCAGGCGGCCTGCTCGCGCAAAACCAACGCGCAGCTTTCGTTGAAGCATCGAGGTCGAGCCGAGCTGCGTAGAAATTACGAGCTCTGCCGCTGCGAGAAGATCGTCAAGATCGTCGCCAATATCCTCAGCGACCTTCGCGGTCTTCGCGGGAGCGAGGACGTCAGGCCTGTACTGAGCCTGCATCTGCTCCTTTACGTGAGAGACAACGGCATGAATCTCAGATTCGGTCACCCACGCACCCTGGACACGCATCGGTTTACTTGCTCCCGAAGGCAGGTAAAGAGCATCGCCCTGACCGATCAGTTTCTCTGCACCCGGCTGGTCCAAGATCACTCGAGAGTCTGCAAGTGAGGACGTCGCAAAGGCCAAACGGGAGGGAACATTCGCCTTAATCAAACCGGTCACAACGTCAACTGATGGACGCTGGGTCGCCAGCACCAAGTGAATACCAGCGGCACGCGCCAACTGGGTAATACGCTGAACCGAAGCTTCCACGTCTCGAGGAGCGACCATCATCAAATCGGCAAGCTCATCGACAACTACAAGCAGATAGGGATAGGGGCGCAGCTCGCGGTTCAGTCCCGGCAATGCCTTAACTTGACCGGCAGAGACGGCCTTGTTGAAATCGTCAATGTGCTTGAAGCCGTAGGTCGCAAGATCGTCGTAGCGTGCATCCATCTCCTTAACGACCCATTCCAGAGCTTCCGCTGCCTTCTTCGGATCAGTAATGATCGGAGAAATCAGGTGCGGGATGCCCTCATAAATCGTCAATTCCACACGCTTGGGGTCAACAAGGATCATCCGCACTTGTTGAGGGGTCGCACGCATCATGATCGAGGTGATCATTGAATTAACGAAGGACGACTTACCAGAACCGGTCTGGCCGGCGACCAAGAGGTGCGGGGTCTTCGCGAGGTTGGTGACCACGTAGCCACCTTCAACGTCTTTACCGACACCGACAACCAGAGGGTGCTGGTTACGTTGCGCCGCTCCAGAGCGCAGAACATCCCCAAGGGCAACTGTTTCGCGGTCAGAATTCGGAATCTCAATACCGATCGCTGACTTTCCAGGAATCGGCGCCAGAATACGCACATCAGCCGAGGCGACGGCATAAGCAATATTCTTTGAGAGATTTGTCAGGCGATCAACCTTCACACCCGGTCCAAGCGTCACTTCGTAGCGAGTCACTGTCGGGCCTCGGGAAAAGCCCGTAACCTGCGCATCCACGTTAAATTCAGCAAAGACCTGACGCAGAGACTGAACGACCTGATCATTCACTGCCGAACGTGTCTTATGTGGAGCGCCTCGAACCAAAAGTTCACTCGAAGGCAAGGTATAGGACAGAGTTTCATCCAGCTCTGCCTGGAATCCTCCGGCAGGTTCTTCCGTGTGCGCAGGAGGTTCAGGATCAGAGTGTTCTTCAATGTTCTCAGTGACAGAAAGCGCAGGAACCTGCATAGCTTCAGTCGGCGCATCCATTGGCGCAGGCGTTGCCTTCTCCTCAGTTCCCTCCTGCGTCGAGGCCGAGGGCATGAGCCTGGTGCGCTCAGCATCCACGCGCTTGGGCGCTTCCTCCTTAGTCGAGGGTTCAACCGCACGACGGAATTCCTCGTCCCCATCGTAGGAATCAAGGAAAGGATCATCTCCCGCAGCCAGAGAACGACGCGCCTCTTCACGCGCGCGAGCAATCGGATCAGCTTCTTCTTCCGGTTTTGTCTTCTTTGCGAGGCGGTTGATGAGATCTCGGATCAGCCCCGGGACCTGGGCAACCTGGGTCCGCGTTGCAAGCAAAATCGAGTACGCAAAGAGCAACAGAAGAATCGCTGCAGCTCCCCATGATGAGAGCATTAAAACCAGCGGCCGGGCAATGAACCATCCGAGGATTCCACCAGCCGTTTCAATGGACTGGGCAGAATCAAACGCAGGGTTTCCCTTACTGACGTGGACAAGTCCCGTCAGGGAAAAAACGATCCCTAGGCATCCCGCGACTCGGTGAGGAAGAGCTGAGTTTCCCGCGCGTACTCGAACGAGCTCGACAGAGAAGGCGACAAGAATGATTGGCAGTACGACTGAAAAAATCCCGACAAATCCAGCGGCCGCGTGATGGATAAAATCACCAGCTTGCCCTGAAATACCAAACCACTCACGTAAAGCAACAAGAACGGCGGCGGCCATCACTACAAAAGCTAGAGCATCGCGCTTTACTTGAGCATCAGTTGCGCGCCACGCGCGAATCATTACAAGAAAGCCGCGACCAATTCCGGAAAAGATACGAGCAAGAAGCCCCGGGGTCGCAGTGGGCTTCCCGGATCGCGAAGAAGATTTCGAAGATGCTGAAGATGGGGATTTTCGTGCCATGGTAGGAAAACGCTACCGCCGGAGAGGCACGAAACCTTGAAGGCACGCCGAAATTCAGCGTTCCTCATGCGTCACATCACCGTGTTTCATCACTGTATCAATCTGTTCCCATGTGGGAACAGGAAGTGCTGATTCGTGCGAGATGGCAATTGCCGCAGCTGCGTTAGCCATTCGAGCAGCTTCAACGTGGTCATGACCAAGGAGCAATGCTGCACACATTGTTGCAATGTGTGTATCCCCCACCCCTGCAGTATCGACCGTTTTTGATTCGTAAGCAGGCAGGCTGATTTTTTCGCCGGTTTCCTTGAGAAAGACTTCACATCCCATGACGCCGAGGCGACGGACGATGACAGCATCTTCCCGCGTAGCATCTTGCAGACTCATTCCAGGTTCATAGCCGCCAAGAATGTCCGAAAGAGTTCCTGCTTCGCGAATATTGCGTGAAACGATATCCGCGCGCCTGAGGATACGCAACCACACTGAAGCTGGCACCTGAGCGACGGAGGGCGAGGCAGAAACGACCAAGGTAATTCCCTTTGGAAGGCTTTCCGCCCACCCCACAAGAACTTCAGCGCTCACCTCATTGACGAGGTCAGAACCCGAAATGTGCACGAGATCCCCATCATGAAGATCCAACTGGTCGAGAGACTCACGAGAAGGCTCAGATTCAACCCCTGTCGTCACGATCGAGGTCATCGAACCATCGTCCTCAATCAGTTGAATCGCAACTCCGATATCACCGACGAGCTCGGGAATCAGGATCTTAACTCCGGCCTCGGCAAGAAGTTGACGAACCATGAAGGAATTCGGCCCCGTCCCCAGTGGAGACGCGGTTGCGGTGGGAACCCCAAGCTTCGCTGCGGCACACAAAGTCGTGAATCCGCCGGCGGGAAGAGAGGTCGCCGTCGCCGCATGGATGGAACCGCCACGCTCAGGCAATTTGGAAATGCGCATTGGAAGCGAGAGAACAACCGAATACGTCGAGATAAAACGACCGCTCATAGTTCTACCCTACCTTTACTTCCAGATTGTCTGAGCTCACTCACACCAAAAACTACTGTTCAACAACAACCGGGACAATCATGGGACGACGGCGCAGGTGACGACCAACCCAACGTCCAATGACCCGGCGCATTGCCTGTTGCAGAATATGAGGATCCACATTTCCGCCAGCAGCCGCTTCTTCCAGGGCAGCCGTCACATCGGGAAGAATCTCATCGAATACCGAGGAATCTTCGGCCATACCGATCGCGCGAATCGTCGGCGATGCCAAAACCATTCCAGATTCGCGCTCGACAACGGCATACACGCTGACGAAGCCTTCCGATCCCAAGGTACGTCGAGTCGCCAATTCGTCTTCGGAAATCTCTCCAATGGAAGAACCGTCAACGTAGATGTATTCGCAGGGAACCGCACCGACCACCCGGGCATGCCCATTGCACAGATCAACGACAACGCCGTCTTCTGCAAGAACAACATTCTCAGGCTTCACACCCGTGAGAACAGCCAATTGGCCGTTAGCAACAAGGTGGCGAATCTCCCCGTGAATAGGCATGACATTTGCAGGCTGAACGATGTTGTAGCAGTAGATCAATTCACCGGCAGCAGCGTGACCGGACACGTGGACCTTCGCATTGGCCTGGTGAACAACCTTTGCACCCAAGCGAGTCAGGTCATTGATCACCCGATACACGGAATTTTCGTTCCCGGGAATCAGCGACGAGGCAAAAATGACCGTATCCCCTGGATCTACACTGACAAACCGGTGTGATCCTTGAGAAATCCGCGAAAGCGCAGCCATCGGTTCACCCTGCGAACCAGTGGCCATAAACACGCGCTGGTTTGCAGGCAGAAGAGAAATCTCGTTGGAGTCCACGATCAAGCCGTCAGGAATAGCTAGGTAGCCTTTTTCCTGAGCAATACGCATATTGCGCTCCATCGAACGCCCAACAAGAGCAACGCGGCGTCCGTGACGAGCGGCTGCATTGAAGACCTGCTGAACGCGGTGAACGTGGGAAGCGAAAGATGCGACGACAATCTGCCCCGTGGCCTCGGCAAAAACCTGATCGAGAACAGGACCGATCTCACGCTCAGGGGTAACAAAGCCCGGCACTTCCGCGTTGGTCGAGTCCACCATGAACAGATCGACGCCTTCTTCTCCGAAGCGGGCGAAGGAACGCAAGTCCGTGAGGCGATGGTCCAAGGGAAGCTGGTCCATCTTGAAATCGCCGGTGATGAGGACTTTTCCGGCAGGAGTGCGCACGAAGAGTGCAAGAGCATCCGGAATCGAGTGCGTGACGGCGACGAATTCGCAGTCGAAAGGACCGATTGCCTGACGATCCCCTTCGGCGACTACGCGCAAATTATCGGCGGAAAGACGATGCTCGCGAAGTTTTGGCTCAACGAAAGCCAGAGTCAAATCTGAGCCGTAAATCGGAATATCTTCGCGCAATTTGAGCAGATAGGGAACCGCCCCAATGTGGTCTTCGTGACCGTGGGTGAGCACCATACCAACGATGTCATCCAAACGATCTTCAAGCCACGAGAAATCAGGCAAAATCAGATCGACACCAGGCTGGGATTCTTCGGGGAAAAGCACTCCACAATCAACCACGAGGAGTTTGCCGTCAAACTCCAACACGTTCATGTTTCGTCCGACTTCTCCCAAGCCGCCCAAGGGGACAATCCGGAGGTTTCCCTTTTCCAAGGGGGCAGGTTCGGGCAAGTTGTCGTACAGAGGCATCATGCAATAAGTGTGCCACGTCTAGACTTTCCCGGCCCACTCGGAACACAAGCTAGGAGCGAAGTGCCCACCACAAGTGTTCATCGCGCTGAACCTGAAGCGCCTCATCAAACATAAACGAGCGCCTCAGCCCCGCTGGCAAAAAACCACTTCCTTGAAGGAAACGGAGCATCAGCGTATCTTCGGGCGCCACCCACATTCGAAGGGAAGCGGGTTGGAGAGTATCAACAATCGCTGCAAGCAAACGCGATCCATGTCCGCTTCGACGGAAGCTGCGATGAACATAGAGTGTTGTCATCTCTACCCCGGTAGGGATTTCCTTGACCTGTCCAATCTCAAGAGATTGAGCGGGCGCCGAAATAGTCGAGATCAAACCAACGGGACTTTCCCCTTCGAGGGCAATGAACGTATGCCCTAAATCCGCGTTCTTATCCTGCGTGGAAAGTGTACGCTCCCACAGCTCGCGAGTTCTTCCCAGCACGTGGCCTCGAAGCGGATGGTCAATAGGGAGAGAACACGCGTTAAAGATCTCTGTGAAAGACTCTTGCGCAAGAGCAGCAATCGCGTTCACGTCGCTCAGGCGCGCAGGACGAACATTTCGCTTCGTCACTGACGTTCCCCCGGCAAGACCTCCGCAGTGAAGACACTTCGCCCAGCGAGTTCTTCCGCTAACGCTCGAACGTCCTCGGCTTGAACTCGTTCGATACGAGCAAGAGCAGCATCAACCGTGAAATAACGGCCGTTAAGTTCGGAGCGTCCCAGTCGCGACATTCGCGAGAGAGTATCCTCCAAGCCCAGAGCCATTCCGCCTCGAAGCTGCCCGCGCACGCGGGTGAGTTCATCCTCACTAGGACCGTAAATTGCGAGTTTCTCCAGCTCTCCCAGCATGAGTTTTTCAACTTCAGTGATTCGTTCAGGTGAAGTCCCCGCATACATTCCCCACGCCCCCGCGTTCGAATAGGCAGAGTCAAAGGCATAGGTCGAATAGGCAAGGCCTCGCTTCTCACGGATCTCTTGGAAGAGACGAGAGGACATTGAACCGCCCAAAATCGATAGTAAAACCGACATGACGGGACGCCGATCATCTCCGGCACGCATGGATGGCCCGCCGACGATGACATGTGCCTGTTCGATATGACGATAACGGGTTACGCGTTCAGGCTGATATTCATTGCTTTCAGTCATCTGCGTTGAACGTCGTGGCCTGGGGCTTTGAGCCCGTGAAAGTTCTTCAGACCAAGCGCCGCGAAGAGAGTGACAAACCTTCTCAACGATTTCGTCGTGATTGACGTCCCCCGCTGCTGCAATGATCAGCGAGGAAGGAGCGTAAATACGCTGGTAGTAGTCCCAGACATCATCCCGTCTAACGCTTCTTATGGTCTCTTGGCTTCCCCCCACGGGTCGCCCCAGTGAGTTATCACCAAAAACTGCAAGCTGGTATGCCTCATGAACGACCTCGGGAGGGTTGTCCTCTGACATTGCGAGCTCGTCTAAAATAACGCCACGTTCGGTTTCAAATTCATCGGGATCAATGAGCGAGCCTGAGATCATGTCTCCAAGGACGTCAATGGCCATCGCAGTGTCATCACTGAGGACTCGCGCCCAGTAGTTTGTATGTTCTTTTCCGGTTTCAGCGTTTGACTCGCCCCCAACAGCGTCAAATGCCTGCGCGATATCAAAAGCGCTGCGCCGAGCTGTGCCCTTAAAGAGAAGATGTTCAAGAAAGTGCGTTGAACCTGCGCTATCTTCGTCTTCGTCGCGAGACCCCGCGCCGACCCACCAGCTCAGTGCAAGAGAACGTGTCGCCGGGATCTTTTGGGTGATAACGCGTAGTCCATTGTCGAGAACGCTTCGAGTCACCGTCGATCCCGAGTCCTCCCATTGCTGCGCGCCATCGCCGGTCGATTCCAGCGGGAGCACCCGGAATTCATCGTTGGTCATGAACGTTCCTTTTTCTCTTCTGACGAGGCCGCTTCGGCGTCTGCGCGAGCGGTTGGCTTTTGCGTGGAACTAGTTGACGGAACAGGAGGGACGGCGGATGAGGTGCGCACGGTTGGGGCCGAGGCCTCGGCAGAGGAAGGCTTCGCGGCAGAAGACGACGTCTTCAACGCGGCTTGGTTCAAAGCGTGTGCGTCTTCAGCGGTCTGCGGGATGCCACCGGTAAGGCCCACGATCAACAGGACCAAGGAGATAATCGCTTGGATTGCGAAATAGCATGCCATCCAGCGCAGACCGACTTCCATTCCTTGGAAGGAAGAGACCATTGCGGTGAGATAGCAAAATCCCCCAGCCACAGCGCTCAGGAAGAGCGCCCACGCGTAGAAACGACGTGCGGACGTCTTTGTGATCATGCGAGCGAGTGCCGCGATCATACACGTTGCAAGTGCGGGTACAGCGACAATGATGAGTGCACTCAAGGACACTGAAGCAATCTTTCCCGGTTCTGAACGATCAAAACCCGAAAAGGTTCCGACGATAAGCCACGCCAGCACATCAAAGATCAGCAGTACTCCACATACGATCGTGTCCGTCAGGCGTCGCAGCATTTCTCCTCCTAGGGTCGCCTGATGACCAGCTTAATATGCACGCGTGCAAGGCGCAGTCTCCCTATGCACAGGGAAGAACCCCATCGGCGTGTTTCCACAATTTACTTGTTCTGCACCCGGCAGGCGTGCGATTACGGCACAGTGTTGGCCAGAGAAAGGGGGCTCTCATGGCCAAAACACCAACAATGTCCGACGTTGCTCTTCTTGCTGGAGTATCCGTTGGGACTGTCTCTCATGTCCTGCGGGGAAGCGTTCACGTCAGCGATGCGCTCACCAAGCGCGTTCACGAGGCGGCAGAAACTTTGGGATACAGAGTTGATCCATCAGCCCAAGCACTTCGCTTGGGTTACCAAAACATCGTTGGTGTCGGGCTTTTAGGCGCACGCAAAGAAGTGGAACAAGCCGCCTGCGCTTTCCTTCTCCCTTTTGCCCGGGAACTGGGACGAAGCGGAATGGAAGCGTTGCTCCTCTCCCCCGTTCATTCTTCCGCCAAACATTTGTGCCTAGAAGATTGCACGGATATCGTCATGCGCGCGAAGCGATCACACTTACATTCACTCCTCATATGTCTTAGCGCTGAATCTTCCTCGTGCACATTCATCGACGCCGATGCACATGCGACGGGAACGCATGCGGATGAGCATCGATTGTTTCCGATAGGTCAAAGCACCTCAGCGACTCGGGATCTTCCCATATTTGAGGTTCATCTAAATTCTCATGGCCCACAAAGACTCCATGGAGAAAGAAAGACTGCATCACTTGAATGGCGTCCTCTACATGTAGGCGGGAATTCTGCAGAGGGTCATTCCCTCACCCGTGGAAATATCACCGAATGCATTGAGGCAGTTATGGATTCGAGGGACACAACAAGAATGGTGGGTTGAAAGCAGACGCTTTCAACCCACCACTTCAAATGGCGAAGCCCGTAGCCGTCTCGGAACATGATCCCGAAACCGCTCCTGGGATAGTGCCACTTCAAAACACCTTCAGGGGCAATAGCCAAGCAGGTACCGCATTCTAGGCATGCGGCATATTCCACTCCAACGGTCCCATCCTCTTCTACCGAGTAGACATGTGCCGGGCAGATTCGCTCCAAGAGCTTGCCGGCACCGGTGGCACGAGCGCGCTCCTGGTTGACCTCGATATGAGATTCTTCCTCGTCAAGGTTGTAAGTGTTACGCGAAAGACGGGCGGGAACACTCTCAATTTTCAATGTGCTCATTGTTCCTCCTGCCTCACAACGCCTTGATACCGGCCAAGCCGTCACTAATGAGATCACGCAAACGCAGGCCAGAAGCCTTGAACGCGTCCATCGCAACCTTCATGATGTGGCGACGCGGGCGAAGATCATGGTTGAAGACTCCGTAGAAAACCTCTGCAGCAAGGCGACCGTAGTCCTTGTACATGCGAGGACGCTCAAGGAAAGCGGGAGCCTTCGCATAGGTCTGCATGTCCTGCCCAACGAAGGAAGACTTCAACTCACTGAGGTAGCGATCCATCGCTGCCTGAGAGAAATCACCGGATTCGAGGGCAGAATGAACCGCCGTTGAAGCCGCGAGCGCAGATCCCGCAGCAAGATCCATCCCTCGAATGGTCAAACCAGTATTAAGAGTGAATCCAGCTGCATCACCAATAATCACCAAACCGGGACGGGTGAGATCATGCGTCACCATCTGAGGCCCATCTTCGATGGTCAGGTGGCACCCGTATTCGAGCAATTCCCCATCCTCAAGCAGAGGAGCAATTGCCGGATGAGTCAGCAGGTGATCATGAACATCCGAAGAGGACAAGCCCGATGCTTCCAAGTCATCAAGGCGCATGACAACACCGATAGAGACGGAATCTTTATTGGTGTACATGAACGCTCCACCTGCAACGCCCTGGGTCGCATCCCCAACCATTGCGTAGGCTGCACCGCAGTTATCGCGCACATTGAAGCGATCTTCAAGGACCTTCTCGGGGAGAGCGATCACCGACTTCACACCCACTGCAAGGTGTTTCTTCGGCTCTTTAGCGCGGATTCCCGCCTGCTGGGCAATGAAAGAGTTCACCCCATCTGCTGCAACCACAACGTGGGAGCGCAGCTCATCTTCCCCAGCACGAACACCAACAACCTGTCCGTTTTCGATGATGAGGGAGTCAACCTTCACACCCGGCATCACGGTGACACCGGCCTCCTCGCACTTCTCGCTCAGCCACAAATCGAGCTTTGCGCGCAACACTGTGACTGCATTAGCGGGCTCAGCAAAACGCTGATCCCAGTAGTCAATGTTGACCGCTGACTTTTCATTGAGCAGGCTGACGATATTACGTGTGATTCGGCGTTCTACAGGAGCTTCATGAATGAAGTCCGGGAAGACCTGTTCCATTACTCGGCAGTAGAAAACACCACCCGAGAGATTCTTGGAACCGGGTTCCATCGCACGCTCAATGAGAAGGACCTCGTGTCCCTGTCCGGCAAGAGTGTAGGCGGCAACACAACCGGCTACACCTCCACCGATGACGATGACCTCGAAATCAACCTCTACTTCTTCAGACATACTCTTCCTCAGGAAAGTGCTGCGGTAATCGCAGGCAGGACATCGTAGAGGTCGCCCACGATTCCGTAGTCAGCAACCTCAAAGATCGGGGCATTGGCATCACTATTGACAGCAACGACGACCTTCGAATCGGACATACCCGAGGTGTGCTGAACCTGACCGGAGATACCGGCAGCAAGGTACAGATCCGGAGCAACGTGCATGCCGGAAACACCAACATAGCGATCCTTGGAGAGCCACGCGGTTCCTTCAGCCAGGGGACGGGAGCAGGCGAGCTCTGCGCCCAGTGCTGCGGCCAGGTCGCGGGCGATCTGCAGATCTTCCTCGGCCTTGAAGCCGCGACCGGCTGCGACGATACGACGCGCTGCAGCAAGATTGGCGGGACCTGAACCAGCGGGCTCCACAGCGCTCACGCTGGCCTCGTAGTGTTCTTCCGAGCCGGCCTCGGGCGCAACTTCTGCGCCTTCGACGGGGGCTCCACCTTCGAGGACGACAACAGCGCCGCCGGGGAAGGAAATGGTCTCCTGCGTCAGGCCACCAAAGCGCGAAACTTCGGCCTCGCCAGCGGAAACGCGGAGCGCACCGTTGATGAGGGGAAGGCCCAGGCGCGCTGCGACAGCGCCGGCAAGGACGCGCTCAACGGGACGGTTCGCGGCGAAGACGATATCTGCGCCAGCGCCTTCCAACACAGCGTTCACTGCGGGGGCAAAAGCCTCAAGAGGCGCATTGCTTCCACGACCGATGGCCACAACGCGGTCAACACCAGCGATGCCAGTGGCCTCGTCGCCAAGAGCGATGACGGTTACGGGACCGATCGCGCGTGCGGCCTCGACGAGGGATGCAATCTGATTCGATGTCGTAATGATCCATGCGTTAGTCATTGTCCAAGTCCTTTCTCAGAGCACACCAGCGCTACGCAGCGCCTCAACCAGCTTCACAGCGGCGTCGTCACCACTGAGAATTTCCTTCTTACGTTCCTGAGCAACCGGGCGCAGGCGGCCGGTGACCTCAACAGAAATCGGCTCGACACCCAGATCAGCAAGAGCAACGGTGTCCATCGGCTTCTTTCCTGCCTGCAGAACATCCTTCATACCGGGAACCTTGACGGTCACAGCATCTGTTGTCACGGCAACGACGACGGGGCCATCGACCGTGATCGTACGTGTACCAGAGGCGGTAGCCTGCGTGATGGTCCATCCATTTCCGTTGGCCTCAACCGCGGAAACCTCCTGGAAACAGGGCCATCCCAGGTAACCTGCGACCAGAGCAGACATCATCTTGGCGGACTCGTCAATGGAAGAGTCGCCCGTCAAGAGGATATTCGCGCCTTCAACCTTGCGAACCAGAGCGGCAAGCGCAGCTGCGACCGCAGTGGCGTTCAGATCACGAGCGGCATCATCGGCAACGACCAACGCACGGTCGAATCCGCGCGAAAGAGCAGCCTTTTTTGCCATTGAGGAGGACACCAGTGCGTCTCCTACGGAAATACCAACGAGCTCTTCGCCCTTAGCATCTGCGACAGTGCGTGCCACCTGAATGGCAACGGGGTCGTATTCACTCACCGCGGCCTTCGCACGCGACCAGTCAACGACACCATCAGAACCCACGGTTGTATCCTGCGGGTTTGCAGCGTACTTATACGCGACAACGATACTCATCGTGTCCTTCTCTCTTGAGTGTTGTTTTCGGATAGATACAGGGAAGACTCCCCAAGTTTTCTCAGCTCCCGAAAAGCGCACGCATTAACCCGAAAGGTGCGAGTAATATGGCGCTTACCAGCAGCTATGAAAGAAAGGTGCAAGTCGTGCCGAATCCTCGACAAGACGCGCCCAAAGTTGGTCGGCCACGCGATGAAGTGGTCGAAACCAAGATCATCGAAAGCGCCCTGACGCTCTACGGAGAGGTCGGCTGGGCCGCTTTCAACCTGACCAAGGTCGCCAGCGCTGCCGGAGTGGGCAAATCCAGCATTTACACACGCTGGGAAACCCGCGATGCCCTCCTGAAGGACGCCTTCGCGCGATTGGTTCGTTGCCCTGGCCCACGCGGGAATAGCGCGCGGGAAGTTTTGATGAACGAGGCCGAATTCCGCCTTCGCGAGTACCTTGGGCCGAATCGTCGGGCAGTTCGTCGCCTGTTCGTCGAGGCTGGTGAAACGAACGATCCGACGATCGCCCTGATTCACAACCAGATTTTCGTTACCCCCCTGGGTGCGATTCGCACACGCTTGTGGGAGTTCAAGAGCGCGGGGCAGATTAAGGACACCCTGTCGGTGACCCGCCTGCTTGACGCGATTGAAGGCTCGGTTCTGATGCGCACCTTCTGCCTGCCCGATGACTACATCGACTGCTTCATGCTGAAGGTTCCGCGTTACCTTGAAGCTTTGATTGACGATCAGCTTCATGGCAATCTCAATTCGTCACTACGCGCAGTATCCTGAGCCACTTCCCGCGGACAGAGAACGCGCGCCCAGTGCGTGAGCTGCGCCTTCTCTGCCGCCAAAGTGGTGGCTGGACCGTGCCCGGGAAGTACGCGAAGATCCTGATTAACCTCTGCGAGTTTCGCGCAGGATGAGGCCATAAGCGCCCGGTCTCCCCCGGGAAAATCAGTCCGTCCAATCGTTCCGGCAAATAGCATGTCGCCGCTGAACAGGATCGAGTTGGCGCGATCGATCAAACAGATATGTCCCTGAGTGTGTCCCGGGGTATCGATCACCTCAAGGCGATCGCTCCCCCACTCAATGACATCGCCTTCCTTCAAAGGCCGATCAACGTGATCCACGACGTAGTCGATACCTTCGACATCGAATCCAGACAGATGCAAGTCGCGCGTTCCAGCAACATCTGCAGCTCCACAGGCGACCCAGCACCCGTGTTGAGCGACAAGTTCATTAACTGCCCCGATGTGGTCGCAATGACAGTGGGTGAGCACGATACCGACGACGTCCAAGTCCTGCGTCCATTGCTGTAGGAAGCTCGCTTGGTCGCCCGGGTCGACAATAATCGTCCCGCCTTCATTCGTTAGCGCGTAGCAATTCGTACGGTACGCGCTCACAACCACTGAATCAATGCAATACATCGTTTAGCGCCCCTTGAAGTCCGCTGATCCTGTAACGTCCAAGCTCAGTCCCTTGGTTTCGGGGGCCCAAGCGAAGGAAACACCAAATCCAAGTGCCGAAATGAGCGCACCGGCAAGCATGGTTGCCGAGATCCCGTAATCGGCGATAAATGCCGGAAGGACGAACATTGAGTAGACGGTGCCGATTCGGCTCAGAGCCATAGCAACACCCATTGCCGAGGCGCGAATGGAGGTTGGGAAGAGCTCGTTGGGGTAGAGCCACTCGAGGTTGCCCGGACCGCCAGCAAGAAGTGCGTAGGCGATGAAGCAAATGGAAATCAGAACGATTCCCCCCTGCGGGAAGAAACCGATCAGACCAAGCGCAATCGTCATGCCGAAGAAACACCAGATGATGAGCGGACGACGCCCCACGCGTTCAGCCAGGTACATTGCGGGGAATGTACCGAGCATAAAGAAGGTGCCGATAACAAGCTCGCCAATCAGCGAATTGCGTCCCTCTCCAAGGCCAATGGAACCAACGATTGTGGGGCCATAGGTGTAGAGAGCAAACATCGGAATTGCCTGACAGAGCCAAATCACACCAACGAAGATCACGCGACGCAGATAAACACCACTGAAGATCTTCTTAAACTCAGTTTTCTCGGCAACCTCTTGCGCAGGAAGGCGGACATTTTCACCGAAAAGCTTCATGACAACGCGATCGGCTTCTTCTTGGCGGCCTTTCGATGCCAACCACCTGGGAGATTCGGGGATATCCCAACGTCCGATAAGAATTAGTACTGCCGGGATCGCAGACGACGCCAGCATCCAGCGCCAGCCGTGAGGGGTTTCGTAAAGCGCGTAGCCCACAAGAGCTGCGACATTGGCACCGAGATACCATGCAGCAGCGATCATGCCCATCGACATTGCGCGATGTTTGCGCGGTGAGAACTCCGCGATCATCGATGTGGCAATCGGATAATCGGCGCCGATTGCCACACCGATGAGGAAGCGCAGAGCCACTAATTGCAGAGGAGACGTAACGACGGCACACAGTGCCGACAAAACGACAATGACAATCAGGTCAAGAATGAACATCTTGTGACGACCAATGAGGTCCGTCAGCCATCCTCCGACTGCGGCACCTAAGAAAAGACCGACCAAAGCGGCAATTCCCAGCAAGCCCGACATGGAATTACTGATCTCGATATCGGTACCCAGGCGTGAAAGCGCCACGCCGATAATTCCTAGAACATAGCCTTCAAGGAATGGACCACCACTGGAAAATGCGATGATGCGCCAAAGCACACCCGACATATCCAGATCTTCGAGATCTGTTACTTCCTTTTTCACTGCGTGTATCTCCTCTAACACCTCGATAGCAGAACTGCAGATCATCGTGTGATCACGCAGCCATGCTTTCAAGGTTACTTCAGCGGTATTCGATAATCCCCCAGTTCAGGTGCGGCTTCGCACCGGTGACATCAGCATCTTCGTCCACCAGCTGGAAACGGAGCTCGCCTTCTCCGACCTTCCACAGCTTCGTCTTCAGAGTGCTACCGGGCAGAACCGGCGAAGTAATGCGGGTCTTGAAACGGGTGATGCGCTCGGGTTCTCCGGGAACGAAAGCGTTGATTGCATGACGCATAACAACACCCGCGTAAGAGATCGCGTGAAGAATGGGACGAGGCTCACCGTTCTCAGCTGCATAATCCCAGTCGATATGCTGCGGGTGATAGTCGCCCGACAGGCGGTAGATCAAAGCCTGGTTCTCAGGAATACGCTCAACAACCTCGACGTCAGCCTCGCGCTCTGGCATCTCAACGATGTCCTTGGGAGGCTTGGGGCCACCCCAACCGCCGTCGTAAATCAGGCAGTCCCAAGATTCGTTCGTGAAAAGCAGGTTTCCGTCCGAATCGTAGGTGTCCCCAATATGCTGAGCGAGCAGGCCACGGCCCTCACCACGGTCATAGAGGCCTTCAAGGCGAACCATAGTTTCCAAGTGATCGCTCATCTTAGTGATCGGCTGGTGGAAACGAATATCGAAGCCCCAGTGCAGGGAGCCCGCATAGTTGTAGCCGTAGTCAATGGTACGAGTGACCTCGGAATCCACGATGAGCATCGCACCAAACATGGGCAGAACCTTGAGCTGAGGATTACGTTCATCGTGCTCGTTGAGGTATTCGAGTCCGTCCTTGCCATCGATACCTGCACCGCAGCCAAGAGCAAACAGCTCAAGATCACGGAAAGTGTAGTCACGGACGAAAGGACCGAAGGTCTGTCCGACCATATCCGTATTGATTGCCATGCCTGTTCCTTTCACAGGGTTTTGAGTAATTCTTTGTTGACTTTGCCGTATTCACCGCGAGGCAGCTCATCGACGATCCGTACCTCGTTGGGAACTTTGAAGGAAGACAGTCGTTGGCGGCAAAACTCCAACACACTGTCAGGGCTCAGCTCCTTACCCGGGTGGAGGGTGAGGAAGGCATGAATATCTTGCCCGCGAATGGGGTGGCGTACTCCAACGACCGCCGCATCGCTCACTTCCGGGATTTGGCGAAGAAGGTTTTCAATTTCACCCGAGGTCACCGACTCACCGTTGCGCTTGATGAGGTCGTGTCGCCGATCGACGAAAAAGAGCCATCCGTCGGGGTCAACGTATCCCCAGTCACCAGTGTGATACCACCCATCGATGACTGCCTCGTCTGTTGCATCGGGGCGCTGCCAGTACCCCTGCATGAGCGAGATTCCCATCTCGCCCCGAATGCAGATCTCACCATTGTGTCCCTGCGCTACTTCTGCTCCGGATTCATCACAAATCTTGAGCTCATAGCCAGGACCAACCTGTCCCACTGAAGGCCAGCGCCGCTCCCCCACGGGCGGATCGGTGACAACTCCAACCAGGGTCTCGGTCGAGCCATAGTTATTGAGTAGTGGAACAGCAAAACGCTTCTCAAAGCGTTCTTTATCTTCATCAGACAGCATCAGGAAATAGTGCATCTGACGCACACAGTGGTTCTGTTCTTCTGGATCCACGGGTTGAGCAAGCATCGTCATGACAATCAGTGCCATTCCCTGGACCAAAGTAGCTCGTGTTTGACACACCGATTTCCAGAAACGATGTGCGCTGTAACGGCTAAGAAGAATCAGCGTCGCTCCAGCGGTGATGACCGGAATGAAGGCTGAGAGCTGGAAATTCACGTGACTGGCAACCATAGAAGTCGCGTAGCGATCATCACTGGTCATCGCCAGTTCCCAGTTGACGTATTTTCCTGAAAATACGGCATTGGCATGCGTGATCATGACACCTTTAGGAGACGCGGTCGTCCCAGAGGTGAACATAATTTCCAAAAGACTCAGCGCTTCAAGCTGCGGATCGTAATCCAGCTGAGGCGAGCAGCTCCGACTGAGAGCGGGTAGAGAAGACTCCTCCTCACCGGCATCACTTCCCACCAAGAGCACCTGAACTCCCGAGGCCAGCACGGCCTCGTCGAGGGTCAGCGAACAGCCCCGGGTACAAATCACCGCGCGAGCGCCACTGGCACCGATCAGCCCCGCAAGTTCAAAAGAGGTCCCCTTCGTATCCAAGGGAACGATGACCGCACCGATCTTCGCGATCGCCAAGAAGCATTCGATGAACTCGATGCTATTGGGCAGGTAGAGTGCAATGCGGTCACCGCTGCGAAAGCCCAGTTTAAGAAGGACATTCGCATATCGATTCACTTGCTCATCTGTCTGACGGTAGGAGCGTTCAACGCGCACGCCAGCGCACACATCCTCAAAAATGAGGAAGCTGCGTTCTGGGGCTGCATTGACCGCATCCTCCCAGATGTCGCGCAGATTAGTGCGCGAGTGAATCTCATCCCGAATCGTCACGAATCAGTCCTCTTCGGCGAACTTGATGGAACCGGAGGCCTTGAAACGCTCGATATCCGCATCTGAGAAACCGCTGCGGTGGAGGACATCTCGAGTGTCTTCACCCAATGCGGGCATCGGACGCCAGAAACCGCCGGGACGATGTGCAAAACGAGGAACCGTATTCAGGCCCTTGATCGTCTCCCCTTCGCGGTTCTCCCACTCCATGAAGTTTCCGCGCAGCTTGGTGTGTTCTTCGGCCATGAGGTCGTCGAAATCCAAGCACTTCTGAGCAGCGATCTTGTGGGCAACAAAATCTGCCTCAACATCGTCGACGTTCTGGGTGAGCAGGTACTCTTCCAGTTTTTGCTCGATCAACGAGGCCTTGGGGCCGTCCAGCCACAGCGCTGAGGTGTCCTCGGGGTACTCTTCTGTCCCCCACAGATCACCCAGACCAATGACCTCAAGCAGGTACTTGTTCTGAGGAATGCCGTAGCAGCACAGACCCAGGACACCATCCTTGGTCTTGTACTGGCCGATCGCACACAGGTTCTGGTGACGAGCACCCGCGCGCGGGTACAGCACACCCTTATTCATGTAGTCGATCATGTAGTAGCTGCCGACGCGCAGCATCGTTTCGTACATTGCGAGATCAATAGATTCGCCTTCTCCGGTGCGCTGAGCGCGGAAAACCGCAGCCAGTGCAGAGGAGATCACCATGAGCGAGTTGAAGTAGTCGCCGGTATAGGGCGCTGCCGTCATTGCTTCTTCAGGCGTGCCGTTCTGGTACACATAACCCGAATAGTCCTGGACGGTCAGATCATATGCCGCAGAGTGAACACGCTTGGGATCACCAACATGGCCGAAACCGGAAACGTGCACAATAACTAGGCGGGGGTTGACCTCCCACAGGAAGTCATCGGTGATCCCCTTTCGTGCCCACACCGGGCCCTTCGAGGATTCGATGAAGATATCCGCGTCCTTGACCAGCGCGCGGATAATCTCTTTTCCTTCATCCGTGAAAGGATTCATCGAGATGGAGCGCTGATTACGTCGTTCCATCTCCTTGACGAACTCGGTATCACGCACAGAGTCACCACTGTAGGTGTTCTCAATCCAGGTGATATCGGCACCCCACTCCGACATGATTTCGCATGCGGTAGGAACAGCAATCTCCACTGCAGAGTAAACGACCTTCAGGCCGTCAAGGTTGCCGTAGGACGGCTTATCAACGGGTAATGACATCAGATACACCTCCCGCCGATCAGCGGTATTCCTTCAGAGCTGCACGGCCTGCGGTGAGGATCATCATTTCGTCAGTGCCACCGCTGACGCGGTCAACGCGCAGGTCGCGGAACATACGCTGGACGCGGTGTTCACCGGTAATACCGACGCCTGCCAGAACCTGAAGAGCATTATCGACGACCTCAAATGCTGCGTGCGCGCAGTAGTACTTCGCCATGGAGCAGTCACCACGGCCAAGCAGACCGTTATCGTGCTTCCATGCAATTTCGTAGAGCATGTTGCGCATATTGGTGAGCGCAACCTTCATGTCCGCGAACTTAAGCTGGATGAGCTGATGGCGGGCAATTGCCTGTCCACCCTGGACACGCTGGTTGGCGTAGCGCGCTGCGTCCTCGAAGGCGCAGTAGGCCTGGCCGTAGTTGGTCAGAGCAACAAGGAAACGCTCAAGATCGAAGTCAGCGACTCCGCGGCGGAATCCATTTCCTTCAGTTCCGAAGAGGTCTTCTTCGCGAAGTTCGACGTTATCGAAGTAGATATCGCAGCAAGAGTCCATGCGCAGGCCCAGCTTGTGCAGGGGTTCCTTGGTAATGCCCGGCAGGGACATATCGACAAACCATTCGGTGTAGGTGTCCATGTTGTCGCTATCGCGAGCCATGACAACCAGGTAAGGCACGTACTTGGAGGAAGTAATAAAGGTCTTGTGACCGTTCAGATAGACCTTACCGTCCTTACGGGTGTAGGTCGTGCGCATGTCATCCCACGATGATCCTGCACTCGGCTCGGTCATTGCGTAGTTGAGCATCTGCTTACCGGTGCCCACGAAGGAAAGGATCTTTTCCTTCTGTTCCTCGGTGCCTTCACGCAGAACGGTATCCCAGCAGGGAAGCTGGTAGAGAACGTAGGTGGGGCCACCGGCGCGGCCAAGGGCCTCGTAAGCGGCGGTAAGGGTTACCCAATCGGCCCCCAGACCGCCGTTTTCCTCAGGAAGGAGGATCTGGTCAAAACCGAGCTCGCAAATGGCCGAAACCCATTCCTGGGGGTATTCGGAGCGTTCATCGCATTCCTGGAAGTACTTCTCCCAGTTACGCGACTCCATCAATTCGGTGAATCCATCGACCATCAATTGCTGGTCTTCGCTCAGTGAAAAGTCCATTTTGCTTCCTATCGTCAGTGATGTGAAATGTGTGAGTTTCTTAGATTTTGTGGCTGTGGAAGAAGTCAGCGGCCCGCCGCATCGCATCCATCGTGTCATCCAACATCCGAGAATGATGAAGGAATGCGTGGATGACCTTCGGATAGACGACGAATTCGTTATCCACCCCCGCGATATCAAGCAGTTCGTGGAGCGCCTCGGAATCGTCTTTGAGAGGATCCAAGCCTGCGGCCACGATGAAACAGGGAGGGACTGCCGAAGACATATCGTTATCCAAAATATTCACGTAAGGTTCGCGAATCTTTTCAAGGTCCCCAAGGTAGGCCTTGAGATAGTACTCGTAATCGGCTTCGGTAAGCCCATCCCAAGGACCGCCCAACAGTCGCATCGAACGAGAGTCACGCAAGCCGTATGCTCCGTAGAAGAGCAACATGCTGCGCGCGTTCACAGCTTTGCCGTGATCACGCAGGTAGAGCAGCGCACCGAATGCCATATTTGCACCCGCACTGTCCCCCGAGAAGGAGACATCCTGAGGATCAATTCCCCACTCCTGAGCGTGCTGGACGATGTAGTCGGTGACGTCTGAAATTTCTTCAATCGGCTGCGGGTATTGCGCTTCCGGAGAGAGCGTATAGCCCACTGAAACGACGATGGCTCCTGTGAGCGAGGCAATCGTGCGCGTGATGCGATCATGGGTATCGACATCGCCGATCAACCAGCCGCCACCGTGAACATAAACAATCAGGGGGCGAGCAGATTCGTTATGTTCTTCTTCCGAGGCCTGGGGGACGTAGCGGCGCACCGGGATACTCCCGTAACGCGTCGGGACCATTCGATCTTCCGCGCTTTCCACATGCGGACCGCCCTCGTTCCAGAAACGGCGTTCACTGCGATAGGCCTGTCGCATCTCTTCGATGCTCTGATCGGTCGAGTATGCGTCTTTTGCCAGCTCGTTTTGCTTGGCAACGACGGCACCCATCTGCTCGCTCCACATGCTGGGAACATCAAGTTTGTGTGCCACTACGTCCTCCTTCCTCAGTACGTGGTTTTCAGGCCTCGACGTTCTTCTTCTCGCGAATACGAATCACGACAACCAGAGCGATCGCACAAACTGCTGCCAGAAGGGCTGCGCCGCCAAGGATCATGAAGATCTGATGGAACGCCGATTCTTGTGCATCACCTGCGGCGTCGCGAATCGAGCCAAACCAGGTGTAGGAGAAGGTATCGGGAAGGAAGCCGATGACCGAGAGCAAGCCAGAGGCCGTACCAAAGACCGCGGGAGCGACCTTACCCTCAGTGAGCTGCGAGGAAACAATGCCGAAGACACCGTTGGCAATGAACGCCAAGACGATCACCAATCCAGCGGTGAGGATAGCGTTTGCACCCGAGGGCAGAACAGCGAATCCAGCAAAGAGCACAGCAACCAGCAACGAAGCAGCTGCAATAACACGCGAAGGCGAACCGACCTTCTCAGCAACCCATCCGAAGAAGGGAGCCGAGACCAGAGAAATACCATAGGTACGGACGGTTGCGACCATGGTAACCACTGCGGGAGCAAGCATCATGACCTTATTCATGTAGCCGGTGGTCTGGTTCACGCCGGTGTAGAAGAAGTAGACGAAGAACAAGGTGGCAGCTGCCAACCACACGACGGGGTTCGCCAAGACCTGTCCGATCTGCTTAACCGAGAAACCGCCTTCGGTGGAGCCGATTTCGCCTTCAAACTTCGGAATGAAGAAGAAGGAGAGGACAGCGAGGACCAAGATCAGGCCACCCAGGATGAAGAGCAGGGTACGCATGGGGATGATGTCACCACGCGATGCGAGGTGGGCAACCAGCCATGAGTTGAAGAAGCCCAGGATCAGACCGGCGAGGCCGTAGAAAGCGTAAGAAAGACCGATGTTGCGCGAGTAGCCATTTTCGTCGGAGATCAGGCGCACCAGCTTGTAACGAATACCCCACCAAATGAGGATGGTTGTGACGCCCATCGCGACAAACAGGAAGCGAATCGTGGTCAGCGAGGGGAACATTGCGTACCAGAAGGTCAGCAGCGCAGTCAGACCGAAACCGACCCACGAAAGGGTACGAACGCGAACAATATCCGCCACGATACCGGAGGGCAGATAGCACACAAGTGCGGTCATAGCGTATGCGCTCAGAAGCGTACCCAGCGTGGTGGCAACGTTTTCGGGCGTAGCACCACCCGAGGCGATGAGGGCCTTACCCAGCGGTTCTTCGAAGACATACTGAAGATAGGCGGGGGTGTAAATGATCGAGCTACCGATCGAGACCAAGATCAGAAGGAAGATGCGGTGACCCGCGCTCAGGTCACTCGCTTTTCTCTCTGCAGAACCCAACATGTGAAAGACCTTTCTATCACTGAAGAATAGAGTTCATCAGACTAGGGTGACACCGCACATATCCTGGACTACATTCGTCCATAATTGCGGCTTGTTCGTGCAGCATCCCGTCACTGGGGGCGGTGAATTTCTGCGAACATACATCGGTGTCGAAACACGATATGTCACAGGCAATTATTGCTGCCACGTCCCCAACGCTATCAATGGACCGACACGAAAATGAGGGGTCTTTAGACCCAAAGAATCAAATTTTTTCCGACGAGATTCGTCGATAATTACCGTTTTTCTAGATAACTGAGATGACACCCTGATGGCGATAAACAGGCTGTTGCAAAGGCACAAATATGCCGTGTGGGGCGAAGGATTTCCTTCGCCCCACACAGGGTTTAAGGTTCGTCAACGCGTCCTAGGACAGCGTCCTCAGAGCAGTCTCACTCCTCGTCGGAGCCCTCAGATGCCGCGGCCTCGTCGTCTTCACGGCGACGACGGGTGCGGGTGCGGGGACGACGCTCGCGACGCTCACGGCGCTCGGGACGCTCTGAGCGCTCGCGGCGGCGAGGCTGTTCATCGCTGGCCTCGAGTTCACCGGTTTCGCCATCGACGACGGCGTACAGGCTGAGCTTACCGCGGTCACCAATCTCGTGAATCTCGACCTCGACTTGCTGGCCAACCTGCAGCACATCTTCAACCGAATCAATGCGCTTGCCGCCGACCAGGCGACGGACCTGCGAAATGTGCAGGAGACCATCCTTGCCGGGGGTCAGGGAAACGAAGGCACCGAAGGAGGTCGTCTTGACGACGGTTCCCACGAAGCGCTCCCCCACCTCGGGCATCTGTGGGTTGGCGATCTGGTTGACCATTGCACGTGCAGCTTCTGCAGCTTCACCGGTCGATGCACCGATGTAAACGGTTCCATCGTCTTCAATGGTGAGTTCCGC
>CAUTOM010000007.1:0-37997 GCA_963540435.1 uncultured Actinomyces sp.
AGAGGCGGTCGGCTCAAACCCGGCTTGTTGTGGGTTCGAATCCCACTCGGGGTACGAATATGTATCACATTTTCGTCAGTGGCTCTGAGATCACACTGATCTCAAAGCCACTTTTTCTTGCAATCACACAGAAATTGCGATGCGCATCAGCGAGCTAAATGCATCAAATAAACGACAACTCCGCCAACCAGCAAAGTTGACGGAGTTGACATTAGAGAGACAAATCACATCTTAGGCTGCGGGGATAAGCTCCAAGCCTAAGAATTCCGCAGCTCGATCACGCATTTCAGGGCGTTCCAAGTCATTGAGCGCCTCTTGAATCTTCTGATCGGTCCAATCCTGATACCAAGGACGGACAGCCTCGCTCAGCTGCGAAACCGGAACATTGAGCGCCTGGTAGCGACCCTGCGCTGCACGAACCGAAATCTGTGTATTCATTTGATTCATTTCTTTCTCCTCTTCCTTCTTCTGCATCTACCGGTATGCGCTCAAGGTGCGCAGGCAACCAGACTGTAGATGCCGGTAAGGGCAACCCCTTACGAGTCATCCAACACGGATGAACGGATAATTATTCCACACATCACTTCGATATGTCTAGTTATTTTCTCCCATGAGTCCCGTCAGAATCATTCGAGCGTAGGCTTCACGACCTTCTTCCGTCAGGTGCTGGCCGTCGTCGTAAAAGTACTCATCGTGGCCTTCACTGACTTTATACCAGTCGAGAATGCCGACTTGCGGATAACGCTGCGCAAGCTGGCGCATCAATGCGTTGTTCTCATCTTGGAAGGGGTAAGGTGCGCGGATCGTCACGAAGAATACAGGCCTCTCCCCCGCTGCTTCAATCAAGGGTTGCGCTGAATCCATCGATGTAATCGGGCCATTGCCACCCAAAGCAACAATCACCGGAGAGCCGTCATGTCCCTGGGCTAAATCTTCAGCGTATACCGCGACTCCCTTTTCAAAGGAACGACCAACTTCCGTATCCGTAAAAGATTCTGGGAAGAGAGTTGGGATCCAGTAGTAACTTGCTCCTTCAGACACGGAATCACCGATCAAGACCAAGGGAACAGTACATGTTCCATCTTCTGGAGAGCATGACCATTGAGAGGGGTCGTAGTTGTCAGGAATAATCGCAGCCTTCGGGTATATCGCTTTCCCATTCGCATCGTGATAGCTGGGAGGCGCTGGGCTTGTCGTCGTCACTTCTTGCGAAGGTGAATCGCTTGGAGAAGCCACAGATGCGGAAGGATTAGAAGCGGTCGAAGCAAAGACTTCGTTGGCTTTCTTCGAAGCTGATTCAAGGAACACTCCAGGAATGCTGGCAACCACAATGCTCACAATCAAAGAAAAGCTCAGTACCGATGTTAACAGCCGAACTCGGCGCGTATTTTTCGCACCGCCACGCAAAGCACGCCAAGTTTTCTGACGCGCAAAGGATGGCGCATTCTCGACGAAACGATAGCTGGCCTCGGTTATCAGGAGGAAAATGCCAGCTTCCACCACCCAAGCCCACCGCGGAAGCGCAGAAGTGCGCCTGGCAGGGTTCATCAGCAGGATCAAGGGATAGTGCCACATGTAGGCGCTCATCGATCGCGAGGCGAGTACCTGGAGTGGACGCGTCGACAACACGCGCGACATCGCACCCGGAACAGTCGCACCGCTCACGACGATTGCACATACCAACGCCGAAGCAAAGAAACCTCCTCGGTAGAGCCAGGTCATGTATCCGCGCCCATAGATACTCACTGCGACCAGGTAGGCAAGTCCAAACCACGATGCGCACTGCAGCAACCTTGTTTGTAGAGTATTGAGCCGCTGAATCCAGCCTTCTCCATAAGCGAGGGCAACACCAACAAGGATTTCTGCGAGCCGGGTATCTAAGCCGTAGTACACCCTTGAAGAGTCAGATCCAGGCTCAAACAACAAAGCCATCTCGCAGGCAAAACAGCCAGCGAAAAACAGGACAACAAGAGCTGCCTTTCCTCGAGATCGGAAAAATTCACGCAATAAGAGGACGATAACTGGCGCCAGCACATAGAACTGCATAATGACGGCGACGAACCAGAAATGGGTCAGTGGCGAGGGGAGACCCGCCTGCGCGAAATATGGAACATCACGGAAGATGTAGAACCAATTCGAAAAGAAAGCAAGAGCAGGAATCGCGTCCTCGTGCATCTTGAGCAAAAGCGGCGGCGCACAGAAGAAGGAAGCGATCGCCGAAAAAGCCGTGACGAGAAGCATCGTTGGCCACAGGCGAACAAAACGCCTAACAATGTAAGACCCAAGCGCTATATCCCGGTTCTCTTCAATCTCACGAAGAAGTGAGCGTGTCACAAGAAAACCGGAAATCACGAAGAAAAGAGTGACGCCAATAAAACCACCCTGCGCAGGTGAACTCGGGCGCAGGTGGTACAAAACGATGGCGATAATTCCCAGAGCACGCAGGCCATTGACCCCGTTCAAGTACGCGGGCTTTGATCCGGGCGCACTTGGAGAATTCGCGCCTTCTTCCTGTTTTGATGACCGTGGCAACGTCGTCAAGGTACGTCAATCTCCTCAAAATGTGAGGGGGTGGAAGACCATACGGTCTGCCACCCCCTTCATTTACTCAAACTTAAGCATCTCCACGCGATCCGCCGATCACGTAGTCGACCTCGTCTCCTAGGCGGTGGACGCGCAACAGATTCGACGAACCCGGGGTTCCCGGCGGCATACCTGCGACGATGACCATCTCGTCCCCGACTTCCGCGAGACGCGCACTCTGTGCGACCTGATCAAGCTGCCAGACCATATCGTCAGTGTGAGCAACCTCGGGAACCCGATAAGCCTGGATGCCCCACGACAAGGCCAGCTGGCGACGCGTCGATTCAAGCGGAGTGAAGGCAAGCATCGGAATTGGAGTACGCAAGCGCGAGAGCATACGTGCCGATGTTCCCGACTGAGTGAAAGTTACCAAGAAGCGCGCATCAAGCTTTTCAGCAATAACTGCAGCCGCGCCGCAGATAGCGGAGGCTCGATGCAGCTCAATGGGTCCAAGCGCAGCAATACGTTCGCCACCATTTTCTTCAGTACTTTCAACAATTCGAGCCATAGTACGAACTGCTTCAATGGGGAAAGCGCCCACAGAGGTTTCCCCCGAGAGCATGACTGCGTCTGCGCCATCGAGAATTGCGTTTGCACAGTCGGAAGCTTCTGCTCGGGTCGGACGCGGATTTTTAATCATCGAATCCATGACCTGGGTGGCGACGATGACCGGCTTGGCAGCGCGGCGAGCGAGCTCAATCGCACGCTTCTGCACCAGAGGGACATCTTCGAGAGGCATTTCAACGCCCAAGTCGCCTCGAGCAACCATGATTCCATCGAATGCGTCAACAATTTCTGCAAGCGCTTCGACGGCCTGCGGCTTTTCAATCTTCGCGATAACCGGCAGACGTTTACCGTACTCATCCATAATCGCATGAACAGAATCAATGTCAGCAGCAGAACGAACGAAGGACAGAGCAATGAAGTCTGCATCAACTTGAAGACCCCAACGCAGATCTTCCTCGTCCTTTTCGCTCATTGCCGGAACAGAGACGGCAACACCGGGAAGGTTCAATCCCTTGTGATCCGAAACATATCCGGGAACCTCGACGCGGGTAACGACATCGGTTGCGCTTACCTCAACGACGCGCACTGCGACGTTGCCATCATCAATGAGCAAACGATCACCGGGAGCACAGTCACCCGGAAGACCCTTGAACGTTGTTCCGACCAGCTCTTTAGTACCGGGAACATCACGAGTCGTGATGGTGAAAGTATCACCGATTTCGAGATACTGCGGCCCCTCTTCGAAGGTCTCGAGGCGAATTTTCGGACCTTGGAGGTCAACGAGAACAGCTACTCCACGGCCGGAATTTTGAGCGGCTCGGCGAACACGTTCGATAACTTCTTCATGTTCCTGAGCAGTGCCGTGAGAACGATTAATTCGGGCGACATCCATGCCGGCATCAACAAGAGCCTGGATTTGTTCAGCAGAGGCTGTCGCGGGTCCAATGGTGCATACAATCTTTGCTCGACGCATGTTTCTATCCTATCGTGCCTCGGGGTCTTCGACCGGACGACTTTCCGAGGGCTTGGGACTATCGGCCCCATCCTCATTGTCCTCGGATCCCTCCTCGACGGTGTTTTCGCTGGCCTCGGCAGTTTCCAGAGTTTGTGCGTCACCGTCCTCGCCAAGTTCACTCTCGAGCATGATTTCGGCCTCAGCGAGAGTCGTCGATGCTGCACGCTTTCCTGCATAGAGATAGCAGACGATCCCCAGAATAAATACAAGGATTGAAGTCCAGACGTTGATACGAAGACCCAAGAAATGATGCGCATCATCAATACGGAGCATCTCGATCCAGACACGTCCCAGGGTATAAACCATGATGTAGCAGGAGAAAAGCTGCCCGGACTTCATCGAGCGACGTTTATCGATGAGGAGCAAAACAGCGACGCCTGCAAGATTCCACAGCGATTCATAAAGGAACGTCGGATGGAACAAAGTTCCGCTGGCGTATCCGAGTGGCATGTGCGCGCTGTCGATGCGCAGGCCCCACGGCAAGGTTGTAGGAGCCCCGAAAAGTTCTTGATTAAACCAATTTCCCCAGCGTCCAATCGCTTGAGCGGCAAGGAGCGGGATGGCAAGAGAATCTGCAACAGGACCGAGCCGCTGCCCACGATGGCGTACAACAAGCCAAGCTGCAAGTGCTCCCCCGGCAACCGCACCCCAAATCCCTAAGCCGCCATTCCAGATGGCGAGGGCCATAATCGGATTGCCGTTCTTACCGAAATAGGCATCCGGAGAGGTGATGACGTGGTAAATCCTCGCTCCGATGATTCCACCTGGAACAGCCCAAAGCGCGATGTCGTAGAAGAGCTCGCGGTCACCACCCCGAAGCTCATAGCGCCGAGCGGCCCAATAAACAGCAATCAGAATTGCGCAGGCGATAATCAGCCCATAGGCGCGGATCGGAATCGGCCCGAGGTACCAGACCCCTTGACTTGGTGACGGCAGTGCTAAAAAGCGCATGAATAGTATTCCTTGCGGATCAAGATGGTTGCCGTACTACTCTAATCGATTATTCGCGACGAGTATCGTTCCAGGTTCCATCTGCACGCTTATGTGCCGCACGCACACGCATCCGACGGTCAGCAAGTAAAGACGGATGGTGACCAGCACTGACCATTTCAGCAACTAATTCTGCCGGCTGTTCGCTGCGCATGAGAGATTCCCCAACAAGCACAGCATCCGCGCCAGCACGCGCATATTCAAACACGTCTCGGGGTCCACGCACCCCGGACTCTGCTATCGCAAGAACATTCGTCGGAATGACGTCAATAACTTCATCGATAACGTGGCGGTCAACAATACCCGTTCTCAGATCTCGGGCGTTGACGCCAATCATGACAGCACCGGCTTCTAAAGCTCGAAGAGCATCTAGGCGCGAGTGGGTTTCGACTAGCACGGACATTCCTAGCGATTGCGCCCGCTCGAGTAGCCCTTCCAAAGCCGGCTGCGTGAGAAATTGTGCGATGAGCAGGACCGCATCTGCTCCGGCCCTACGGGCCTCAAAGAGCTGATATGCGGAGACAATGATGTCCTTACAAACGAGCGGTAGCTCTGTTGCAGCTCTCACCCGCGAAAGGTCTTCGTAGCTACCGTTAAATAACGAACTCTCGGTCACAACCGAGAGCATCGCTGCTCCCCCGCGCTCAAAAGCCTGCGCAAGAGGAGTCGGATCCCCAATATCTGAATAGACACCCCATGGAGAAGCACGTTTAATCTCGGCAATCACAGAGGTAGCGCCATCCGAACGTAGATACTCATCCGGACGTCTTACGGGGTCGGGAACACTTTCACACGCGCGTTTGAGCTCATCAAGGCTCACGCGCTCTTCACGCAGAGCGCGCATACGCTGCGTGTGGGCAATGATCGCGTCGAGTTCCGCCACCTTCACCTCCTCGTGAGAACCTATCTCAAATGCTAGTCTCCCACGGGCAAAAGGCGTTAATCAGCCAGCTCGCAGGCTAGAACACGGCATTGAAAAGATGCAGGGAGGTCGGAATAGCGACGCCCCACAGAAGATAGGTCAGCAAGGAAGAACCGATCATCCATGGACCAAATGCAATACGCGATCGTGTGCCAGCTTGGCCGCTGACGACCATCCACAAAGCTGCAAGCGCCGCGGATGTCAAGGCAATAACAAATCCAAATAATGCTGCGTGCCAACCAAGAATCCCCAGCATCGCCCCAAGGATCGGCGCCAAACGGACATCACCGCGGCCAAAGCCTCGTCGTGGCAAAGACCCCAGCCACAGCGGTAGGGTCCAAATCAACGCACCAACCCCAGCCTCGGCACAAACGCGAATCGAATTGGGATGGAAATAGACGCTCACCCCCGCTCCGCACAAGACACCGCACGCAAGCGCAATGACATAGGGAGTGGGCAGACGATGAGTCTTAGCGTCAACATACGCCAAAAGAGTTCCCATCATGGTCAGTGCGACAACCGCGGGCGCTGCAGGCCGTGTCTGAGAAGCAACAAGGCTAATTGCGCCTACCAATACAGCCGACCAGACGACGCCGTTTCTCTTCAGAGGCGTAAGCGAGGCCTCGATAAAGTAGCGCCGTTGGATTGCCCATCCCGAACGGGACAGCCAGAGCGCAAAAGCGAGCCAGACGACGACAGAAAGAATCAGGTTCCACTCACCCATTCCCAAGGCATAATCGTGGGCGAAATAGTACCCACCAGCAGATATGGAGACGAGTTCCATCATCTACTTCGCCTCCAACAGCTTGAAGACCGAAGAGATCGCGTGACTATCGGCTTCGATTCCCGTCATTAACTTAAACTGGAGAACCGCTTGATAGACCAGCATCTCTACGCCAAAGGCCACGGGGATACCACGCTCGCGGCAACAAGAAATTGCAGCAGTTTCACGCGGCGCATAGGTGACGTCAAGATAGCTCGAACGTAATGGCATTGTTGAGAGCTCTCCAACGTAGGGGTCAAGCGCGCCCGACGGTAAAGTCGACACAACAAGATCCGCCTGCTCGCAACACCGCGACAAAGTACCCGCTGCAGTGAGGTCATGACCACTGTAGGTCACTCCCAAGTTCATCGCGCTACGATTGAAATCAGCGGGGAGCTTACCTCCGTTAAAAGCACGAGCAACAACGTCGACCTGACGAAATCCCAAGGAAACAACAGCGGCGAGGGCCGATGCTGCAGTTGCTCCCGAACCAATAATGAGGGCTCGCCCGCCCAGATCCATGCCGGCGTTGCGTCGACTCACTTCGATCGCACGACTCATTCCGAAGACATCGGTGTTAAAGCCGGAAAGCACCCCACCCGATGGAATAAGGGTATTAACAGAACTCAGTGCAGCTGCCTGCGGCTCAACAACGTCAAGGAGCGGAATCACTGCTTTCTTACACGGCATGGTGATTGAGACCCCGACGCATTCGCGGTCTATTGATGCGACCCACTGCGGTAGGCGTTGGGCGTCGACCTCGCACTTTCGATACTCCCATCCGGTAATTCCAGCGCTACGCCAAAGTTCTTGATGAATGAGAGGTGAGAGGGAATGTGCAATCGGCGAGCCGATGACTGCCGCCCAGGGCATCAGCACTTTCCTTGATGCGTCGAACAGTATTCTTCCAAACGCTTAGTGTTTTGCGTTTGCTCGTCATGAGTAGCCGCGAACAGCGTCTCACCGGTATCCAGATTCACCGTGACAAAGTACAGCCAATTGCCTTCCGCGGGATGCAAAGCAGCTTCAATTGCCTCGGTTGATGGCTGTGAAATCGGCGAAGGAGGAAGCCCCGGATTACGGTAGGTGTTGTAGGGGTTATCAGCAGCAAGGTCATCTGCAGTCGGAATTCCACCAGTCTTACCAACGCCGTACAAGACGGTTGAATCCATCTGAAGCAAACCGCGGGTTTCTCCATTCATATCCGCCAAACGGTTATCGATTACGCGGGAAACCATCGGAAGATACTCCGTATTACGAACTTCTCGCTCGAGAATTGAAGCCTTGGTTAGGATCTTTTCGCGATCTGCCGCAGCAACGCCCAGCCCGTCAAGCCTCTGAGTTGTCCGAGTAATCATTTGAGAAATCAGCGAGGTTGCCGTTGCACCTTCTGCGAGTTCATAGGAACCCGGAGCAAGCCATCCCTCGACGTTTCCATTGGCTTCGGCCGGCAAGCCTAAAGCCGCTGTATCTGACATTGCTGACTTCACCTGGTCGAGAGGAATATCGGCAACCATCGAAATCTGCTCGGCAACTTGGTCCTTAGTCTGTCCAGGAGTCACCGTCACTGTATTGTCACTGCGGTTCGCATCATCCAAAAGCGCAGCAATCGCACCTGAAGCGCTCATTTCTTTCTTCAGCGTGTAGCTTCCGGGTCGAATACTCACCGCCGCTTTATTCGCATCAAAAGCGCGAATAAACGCAGTGAGCGATTTAACGACGCCCGCGTCTACTAGGCGCTGACCGATCTGCTGACCAGACTCACCGTCATACACCGTCACCACGACCTGTCCATTGCCAGGACCCGGGTAGTCATCGGCGGTTGTTGAAGACGATGAGGAGCCACGCAATTGGGTGTACGCAAAGTAGGCACCGCCCGCGATCAGAGCGAGCGAAAGCAGCAGGACAAAAAATGTTCGAACTGCCTTGCGACGCTTGCGTTTACGCACCAAGCGCCGTTCTTGTTCGAGGCGACGCGAGCGCATTCCCGTAGTCTCAACTGCCGTGTCTTCCTGGGCAGCGCGCCGTGAGCGACGCGTAGGCAAGTGTTCAGGACGAGCCTGTGCTTCACGCGGAGGGGCTTCTTCTTCACGAGGCTGTGGGTCCACTGGAGATGAGTGGAGAGAATCCCCTGGGGCACTTGCCGACGAGCGCAGAACCGGTCGACGTACCTGAGATGACTCAGCTGCCTCCTCAGGAGTGTGTTCTTGCGAGCGGCGTTGGTGAATACTCGCGCGCTTCGGGAAAGGATATTCGGGAGTGCTCTCGCTCATCACTGTCCTTCCTCGAGGACAATTTCCCGTCCGGGAGCTTGTCCGCTCATTCGTTCCATCTCCAGGGCTGTCTCCAGGATAATCGAGGCCGCCACTTGATCAATCATCTGTCGATGTTCGCGTCGTCCGACACCAGCTTGCAACAAACGTTCGTGTCCTTCGTGTGAACTCAAGCGTTCATCGACCAAGCACACGCGACACGTCGGTAACGCCATTTTAATCTTCCGCGCGTACCTACGTGCGCCTTTTGCTGAAATGCCTTCACCGCCTTGCATGTGACGTGGGAGCCCAACAACGATTTCTATCGCATTCAGCTCATCAGCAATGCGCGCAATCTGTTCAAGCTCCGAGGCATCATCTTGACGAGTTAGCGTTTGGAGAGGCAAGGCCAGGACTGCTCCCGCATCACTTCGTGCGAGACCAACCCTGACCGTGCCAACGTCAACTGCCAGACGAACTCCTTGGCGCATTACAGCTCTTGGATCTGCGAATTCACATCATTCAGAGCGTCTTCGATGGCTTCCGGATTGGATCCTCCGCCCTGAGCAAGGTCGTCGCGCCCGCCACCACCGCCGCCGAGAATCTTGGCGGCACGACGAACGAATTGTCCTGCACGTGCGCTGTGCTGGCGAGCAAGATCATTCGTTGCGACAGTGACCATAGGCTTACCGTTGATGATGCCGGCAAGCGCGACAAGCACGGGACCGTCATTACCGAGGCGTTCACGAATATCGGTCGCCATTGCACGAAGGTCATCGGCAGATCCCAACGCGCCCACGGGAGCGACGACGCTGGTAAATTTTCCGATCTTTCGGGCATTTTGAGCTAGCAGTGCGGCTTCTGCGAGTGCCTGCTGCTCACGGATCTTTTGGAGTTCCTTTTCTGCGTCACGCAGACGGCCCATCATAGATTCAACGCGTGACGCCAGTTCGTCAGGACGTCCGCCGAGCATGGAGCTCAGCTGCGATACAAGCGCGTGTTCTTTTGCTTGGAAGGCGTAGGCGCCATCTCCAACGAGAGCGTCGATACGGCGTACACCCGAACCGATTGAGCCTTCGCTCAACACAGTCACGCGGCCCAAATGTCCGGTTGAAGGAACGTGGGTTCCGCCGCACAGTTCGCGATCAAAGTTATCGCCGATGCTGACAACGCGAACTTCGGAGCCGTACTTTTCACCAAAGAGTGCGATCGCACCTGAGCGCTTGGCATCATCGAGCGACATGATCTCTGTGGTCACTGCGAGATTCTGCGCGAGCTTCTCATTGACAAGGCTTTCGATCTCGTTGAGCTGTCCTTCACCCAGCGCAGTTGAGTTCGTGAAGTCGAAGCGCAGACGCGAAGGCGAATTTTCGCTACCTGCCTGCTCGGCATCCTTGTTCACAATGCGACGCAAGCCTGCATAGACCATGTGGGTTGCAGTGTGGGCGCGCGCGATTGCGAGCCTGCGCTCAGTATCGATTTCAGCGTATGCCTTCTCCCCCAAGGTCGCTTTGCCCTCGGTAAGAGTTCCGCGGTGAACTGACAGCCCGCGAATCGGTGCCTGCACGTCATGGACCTCAATCACACCGCCATCAGCGAGGCGAATGGTGCCGTGGTCGGCAAGCTGACCGCCCATTTCGGCGTAGAAAGGCGTGCGGTCAAGGATGATCTCTACCTCTGCCGGAGCGCTCGCTGCAGGAGTCGGAACACCATCGACGAGCAGGCCGACAACCTGCGCGTCAATTGCACTTTCCGTGTAACCGACGAAGGTCGAGCCGCCACCGAGTTCCTTTTCGATGTCGTGGAAGATACGAACGTCAGTGTGGCCGGTCTTCTTCGCGCGCGCATCGGCACGAGCGCGTTCCTTCTGCTCTTCCATCAGCGCACGGAAGGCCGCCTCGTCAACCTGGACTCCCTGCTCGGCTGCCATTTCAAGGGTCAGATCGATGGGGAAACCGTAAGTATCGTGAAGTGAGAACGCGGACTCACCCGAGATCATCGGCGTGCCAGGAGCGGACTTCGCCTCTTCAACAGCCACGTCCAAAATGGTCGTTCCTGCACTCAGAGTGCGCCGGAACGCTTCTTCTTCGGCGTAGGCTACCTCGGAAATCGTGCTCCAATTTGTCTCCAATTCGGGGTACGAGGCCTTCATCGCATCCTTAGATGCTGTGAGCAAAATCGGCATAGTTGCCGTATCAACACCCAGCAGGCGCATGGAACGCACGGCGCGACGGATCAGGCGACGCAGAACATATCCGCGACCATCATTACCGGGGCGCACGCCGTCACCAATCAGCATGAGAGATGAACGAACATGGTCGGCGACCACGCGCAGGCGCACATCATCGTCATATGCCGCTCCTGCTTCGGGGCCTGCTGCACCAAGTCCATAGCGTTTACCGCTCATTTCTTCCGCGGCCGCAATTACCGGATAGACCTCGTCGATCTCGTACATGTTCGGCTTGTCCTGCATGACAAATGCAAGACGTTCCAAACCTGCACCAGTATCGATAGCTTTCTGATCAAGTTCACCGAGAAGCGGGTAGTCCTTGCCAGTGCCTTCGCCGCGCATGTACTGGTCAAAGACCAAGTTCCACAACTCAAGGTAGCGGTCGCCACCGGGATCAACGTTGCCGCCCACGGCCTCGGGACCGTAGGAAGGACCACGATCGTAGTGCCATTCGCAGCAAGGGCCTGCAGGACCGGGCTGGCCGGTATCCCAGAAGTTCTCTTCGCGGGGCAGGCGCACAATGTGGTGAGGGTCCATTCCGACCTGCTTAGTCAGAACATCGAATGCCTCATCATCCTTTTCCCAGATGGTCACCCACATGCGCTCACCATCGAGGCCGTACTTGCCTTCAGACTGATCACCCGTGAGCAGATCCCACGCAAAGTGAATAGCGCCTTCTTTGAAGTAATCACCGAAAGAGAAATTGCCATTCATCTGGAAGAAGGTACCATGACGGGTCGTGCGACCGACGTTGTCGATATCGTTCGTACGAATGCACTTCTGAACGGATGCAACCCTAGGCCAAGGTGCCGGTTCAACACCGGTGATGTAAGGAATGAAGGGCACCATACCAGCGATGGTGAACAAAATAGAAGGCTCAGGAGACACCAAAGAAACAGATGGACGAATCTCATGGCCTTGGGATGCAAAGTAGTCAAGCCAACGTTGACGAATTTCAGAAGTGCGCATAGTACCCCATAGTAGTGGACAACAATCAGAATCGTGTATTGGTGATTCGCGCGTACAGAATAAAGCAAAGCCCCGAGGCAGCGCCTCGGGGCTTTACATAAACGCAATCAGCGCGAGTAGTGTTCGACGACCATCTGCACATCGCAGGTGACGGGAACCTCTGCACGCTTCGGGCGACGCACGAGCGTTGCCTTCAAGCGAGAGAGCTCAACGTCCAGGTAATCGGGGGTCGCAGGAAGTGCATCGCGGTGGACGCCCTCGGCTGCAATCTCGAAGGGGACGGTGGTCTGAGACTTGGGCTTGACCTGAATGGTCTGTCCGGGCTTCACACGGAAGGAAGGACGATCGACGATCTTGCCGTCAACCATGATGTGACGGTGGACGACGAACTGACGAGCCTGCTGGATGGTGCGGGCAAAGCCTGCGCGCAGAACCAGGGCATCAAGACGCATTTCCAGGAGCTCAACCAGGTTTTCACCGGTCAGACCTGCGCTGCGGCGTGCTTCTTCGAAGACGTGACGCATCTGCGCTTCGCGGATGCCGTACTGTGCACGAAGACGCTGCTTTTCCTTCAGACGAACCGCGTAGTCAGATTCTTGACGGCGACGGCTACGGCCGTGTTCACCGGGGCCGTAAGGACGCTTCTCGAAGTAGCGAACTGCCTTCGGGGTGAGTGCGAAGCCAAGGGCGCGGGATTCGCGCACCTGCTTGCGTGAACGATTGTGAGCCATTAAATGACCTTTCCTGTCTCTGATGTCGCACCCGCGATGCGGATGCGGGGTCAACTCCAGGCATGATGCCGTCGGCTAAGACCCCAGGTATATGTCACCCAGACGGGCAACCGGATCAGTCTAGCGTACTTTTAATAGTTCACGAAGCACTGCAAGCCGTTTAGTGAGGATAGCCTCATTGCCGTTCGTCGTCGGCTCGTAGTATGAAGTACCAACAAGATCGTCGGGAAGGTATTGCTGCGCCGCAACATGGTGAGGGGCATCGTGAGAGTATACGTAGTCGACGCCATGTCCTAATCGTGAAGCTCCACTGTAGTGAGCATCGCGTAGATGCGGGGGCACCGCTGATCCCCTGCCTTGTCGAATATCGGCGAGCGCAGCATCAATCGCGAGATAAGCGCGATTTGATTTCGGCGCAACTGTCACGGCAATGACTGCTTCGCTGAGAATGATCCGCGCCTCAGGCATACCAATCATTTGGACTGCTTGTGCTGCAGAAACGGCAGTCGTCAGCACTTCGGGAGCAGCCATACCAACATCTTCAGCGGCGCAGATCATGACGCGCCTGGCAATGAACCGCGGGTCCTCCCCCGCTTCAAGCATTCGCGCGAGATAGTGCAACGCGGCATTGACGTCTGAACCGCGCATGGACTTAATAAAGGCGCTGGCAACATCGTAGTGCTGATCTTGATCCCAACGAACCAAAGCCTGATTAGCAGCATTTGCGACGTCGTCGGCGTTGATCATCCAAGGCTTACGCACGCTCCCCTCGGGTTCTTCGCATTTTTCCGCGCACGAGGCCGCGGCCGCCTCGAGGAGAGTCAGTGCCTTGCGTGCATCTGCCCCAGCCAAGCGCAGAAGGCCAGCACGAGCGTCATCAGACAGGTCAAAAATTGCTTTTAAGCCCACATCACTGGCAAGAGCACGATCAAGCAAAAGAGAAAGATCTTCACTGCTGAGCGCATGCAAAGTCAGTAAAAGCGAGCGCGAGAGCAGTGGCGAAATCACCGAGAAGGAAGGATTCTCGGTCGTCGCAGCAACCAAAGTAACCCAGCGATTTTCGACCGCCGGAAGAAGGGCATCTTGCTGCGATTTGGAAAAGCGATGGACTTCGTCGACGAAGAGGATGGTCTCCTCTCCTGTCGAAGTCAGTCCTCGGCGCGCTTGCGAAATCACGTCACGGAGGTCTTTGACTCCGGAGGTAACTGCGGAAACCTCACAGAATCTGCGCCCTGATGCGCGCGCAATAAGGTAAGCAAGAGTAGTCTTTCCCGTTCCAGGAGGCCCCCAAAGAATCACGGAGCTCAAGCCTGCGGGAGAATCACCGCTTGGAGTCAAGAGTCTGCGCAGAGGCGATCCTGGTTTCAGCAGATGCTGCTGGCCAACGATCTCATCAATATTTTGGGGACGCATCCGAACTGCCAGTGGAGCGCGCTCATCAACCACAGGAGTCCCGAATTCTTCGATTCCCTGTGAATCAAAGAGGTCCATCTTTGCCCACCCTGTTTAGTAGTGACTGATAACAACGGTTCCGTTATCTGCCCACTCGTAAATCCAATGGGCAGCGTCAACGGGCATGTTGACACAACCGTGGGAACCCCCGTAGCCCGACCACCCGAAAGAGGAACGCCACGGTGCCCCGTGCATCGCATATCCCCCGTAGAAGTAAGTCACCCACGGAACGCCTTCGGTTTTGTAGGGCGTACCGTCAGCGTTCTCTCCCTCCATCGTTTGAGATTGATACTGGAGATAAACGTGGAACTTGCCCGTAACGGTTGGAGTATTGGGAGCACCGGGAACCATCGGAGTCGGACCGTGAACAATGGTGCGACCTTCGTAAGCGGAAACAGTGTTCTTCGACAGATCAATGTCGATCCACTTTTCACCAGCAGCAGCTTGATAGACATCGTCACCGTAGCCATCAGGAATCTCCTGGCGATCATATTCGGGTTCGACCTTGTCGTAGTCAAAGTCGCCCGAGTAGGACTTCCCGTTGTTCAGAGCATCTTCGATTCCGGAAATGACCGATTCAGTGTTATTCGCTCGGTAACCGACGGTACCTGCCTTGAGGACACCCACGACGTCCCCGCGGCTATTAACGCCCTGGATTCCCTTTTCGGATTCAACGTTTGTCGACTTCGCAAGCTCATTTACCCAAGCTGAGAGGGACTGCGAATCTAACACCGCCGCTTGATCCCCGTCGACACTGACCTTGACCCACTTCATCTTGTCCTGCTGTGAAGCAGTGAAGTCGTCGATGCCATCCGTGATCGTCACGCTGGGAGATATCAAAGCCATCGCCTGTGTCTTTGCTGCTTCAGCCCTTTCAGTCGTCACTTGAGGCTTACGAATCTCAACTGGAATCGATCGTCCTTGTGCCCCCAGATCGGTAGCAACTTCTTGCTGAACTTTCGTCAGTTCGGAGCTCTCGATGGTAATTCCCTCTTGCGCGGGAACGACTTCGAAGGTGGTACCGTCGTCGCTGACCTTGAGGCGAGCATCGCTCATTGGCGTTCCCACCTGTGAGGTCAAAGCAGTACCGAAAGCATTGAGCTTTGACTGATCAAAGGTCACGACAGGTGTAATCGAACGCGAGCGGAACAACCCGCGAAAACGCGAAAAGAGATTTCGATTCTCAGAAAAAGCCGCATCTACGGTTGCGGGAACATCGACTGTGATTCCCAAGTCCGACAGAGAAGCTTCACGCGTCTGCTCTGCAACTGTTAAGGTCACTTTTGCTAAGTCAACCTTCTGGCGCAGTTGATCTTCAACCTGCTGTTGAGACAAAGAAGAGATCGATTGCCCCGCTAAGGACGTGCGCGGAAGCGCATGTGCTGAGTAGAACCACCCAGACACTCCAAGAGCGATAAGGGCAACGACCGCGAACCCTAAGACGAGCGACAGTTTGAGGGATAGCTTTTTCATAACCCCCTCATGCTATCTGTTTTTACTGTCGATTCCGGTAACAATGCGCTCAGAAGAGATGTGCTGTTACTCCCACAAACTCAAGTCTCCAGCTCCGCGCCGGGCGATACGCGCGCTGCCATCGGTGTAATCAATGACCGATGTCGCCTCGTCACCGCCGACCGGTGCCACAACGACTAGGTCAACTTGAGAGCCAATCTTGTCATCGACATCAAAACCATCACTCATGACGTCGCTTAGTCCCGGAAGGATCAGCGATGAAGCAACCAAGGGCTGGCCGAGGGCAGACAGAATTGCTTGAACAACGCGGTGGTCTGGAATACGCACACCAATAGTGTGTTTCTTCTTGTTGAGCGTCATCCGGGGAACTTCTTTAGTTCCGGGGAGAATGAAGGTGTAAGGTCCGGGAGTCGAGGCCTTCATCGCACGAAACTGCGAGTTGTCCATAATGACCAAGTCACCGAGGCGTGCAAAAGTGTCACAAAGAAGTGAATAGTTGTGCTTCTCGTCAAGCCGACGGATGGCACGGATACGATCAATTCCAGACTTATTTCCCAGTACGCACGCAAGCGCGTAACCCGAATCTGTCGGTATAGCGACTAGCCCACCGGTGTTGAGCACATCGACGACGCGATCAACAAGGCGAGTCTGCGGATTCTCGGGATGAATTTCAACAAAAGACATGATGTTCCTTCATTCACTCGAGGTCTGACGCAATGGCAATCTGAGTCAAAGCATCGCGCAGATCGTGCGGAATATTCTCGTGATTAAGAGCTGCAAGGAAGCTGCCAAGCCCTTGTCTCCAGCATGAGTCCAAGCGGGTCAGAAGTTCAACTTCGCAGCGGGCGTGTGTCAGAATCCGGTGAATTTCGTGCGTACGCTTGTCTTTTTCGCTCATAACGTCACGGGTCACCCGGAATTGAGCGCCCTGCATCGGAAGGAAAGTTCCCAACTCTATGAGTTCGGCGCGAACGTTCGGGCCGAGAAGGCGAAGCGCGAGTTCTCGCTGTTGAGGAAGAGAAGCCAAATCTCCCACGGCCGCCTCGACTCGCAAGATTCCCTCATCATCATTCCAGTGAATCTTGGTTCGAACGAGGCTCTCATCGCTGTCACGGTCTTCGAGCAATTCATAATCTCCATCGGCGCCAGTGACAACCAAGATCTCAAGAGCATCAGGATTCTCGACACTGACATATGATTGGCGTCCCAAGGCTCCAAGAACACCGTCCGGGTCAGGCTTCGCCGCACGCCCGCACAGTGGAATAACACTCCCAGCCCGAGCAAAAACCGGAGTGCGACCCAGATCGGACCAACAAGCAATCTTTCGATCTCCCGTGTAGGCAAGATTCGCCATCAGATCAACCCAGGTCCCCTCTGGTAACCAAGCATTGCTCACGCTCTTACCGGTGGCCTCGTCAGAAGGAGACGTCGCCGGGGCGACAATCATCTGGCTACCGAAACGGAAGCAATTGGGAACTTCCCACGACTGCTCATGTCCGTCGTGTTCCCAATACATCGGACGGATCAGAGGGAGCAGTTCTTCACGTCCGCGAAGCTGCTCGGAGTGCAAGTACCCGATCAAGCGGTGTCGCAGGCGCAGGTATTCCTCTTGGATATCGCAATGCGGCGCATCGAAGACCCAGGGTTCTTTGCGAGTGAAGGGATTATTCGATGAATGGAGCCTCATAATTGGGCTAAAGACGCCACTTTCCACCCAGCGCGTCTCCAATTCGGGATCTCGACGCCCCAGCATGTGGCCGCCAATATCGTGACTCCACCATCCGTATCCGATATTGGAAGCGGTCGCGGTAAACTCCGGCTGGAAGTTCAAGGAGTCCCACGTAATGTATGTGTCGCCAGAAAAGCCCAGTGGGTAGCGCTGAGAACCCGGACCGCAGTAGCGCGAAAGGGTAAGTCCTCGTCCATGGCGGTGCGCGCTATCGAGATAGTGGTAGTGGTTCAGTACCCATAGAGGATCCAGGCCAGGCGTTGAGCTGTGTTCTCCCTGCTGCCAATCAACCCACCAAAAATCGACTCCCTGATCCTCAAGAGGATGCAAGATCTCTTCAAAATAGGCGAGCATAAACTTCGGATCCGCAGGATCAAAAAGCACCGTCTGACCAGACTCAGGATCAATTCCCATGCGAGTCGCAAGACGCTTGTATCCTTCTTCGAAATAGCGGATTCCATCCGCTGGATGCAGGTTGAGCGAAGTGTGCAGGCCACGTGCATGAAGAGAGGAGAGGAAGCGCTCGGGATTTGGGAAGAGCTGCGGATCCCAGGTGTATCCAGTCCACCCAGAGCCTGCTCCTTCCGGAGGCTCAGTGATATGCCAATCCATGTCGATCACCGCGACAGACACGGGGACCGCTCGAGAAGCAAAATCGTCCATGACCCGCAGATATTCGTCTTCGGTGTATCGGTGATAGCGACTCCACCAATTGCCCAAGGCAAAGCGAGGAAGAATCGCTTGGGGCCCGCTCAGGCGATAGAAAGAACGAACGGCCTCAGAGAAGTCTTCGCCTGCGGCAAAGATATAAATATCTGTATGTTCGGGCCGCGAAGGCAAGAAGTTACCGTCTTCGTCCAACGGGCAGGTGCCATCAATTAACGAGGTGATGCCGCGGCCATCAACGACACCCTTATCCAGTTCACAGCGTCCATCGACCGTGTCCAGTGTTCTGGTTGTCCCACGCAGGTTTCGCCCTTGAATCCAGGGAAATTCTGCGTCAGTCCCCCAGCGCCAGGTTCCGCCCCAGCTATCTTCTTCCCTTACTTGAGCCCACAATCCATTGGAGCTGGGTTCCTTGCCGTCATAGTGGAAGGACATGTGTGCAGTCTCAATAACTACGCCACCGAATTCGTCATGATCGATACGTAGATCATTCACAGATAGCCACTTGCGCCACGCCATCATTTGTGTTGGCCCATCGACAAAGTTTCCCTGCGGATCCCATTCAAGACGAATCACCATGTCTGAGAGGACCTGAATTCTCCAGCACGTCCCGCTCACCACCTGCCCAGAAGGTGGTGCCACTACAGCGGAAGGCAAAAGATGCGGGGGAAGAATAGTCATCTCGTATCACTCCTGGGAATCGGCATCGAGTCCTGCTGAAGCACTAGCCTAATCCCTTCTCAGCCCTTGTGCCTATTCGCATTCACAAGAGTTTTGGGGTGGATGATGCGCATCATCCACCCCAAAATCATGCAGAGAAAACTCCCTGAGACGTCCTACTTATCGCTGGACACCGAAGTCTCTTCTTCGCCTCGTTTCTTCGGCTTAGCATCAACGCCAGCTTCCTTGCGCTGTGCAGGAGTAATGGGCGCAGGAGCATCGGTCAGCGGATCGTAGCCGCCTCCCGACTTAGGGAAGGCAATCACGTCACGAATCGATTCGGATTTAGTCAGCAAGGACACGATGCGGTCCCATCCAAAAGCGATGCCACCGTGCGGCGGAGCACCAAACTTGAAGGCATCGAGGAGGAACCCAAACTGTGTTTGTGCTTCTTCCTCTCCAATTCCCATGACCTTGAAGACGCGGTTTTGGATATCGCGACGGTGAATACGGATCGAGCCGCCACCGATCTCATTGCCGTTGCAGACAATGTCGTAAGCGTAAGCCAGTGCGTTTCCAGGATCTTGGTCAAAGGTGTCGAGCCATTCTGGCTTCGGCGAAGTGAAGGCGTGGTGGACTGCCGTCCATGCGCTGTGTCCAAGCGCAACGTCACCCTCGGCCTCGGCATCTCCGGTCGGCTTGAAGAGAGGCGCGTCGACAACCCAAGTGAACGCCCACGCATCGGGATCGATCAGGTTGCAGCGCTTACCGATCTCGAGGCGGGCAGCGCCAAGCAGCTCGCGCGAGGCGGTGGGCTTGCCAGCGGCGAAGAAAATGCAGTCACCGGGCTTGGCGCCAGTGGCCTCGGCGAGGCCAGCGCGCTCAGCTTCGGTAATGTTCTTTGCAACCGGACCGCCCAAGTTTCCTTCCTCGTCGATCGTGACGTAAGCCAGACCCTTGGCGCCACGTGCCTTGGCCCATTCCTGCCACTTGTCGAAGGTACGGCGAGGCTGAGAGCCACCACCAGGCATGACAACCGCTCCGACGTAGGGTGCTTGGAAGACGCGGAAGGTTGTGTCTTTGAAGTACTCAGTCAGTTCGACCAATTGGAGACCGAAACGCAGGTCGGGCTTATCCGAACCATACTTCTCCATCGCATCCTTGAAAGTCATGCGAGGAATCGGAGTCTGGAGGTCATAGCCAATGAGCGCCCAAACATTCTTCATGATCTCTTCGGCAACTGCGATCACGTCGTCCTGATCGACGAAGCTCATCTCGATATCGAGCTGGGTGAACTCCGGCTGACGATCCGCACGGAAGTCTTCATCACGGTAGCAACGCGCGATCTGGAAGTAGCGTTCCATTCCGGCAACCATCAGCATTTGCTTAAAAAGCTGAGGAGACTGCGGAAGTGCGTACCAAGAGCCGGGTGACAGACGTGCAGGAACAATGAAGTCACGTGCACCTTCAGGGGTGGAACGTGTCAGCGTCGGCGTTTCAATTTCGACGAAATCGTGAGCGTAGAGAGTATCGCGAGCAGCGCGCGAAACCTTTGAACGCAGGCGCAGAGCGTACTGCTCGGGTTCACGGCGAAGATCAAGGTAGCGGTACTTCAGACGAGTTTCTTCACCAACATTGCCTGAATCTTCAGCGTTGGAAGAAACCTGGAAAGGAAGAGGTGCCGAGGTATTGAGAATCTCGATGTCATCGCCCATCACTTCGATGGCGCCCGTAGCAAGATTCGGGTTTTCATTGCCTTCGGGGCGAGCGCAGACCTCTCCGGTCACTTTTAAAACGAACTCGCTGCGCAATTCGTGGGCAACGCGTTCGTCGCGAACGACCACCTGCGCAATTCCAGAGGCATCACGAAGATCAATGAATGCGACACCGCCGTGGTCGCGGCGTCGATCGACCCATCCGGTCAGGGTGACAGTTTGGCCGACAAGGTCGAGGCCAAGCGTTCCAATATTGTGAGTGCGAAGCACTGTTTTTCCTTTCGTTGGTACCATCCGCGAGACGAGCGGCGGCACGGACATCATACTCCTTTCACTGCGACGAGCCGGGAAAATACATGCATCCACACGTAGTTGATCAGGCAAGTATTGTAGAAGTACCCCTTGAAAGTGTGTAACGTGTGTTGCTATGGGTTCACGCTCCGATTCTCAGGCGTGGTCGAGTGCCGAAAAAGGGCTCATGCTCTCCTCCGTCATTTTGATCACGCTTTCCGCTTTTGAATCGCTTGCAACAACGACGATCATGCCGAACGTCGTTGCATCTTTCCATGCAGACTCTTGGTTTGCAGTTGCCTCGGGAACCGCGCTCATCACGAACCTCATTGCCAACGTTCTTGCCGGTGGACTCAGCGATGCAATCGGCGTCAAAAGAGTATTTGCATGGGGACTCATACTTTTCTGCGCTGGATTACTCATCAGTGCCTTCGCCCCGCATATCGCAGTCTTCGTTCTTGGCCGTCTCGTCCAGGGCCTCGGGGGCGGTTTTATCATCGTCCCCCTCTACGTCCTTGTCGGAGCAATAGCCACTCCCCTGCACCGTCCGCGTTACTTTGCAGCATTCTCACTATCGTGGGTTTTCCCAGCCCTCGTCGGTCCCGCGCTTGCCGGATTCGTCGCGACCTATTGGGGGTGGCGAATTGTTTTTGGAGTCGCACCCTTCCTCGCAATTTTTGGAGCCATCCCCCTGCACTCGGTTCTCAAGGGACTGGTAAGTACGCCTCATGGGCGTCTGCCCTCTGCGCGTTTCCTTCGCTTGGCATTGGGCTCAGGTTTGGGTGTCTTCCTCTTGCAGATCTCGGGAACTTTTCACTCGGTGTGGGCAATGTCAGCGGTTGGAGCCCTCGGCTTCGTACTCTCAATCCTTACCTTGCCTCGCCTGCTTCCAAAGGGAACCTTCAGATTCAAGCGCGGAATCCCCGCTCTTGTCATGACGCGTCTACTCATGATGGGAGCAGTGACTGGTGCGGAAGTCGTCATGCCTCTTCTACTCCAGCGCATCCACGGGTGGAGTGCGAATACGGCTTCACTTGCCGTCACTATCGCGACGCTTTCATGGGCGAGCGGAGCTTTCATTCAGTCACAGTTTAAGAATCGACGTGTGCGCCTTCTGCTTCCAAAAATTGGTTCCTGCATGATCGTGATCGGTCTTGCTCCCCTGTCGATGCTCCTCAACCCATCCCTGCCGAAATGGCCTGTCTTCATTGCCTGGCTTTTGTCCGGTATCGGAGTTGGTTTCACGCACTCAACGATCTCTGACTTCACCTTGGGTTCAACCGATCCTTCAATGCACGGACGAGCATCCTCGTGGCTTCAGGTTGCCGATTCAGCTGGCGCAGCCGTCGAGCTCGCTTTCGTTTCTCTTGCGTTGGCTCTGTGGAGCGCTATCGGGTTCACGGGTCCCATTGCTTATTTCCCCGCAACCTTCATCGCGCTCTCGATCGCTGTTGTGGGAGTCTTCGCAGCGATGCGAACGCGCGAGGAAGACCTCCTCCCCCGCGCGTCCGTGTAAGTTCGCCCGCGCCTCAACGACCGAAGCGACGCTTAGCTACCTTCTTCGAGGCCGCCTTGCGCTGCGGCTGCGCGAAGCGACCACCGCGCGTCGAACGTTCGCGATCTCCAAAGCGACGCTCGCCTCGGCGATCTTCAAAGCGACCTTCCTCCGAGTGGAGAAGATGACGCCCGCGTCCCCGGTCGAGGCGGTGGCTACCCTCACGGGATTCCTTACGTGCAATCGGACTCTTCTTAGCTGCGTGTGCTTTACCGTCGGGCCCCTCATCGACACGGATTCGCAAGGCACGTCCAGAAACATGGGCCTTGGAAATACGCATCATGGAATCTGCACTAAGATCCGTATGGATCTCAACCAAAGAGAAAGTCGGGTAGATATCGATATGGCCGATATCCGCACCTGAGATGCCGCCCTCACCGGTGATTGCACCGACGATGGCACCGGGCTTGACGCGGTCCTTCTTACCGACCTCAATGCGGTAGCGAGTACCGGTTCCCACCGTATGACGAGGCGTTGTCGAAGTCTTACGCCCCTTAAGCGGACGCTCACGATCACGGCCGCCTTCAAAGCTCGCTCGAGCAAATTCACCGGACTCATCGAGTTCTTCTTCGCGGCGAATTTTGCCGTTTCCTCGCCGGTCTTCAGCAATTCGTGCACTCGGGCCTTCATCACCAACGGCGTTGGCCAAGAGCGCGGCGGCGATATCTTCGATCTCAAGCGACGTTGTATCGTGAATTTCGTCAAGAAGCGTGCGGTATAGATCCAGACGGCCCTTTTCGATTCGCTCGCCGATCGAATCAAGAATCCGGCTGGCTCGGAACTGGGAAACCGCAGCGGGAGAAGGAATCTCGACTTCTTCCATCTGAGTTCCAGTGAGTTTTTCAATCTTGCGAAGACGAGCGTGCTCGCGAGGCGTAAAGAAGGTGAGTGATCGCCCTTGACGTCCTGCACGCCCCGTTCGCCCGATGCGGTGAACGTAAGCTTCCGCTTCGCGAGGCACATCGAAGTTCACGACCAAACCAATGCGTTCGACATCGAGGCCACGTGCAGCAACATCGGTCGCGACCAAAACGTCCAAAGAACCGTTCTTTAAGCGCTCGACCATGCGCTCACGCTCGGTTTGCGCCACGTCACCGGAAATACCTGCCGCTTTAAATCCTCGAGAATTCAATTCGAGTGAAATTTCTTCGACGTCGAGGCGCGTGCGGACAAAAACGATCGCTGCATCGGATTCTTCTGTGCTCTGGTGCTGCGCACGCGTTGCTAAAACGCGCGACAAAGCGCCGATCTTATGCTTGTAGGGAACCACCGCATAGGTCTGATGGATAGTATCAACGGTCGATGACTCTTCAGATACTGCGATCTTGAGGGGATCTTTCAGATGCGTCTGGGCGATCTTTTCGATTGCGGCAGGCATAGTCGCAGAAAAAAGCGCAGTGAGGCGATCGGAAGGAACCGAAGACGTAATGGTTTCAACGTCTTCCGCAAATCCCATACGAAGCATCTCATCAGCTTCATCAAGGACAAGCATCGAAACATGGCTCAGATCCAGGGCGCCCTTTTCGATCAGATCAATAACACGCCCCGGTGTTCCCACAACAACCTGGGCTCCGCGCTTGAGCGCGCCAATCTGCGGTCCGTAGGCGGAACCACCGTAGACCGGGACAACATCAATATCGCGGCTTCGAGAAGCAAAGTCCGAGATTGCCTGTGCGGATTGCATCGCCAGTTCACGCGTGGGAGCGAGAACAAGTGCCTGCACATGGCGTTCATCCGAATCGATCAGGGCAAGAAGAGGTAAGCCGAACGCGGCCGTCTTTCCGGTACCGGTCTGAGCGATTCCAACGACATCGTGTAGCTCAAGAAGTGCAGGAATTGCCTCCGCTTGGATCGGAGTGGGAACTTCGTACCCCATTTGGGTAATTGCTGCGAGAAGATCATCGGGGAGGCCGAGATCAGCAAAGGTCGTTTCAGTGGGGTTTTCGGGCGCAGTGGACACAAGTTTCCTTCAATTAAGCGTCGCTCTGGGTCGACTTCACGGATGACGCGCGACCCTACACCGTTTTCACCGCCGAGACGCACTCGACCACCATTGGGTTGCGCCTCGTTGCCTTGCAAGGCTATCAGTTACTCGGGCGTGAAGACAGTAGTGCCTCCGGTGAGATCGCACACCGAAGGCACCTGAAGCTTAGTCGTTCAAGTCTTGCGTAGGAACGACCGAGGGATGAAGGTCTTGTGCGGGAGGCTGCCAACTGTAGATGTCGGCTTGCACCTGCTCACCTGAACGAATGTCCTTGACGGTATCTGCTTCGCCTTCACTTCCTGGGAACCATACGAAGGGAATCCCGCGCTTGTCAGCAAACTTAATTTGTTTGCCGAACTTCGCCGCACTGGGGGCAACATCGGTGGGAATCCCGCGCTTGCGCAAGATCGTCGCAAGAGCGTTGCAGTGTTGGCGCTGTTCCTCGTCTGCAACTGCGATAACAACGCAGGTAGGCACCTTGCGCGAAGCTGCCACCATGTCCTGTGAAAGGATCCGCGAAACCAAGCGAGAAACACCGATAGAGAGGCCAACACCGGGATAGCTTCGTTTTCCGTCCTTGGCAAGAGAATCGTAACGACCGCCGGAACAGATCGACCCCAGGTCCTCATGACCGACAATTTCACTTTCGTAAACGGAACCCGTGTAGTAATCCAGTCCACGTGCGATCTTCAGGTCAGCCAGAACAACGCCGGGCATAGCCGCCCCGGCTTGCTCAACCAGTGCGCACAGTTCATCCAAGCCCTGAGTGAGTGTTTCACTCGATACGCCAAGCGCGTTGACCTCCGAGCGCAGATGCTGTGAATCCTCGGTACGGATCTGCGCCATACGCAAGAGCACGTCGATTTGCGCCTGCTCAAGCCCGGCCTCGGCAAGTTCCTCAGCCACGCCTTCAGGCCCAATTTTGTCAAGCTTATCGAGGCCGCGTAGTGCAGACTCAACGTCATCGACACCCAGACCCTCACAAATCCCTTGGACAACCTTGCGGTTATTGACCAAGACGTGAACGGGGGGAATCGGCAAAGACATCAAAGCCTCAGCCATCACCAAGGGCAGATCCACTTCATAATGGAAGGGAAGCTCACCCAGACCAACAACATCAATATCTGCCTGAGTGAACTCACGGAAGCGACCGTCCTGCGGGCGTTCACCGCGCCAGACCTTTTGGATCTGATAACGCTTAAACGGAAAATCGAGGTCGTTGGCGTTCTCGATCACGTAACGCGCAAAAGGAACAGTCAGGTCAAAGTGAAGGCCCATCTGGCGTTCCTTTGAGGAACGCCCGCCTTCTTCTTTCTGGGCTTGAAGACGGTCCAGAACGTAGATTTCTTTCGAGGTTTCACCCTTGGATTGAAGCTGGTCAAGAGTCTCGACGGCTCGAGTTTCGATTCCCGCAAATCCGTGAAGCTCGAAAACCGAACGAATGTGGTCCAAAATCGCCTGCTCAACGATGCGCCCCTGCGGGAGCCACTCGGGGAAACCTGAAAGTGAAGTACGTGCCATGAGTCCTATTCTTTCACGCGCCGGCTGACATGTCGGCGCAAGTAACTAACCGATGCTCCGAGCGCGCCTAATGTAGGTATTCGTCTCCAGCTCATCTCCCATGGTCGTTGCAACCGAGTGCCCCGGGAAGAGAATCGTCTGCGGATCGATCACATTGGCGAGAGTACGCAAGGAGTGACGCATCTGGGTCTCGTCACCGCCAGGCATGTCGGTTCTGCCAACAGAGCCCGCGAAAATGACGTCACCACTGAGCGCCCACGGAACAACGACCTCGGTATCGAGCGCGCGAGTACCGTCCCAGAACACCGTAAGTTCCGATGCGCTCAAAAAGAGCGCTGAACCTTCGGTGTGCCCGGGGGCGGGAACCATACGCAAGTAAACACCGCGAACGTACTCGAGAGTATCGACTGGGCATTCCTTAATGAGCGCAGGCTTCACCCACGACACATTCACTTCCTCAGGAAGCGGAAGACTCACGTACGAGGCCGGGTCATCCAAGCGGTACACGTCGGGACCGGGAATCCACACCGGAGCGGGACCAGCTGGTGCCCACGAGGCGATCTCTGCACAATCCCAGACATGATCAGCATGCCCGTGTGTCGCCAATACCGCACCCACGTAGGCGTTGTCTTCTTCCAGTGCTTCTCGAATCTTTTCGCGAGCGCCAAAAGAAGGGTCGACAACGAGAGACTGAACCGGTTCGTTACCTTCACTTCTGGGCGAAATGACGTAGCAATTCGCGCCATAGAAGGGTGTTGGGATCACATGGATCCGAATTCCGTGGCTCACGAGAGCGTCGAGGAAATCTGATCGAACCATGCCTTCTTGGTTTCCAAGGCCTGCGTCAACTCACGAACGCGAGCGTCGTCCCCTTCAGCCTTTGCGGCCTCGAGGTCTTCACGCAACTGCTCAAGTTGCTCTTCAAGCTGTCCAAGCATTCCCGTTGCACGCGCACGAGTTTCGGGGTTCGTTCGACGCCACTCAGCTTCTTCCGCCTGACGCAAAGCATCTTCAACGGCACGCAGTCGCGACTCGATCTTTCGGAAGTGCTCAGAAGGAACACGACCGATCTCTGCCCAACGATCCTGAATCGAGCGAAGCGCAGCCTTGGCTTCCTCGTGGTTCGTGATGGGAAGCAGCGCTTCCGCTTCCTTGAGAAGCTCTTCCTTTGCACTCAAGTTCGCCTGGTACTCGGAATCGACCGCAAGGTCATTACGGTGACGAGCATCAAAGAAGGCTTGCTGTGCGGAGCGGAATCGCGCCCACAGTGCATCGTCCTCACGACGGGATGCTCGCGGTGCGCGCTTCCACTGTTCCATCAGATCACGGAAGGCGGCAGAAGTTTCGCCCCAGTTGGTGGAATCCTTCAGCGCCTCGGCACGAGCAATAATCTCTTCCTTCACGCGCTTTGCTTGCCCCTGACGCTCATCAAGTTCAGAGAAGTACTGACGGCGACGGCGGTCAAACTGCGTACGGGTTGCCGAGAAACGCTTCCACAGTTCGTCCTCAATGCTCTTATCGAGGCGCGGACCCCTGCGCTGCATCTGCTTCCATTCTTCGAGGAGATCGCGAAGCAGCTGACCTGATTGCTTCCAATGAATCTTCGAAGATTCCTTGGCCAAAATCGCTTCAGCGCGCTCAACCAGCGAGGTACGTTCGGCAAGCGCCTGTTCCTTTGCGAGGCGACGCTCTTCCTTCGCCTCTTCCTTACGTGCTTGGGCGCGTTCTTCAACAGCGTTTACGCGTGCGCGCAATGCGGGTAAATCACCGATTGCGTTAGGGAGGGCAACAGCCTCCTTGAGGGTTGCCAAAGTCTGGTCGATTTCCTTGGGACCAAGTGAAGCCAGTCGATCTTCGAAAAGCTTGATCGTAGCTTCAAGATCCGCATAACGACGCGTATACAGAGCAAAGGGATCTGCGGGCAGGCCTTCGGGGAAAGAGCCAATCATGCGCTCTTCTTCGCCGTCCTTGACCCACACATTTCCCTGCGAGTCAATCCGACCAAAATCGGTCGACATTTCCGGGGTTCCTGGTTGTTCGACAGTACGTGCAGCGGCAACTTCAGGCTCATTGGCCTGCGGTTCAGGCGAAGTGGTCACGATATTCCTTAGAGGTTGGGACAGTTTCCCATCCGACGCGGTGCGTGGGGGCTCCACACAGGCATACCTTCAACGGTACGCATCCATCCTAAATGAAACAGCCGCCAAACTCATAAAAAAAGGTGTGACGTTTCACTAGGATTCCACGAAGCGATACGCGGCTACTGTGCCGCAGATGTCGATACTCGCACCGCTTCGAAAACCCCGTCAACCCGACGTAAAGCAGATAGCACGGCATTGAGGTGACTGATCTCTGCCAATTCAAAGCTGAAACGCGCCGTCGCGACTTGATCTCGCGTCGACACCGTCGATGCCGAAAGAATGTTCACGCGATAATCGGTCATCACCTTCGTCATATCTGCCAAGAGTCCTGGCCTGTCCAAGGCTTTCGTCTGAATCTGAACGAGATACTGGGCATGTGAGTGTTCGCCGCTCCACGACACTTCCACGAAGCGCTCCGGATGTAGCCCCTGGAGACGGATCGCATTGGGGCACGAGCTCTGATGAACTGACACGCCCTGGCCGCGGGTAATGAAGCCGACAATCTTGTCGCCCGGTACAGGCGTGCAGCACCGTGCAAGCTTGACCCAAACGTCATTGGCATTCATGCCAGCGACCGAAACGCCCTGTCCTTTCGCACTATATTCGCCAATTGTCGAACGATGGCTTCCGGGGGTAATCGCCTCGGAGAGAGTTTCCTCTGTCCCGTCTCCCCCACCAAGGTTTTCAACAAGCTTCGTGACGGTGCTCTGCGCGGAAATATGACCGTCACCAACCGCTGCATAGAGTCCAGAAATATCGGGATATCCCAAAGACGTAGCAACAGAGAGCAACGAATCATGACTCATCAAACGTTGCAGGGGCAAGTTCTGCTTACGCATAGCACGCGCAATATGTTCCTTGCCCGCCTCGACGGCCTCTTCCTTACGCTCACGCGAGAACCAGCCCTTGATCTTTGAGCGTGCACGCGGCGATGCAACAAAGGCCAACCAATCTCGCGAGGGACCCGCCTTATCTGATTTTGAAGTGACTACTTCGACGGTCTGGCCCGATTCAAGTCGCGTGTCAAGAGGCACGAGGCGTCCATTGACCTTCGCGCCGACCGTGTGGTGGCCGACTTCAGTGTGCACGGTGTAGGCGAAATCAACCGGTGTTGCCCCTCGCGGAAGGACAACGACTTCGCCCTTGGGAGTAAAGACATAAACCTCTTCACCAGAAATCTCGTAGCGAAGAGAATCCAAGAATTCTTCGGGATCACCGGTTTCCCGTTCCATATCGACGAGTGCACGAAGCCAGTTCATCTGCTCATCAGCACTCATTCGATCCGACTCAAGCGAATTCGCGTTCGGATTCTGCTTGTACTTCCAGTGTGCGGCGACGCCATGCTCGGCGTGCTCATGCATTTCGTAGGTGCGGATCTGAATCTCGACCGGACGCCCACCGGGACCAATCACCGTCGTATGCAACGACTGATAGAAGTTGAACTTCGGCATTGCGATATAGTCTTTGAAACGCCCGGGAATAGGGTTCCACCGACCGTGGAGCGCTCCCAAAACCGCATAGCAGTCGCGAACTGTCTCGACAAGCACGCGCACGGCGACAAGATCAAAAATCTCATCAAAGGCTTTATTACGGACGATCATCTTTTGATAGATCGAATAGTGGTTTTTAGGTCGCCCGCTCACGGTGCCCTGAGTTCCGGATCTGCGTAGATCCTCTTCAATCTGCGTGATCACTTCGCGGAGATAGACGTCTCGCTCAGGAGCACGTTCGGCAACAAGATGATCGATTTCCTCGTAGATTTCGGGATAGAGGACTTTGAAGGAACGCTCTTCAAGCTCCCACTTGATCATGTTCATTCCGAGGCGGTGTGCCAGCGGAGCGTATATCTCTAGCGTCTCGCGCGCCTTCTTCTTCGCAGATTCGACGGGTACGAAACGCCACGTGCGCGCATTGTGGAGGCGATCAGCAAGTTTGATGAGTAAAACACGAATGTCACGACTCATCGCAATAATCATTTTGCGCAGCGTCTCCGACTGGGCGTTTGCTCCGTAACGGATTTTGTCGAGCTTCGTCACGCCATCGACAAGCTGTGCGATTGCGGGACCGAAATCTGCGGTGAGTTGTTCCAGGCTGTAGTCGGTGTCTTCAACGGTGTCGTGTAGGAGAGCGGCTGCAAGCGTTGGCGAGGTCATACCGACCTCAGCCAAAATCGTGGCAACGGCGACCGGGTGCGTAATGTAGGGTTCCCCGCTCTTACGCATTTGACCGCGATGGGCCTTCTCTGCCGTACGATACGCTCGCTCGATCAGTGAAATATCGGCTTTCGGGTGATTTGCACGTAAGGCACGAATCAGGGGCTCAATCTCGGGTATCGTCGTCTTTGAACGAGCACCGAACCATACAAGTCCTGAACGCACACGTGACCCGGCCGCAGGCGGCCGGGTCACGTCGTCTTTTTGCTCACTCATTCCTCAATGATACAAGTGATCTGCAGGAATGTAAGGCCTGAATTAGAAAACGACAGCAGTTTCAACCTTCACGTGAGGCTCCAGCTTTGTGCGTCCCTTCAAAGCCTCAAGCTCAAGCAAAATAGCGACGGCTTCAACCTTCGCACCACACTGCTCGATCAGTTTCACGGATGCCGCTGCGGTTCCGCCCGTTGCCAACACATCGTCGACGACAAGAACGCGTGCACCTTCACGAACGAGACCCGGATTGAGCTCCATACGTGCGCTTCCGTATTCGAGGTCGTAGTCGATACCAATCACCGGACCGGGAAGCTTTCCTCCCTTTCGGACGGTAATCATCCCAATGCCAAGCGCGGTTGCCAGCGGCGCAGCGAGGATGAAGCCTCGTGATTCTAAGCCTGCGACTGCATCAATACGACCACGGTAGTGGTCAGCAAGAAGCTCAATGAGCTTCGCAAAGGCTTCTCCATCTGCAAGCAGCGGTGTAATGTCACGGAACAGCACACCTTCCTCGGGAAAGTCTTGAACCTCTCGCAGGTGGCTCAAGACCAAATCACTGACAACTGTGCCGAGCTCAGCGCTCATCGTCGGGCCTTCTTCCTCTTGGGTTGGGCATCATTTGCGAGGCGTCGACCGGGCTGGACCGGCGCGACGCGAACATGGTCGCTGCTGCTGCCGTCGCGTTCACGTCGACGGGCAACAATTTCATTGTGCTCCTTTGTAGAGGCACGGCGTTCTTCAAGCATGACCAGCAAAGGCGAAGCGATAAAGATCGACGAGTAGGTACCGACGATCATTCCGACAAACAGGGCAAGCGAAATATCAGTCAGCGTTCCCGCCCCCAAAAGCAAAGATCCGATAATCAAAATGGATCCCACCGGGAGCAAGGCAACGATGGAGGTGTTCAGCGATCGAACCATAGTCTGGTTCACAGCCAAGTTCACCATGTCACCATAGGTGTAGCGATTCTGATCGTTGATTCCCTTGGTGAGCTCACGAACCTTATCGAAAACCACAACGGTGTCGTAGAGCGAGTATCCCAAAATTGTCAGGAAGCCGATGACCGTTGCCGGCGAAACCTCGACGCGGGTAACCGCGAAGAAGCCGATAGTCATTGCAATATCGTGGAAAAGCGCAAAAATTGCGGCAACCGACATAGTCCATGACCGGAAGTAAACCGTCATCAAAACGGCAACAAGAGTCAGGAAGATAATGAGTGATTGAGCTGCCTTCGCAGTGACGTCGCGCCCCCAAGAAGGGCCAATCGAGGCGGATTGCACATCACTGGCGTTGACACTGTAGGCCTGAGCCAAAGCCTCGCGGACCGCAAGAGTCTTTTGGGAGTCCAAGGATTCCGTCTGGACACGGATACCGTCGACGCCCACCGAGGAAACGCGAACTTCAGAGGCCAAGTTGGCCTTCTGGATCGCATCGTAAGCCGGCTGTTGTGAGGTGTTGGTCAGGCCGGTCAGTGTAAATTGCGAACCGCCGGTAAATTCGAATGAACGGTTGAGGCCAAGGATGGCAATCAACACGATGCACACAGCAATAACGGCATAAGCAGCTCGGACAAAGATACGACGCTTCGGAACGATCGCATAGGACTTCTCACCCGAGTACAGGGCATTGCCCCACTGCGCGTAACTCATCATTGGTCTTCTCCCTCCTGCTTGTCCGAAACCTCAGGTGTGGCACTTGCCTCCGCTTTTTCTTGCTCCGCCAAACGAGCAGCGCGTTTGCGCTCGGCAAGTGACATGACTTCACCGTCTGCGCCCAGTTGCTCAGATTCAGAGCCCTGCGCGGAAACAACCACGCGGCCTCGGCCGGCATAAGTAATTGCCGAACGCGCACCCAAGTGCTCAGGATCAAGACCCGAGAGCTTGTGGCCTCCACCGAAGAACTCGGTACGAATGAGAAGCTCCATCATGGGGTGTGTGAAGAGGAAGATCACGATCAAGTCGACGACCGTTGTCACGCCCAAGGTGAAAGCGAAGCCTTGAACACCACCGACAGCGAGCACGTAGAGAACAATCGCTGCAACAAGGTTGACCGCATCGGAGACCAAAATGGTTCGCTTTGCACGATCCCAACCTTCATCGACGGCGGCGCTGAGCGGACGTCCATCACGGACTTCGTCTCGGATACGTTCGAAGTACACGATGAAGGAGTCCGCTGTAACACCAACAGAAACGATCAAACCTGCAATTCCAGCAAGTGACAATCGATATCCAACTGCCCATGAAAGAACCGTGATGACCAGATAGGTCAAGCATCCTGCAACAAGTAGCGAACCGGCTGAAATAACCGCAAGGCCACGGTATTGCCAAATCATGTAGAGGACGACGAGGAGCAAACCGATAAGGCCGGCCCACAGACCCTTCTCAAGATGCTCAGAGCCGAGCGTCGCAGAAATTTGCTGTTCCGATTGAACTTCGAAGTTCAAGGGCAAAGAGCCGAAGCGCAACTGGTTCGCCAAGGCTGAAGCAGTCTTCGCGGTGAAGTTACCTGAGATCTGGGCCTTGCCGTCTGTGATGACGGCATTCATCGACGGAGCGGTGATCACCTGTCCATCAAGTACCACTGCAAAGTGGTTACGATCAGGCTTTCCGTAGTTCGTTCCGCCCTCAGTATCTTGGCTGAGGTCGTAGAGACGCTTTGACGCCTCCGCAAATTGCTTCGTACCTTCGTCGTTGAACGTGAGGTTAACGATCCATTCGCCAGTCGTGTGCCCCTGTTGGTTCACACCCATTCCGGCGCTCGCATCGGCAAGATTGGCACCCGAAACGTCAACCGGACCAAGCAGGTACTTAATCTTCCCATCCGCGTCACAGGCAGCGTAGGGCTTATCTGCGGGAGCTTCGGTGCGTCCACCACGAGCAGTGGTGCAGTCCAAAGTGAAAAGATCATAGCGAGCCTGCTCCGTGGCCCACTTTAGATCCGAGTTACTCTCCGGATTCTCGCTGGGTGTATCAGAAAGAACGCCGTCTTTATTGATATCGGCAAGCTCCTTAGCGCGCTCTTCACTCAGTGCGCTACTGACCAAGCTCGGGCTTGCAGACGATGAAGGCGATGCGCTCTCCGAAGGAGAAGCGCTCTCTGACGCCGACGCAGACTCTGAGGGGGAAGGAGACTCACTGTTCTGAGGATTCGTCACTTCCGCTTCCTGGCTCGCAGAAGGCGAAGGTGTTCCCTGGGACTGCGTGACTGCGGGGAGCATCGCCAGAACCGGACGGAAGTTCATCTGCGAAGACGAACGAATCAGGTCCAGGGTCTCCTGGGAAGGAGTACCGGGGATCGACACGGAAATATTGCTCGAACCCAGAGAAGAGATTTCAGACTCAGACACACCGGACGCGTCGATACGCTGACGAATAATGTTGATCGCCTCGGTGATATCGCTTTCAGTAACCTCTCGGTCACCCTGCCCCGTCGAAACTGGGGTCAAAATAAGCTGCGTTCCACCTTGCAGGTCCAAAGCCAAGGATGGGGTGTAGGAAGCGCCCTTGTTCGTCAGTTTTCCGACGACAAGCGAGGCTGTCCCGAGAACAAAAATAAAGATGAGAGTAAAGAGTGCGCGCCATGGATGACGCTTTTGAGTTTTCACGATGGGCTGCCTTTGGGTCCCTTAGGGGATTACTTCGTGTCGGTGGGGTTTTCCTGCGAATCCAAGCCGAGGATGGGTTCTTCTTCCGGCTCTTCTTGTGTATCGTCCTGGTTGTCAGACTCGCTACCTTGGAAAGGAAGTTCTTCAGCAACTTCAAGAACTGCGCGCTGGTCCCAGTAGGTCTCTGAGCCGCCGGGAGTTTCAAGAATGACGATCTCGCCGTCTTTATCAACAAAGCGTCCCCAGAATCCGCAGCGCATGCGGACCCACGCGCCCGGAACCATCATTTCGTTGCGACGTCGTTCTGCTTCTTTTTCTTGCTCCATCATGCGCTTACGAGCACGAGAATTCATCACAACCATGGCGACAATTGCGATGGCGAGGAAGAGCAGGAATTTATAATCCACGATGTGTCTTTCTTCTAGGGGCAGATACGCACGATAACTATCCGCATACAGTCTAATAGCTACGCATGGTTTTCGGTGACATACCGTCCGGGTTCACAAAAATCACTCAAAAAGCGTCGATTCAGGCGGCGGAGTAAGCCCTAAGTGTTTCCAAGCCTTCGCCGTCGCCATACGCCCGCGTGTCGTCCGCAGGATAAAGCCTTCACGCACCAAATATGGCTCCGCAACGGTCTCGACAGTTTCTGCCTCTTCTCCAACCGTGACGGCCAAAGTTGTCAGTCCCACCGGTCCCCCGGCAAAACGACGGCACATCGCATCCAAAACGGCGCGGTCAAGTCGGTCCAAACCAAAGGCATCAACTTCGAAAAGCTCAAGCGCTCCCCGAGCGGCCTCAAGAGTGAGTTGGCCATTTCCACGCACCTGCGCAAAATCGACAACTCGCCGCAGCAGGCGATTTGCGATACGAGGAGTCCCTCGAGAACGAGAGGCAATTTCATGGGCAGCCTGCGCATCGATGGGCGTAGCGAGAAGATCAGCAGAACGCTTCACGACCATCTCGAGGTCTTCAGTTGAATAAAACTCCAGATGCGCCGTAAAACCGAAACGATCGCGTAAAGGAGCCGGTAAAAGCCCCGAACGCGTCGTCGCTCCGACGACAGTGAAAGGAGGAAGAGTCAACGGAATTGAGGTAGCCCCAGGTCCTTTTCCGACGACCACGTCAACACGGAAGTCTTCCATCGCCAGGTAGAGCATTTCCTCAGCTGTGCGGGCAAGGCGATGGATTTCATCAATAAAGAGGACATCGCCTTCTTGAAGGCCGGACAAAATCGCAGCAAGATCACCGGCATGCTGGATAGCGGGACCAGAAGTTAGGCGCAGTGACGTTCCCATCTCTGCAGCAATAATCATGGCCAGGGTCGTCTTTCCGAGCCCGGGAGGACCAGCAAGGAGCACATGATCAGCGCTCGCGCCTCGTGCCCGAGCAGCATCCAGCACCAGTTGAAGCTGATTACGCACAACACTTTGACCCACAAATTCACTCAGGCGCTTGGGGCGAAGCGCAGCCTCGGCAGCCCTTTCAAGTTCCCCAGCATCCGGAGCAACAATGTTGATCGAAGGCTCAAATTCATCGGCCATTAGCGCCTCCCAGCTTCATGAGTGCAGCCCGCAAAAGATCGGAAGCGTTAAGCCCATTTCCACCGAGTTCGGACAGTACGCTCTCCGCCTTTGCTTCATTCCATCCAAGCCCAATGAGAGCGGCCTTCACTTCTGCTTCAACCACTCCGATTGAGGGCGCCGAGGCCTCGGGAAGCTGCGCGGGAAGGCCAAGTTTGTCGCCAAGCTCGACGAGCATTCGCGAGGCAACCTTCTTTCCAACTCCCGGAATGCGCGCAAGCGTTGCTGCGTCTTGGTCAGCGACAGCTCGGCGCAGATCATTCGGGCTGAAAACCGACAGAGCGGCTAGTCCAATTCGAGGCCCAATCCCGGTCACAGACATGAGGATTTCAAAGACTTTTCGTTCTTCTTCGGTCTGAAAACCATAGAGCGTTAAAGCGTCTTCACGAACAATCAAGTGAGTGTAGAGCTCAATCTCATCGCCCTTGTGTAACTCACTTGCCAAGGGCGGAACAACAAAGACCTTAAAGCCAAGTCCCCCGTAGACCACGACAACATCGTCGACGCCGACTTGCGCCACTGTGCCGAGAACTCTGGAAATCATGACTTCACCTCAAATCGATGGAACCGAACATACGTACGATACCCTAGCTTCGCCGCCGCCTGGGATCGACCGCGCCGGTGCGGCGCTGAGCCGCTTGGGCTTGCGCCCAGATTTCTTGTGCGGGAGTCAGCTGTCCGCGTGCAGAGAGCTTTCCTGACGAAGAAACCGCGACCGTCGAATCCGATCGAGCCCCAAGCAGCCCAGTCCCCCGCCACGCATGGCAGATCGCTATAGCAAGGGAGTCCGCTGCATCGGCAGGCTTGGGCGGCTTGTCTAACCCGAGAATACGAGCAACCATATGCTGGACTTGCGCTTTGTCAGCATTGCCGTTTCCGGTGACGGCACTTTTTACTTCGGATGGAGTATGGATCGCCATCGGCAGCCCCGCACGCCCGACCGCAGCAAGGGCTACACCCATGACCTGCATCGTTGTCGAGACAGAACGCAGATTGTCTTGCGCGAAAACCTGCTCGATGGCAACCACCTCAGGATGGTAGAGCCCAATGACGCGATCAATCGCATCGGCAATTTTTGCCAATCGAAAATGTTGAGCAAGCTCAGTTGATGAACGCGCGACACCGACGAAGACCATTGAGGCGCGCCGAGTCGCATCGACGTCTACAACGCCAAGCCCACACCGCGTAATACCTGGGTCAATACCCAACACCCGCATCTTCAGGCTTCCCCGCGGATCATTCGTACGAACAGGTCATGGAATCGCCAGTCTGAGCCAATCTCAGGATGGAAAGAGGTTGCCATGGCGTGTCCGCTACGGACCGCAACGATGGGACCATCGGGCGAATTCCCCGCGCGGGCAAGGACCTGGACGTCCTGTCCTACCGACTCAACCCAGGGAGCACGGATGAAAACCGCAGGGAAAGGCGCACCTTCGATGCCATCGATGACAAGATCTTCTTCGTAAGAATCGACCTGCCGCCCGAAAGCATTGCGGCGAACAACCATATCGATCGCGGCAAAGGACCGCTGGTCATCCCGTCCGTCAAGGATATGGGTAGCGAGCATAATCATTCCCGCACAGGTCCCGTAAACGGGCATCCCATCCGTAATTTTCTTGAATAGCGGATCGAAGAGCCCGAAAGACAGAAGCAGATTCGACATGGTTGTCGATTCCCCGCCAGGAATGACGAGGCCGTCGACGCCGTCTAGTTCACTTTGACGTCGCACAAGGACAGCGCGGGCGCCGGATTCTTCCAGCGCCCGCACATGTTCTGCGACATCGCCCTGAAGGGCAAGGATGCCGACCGTCACCATCCGCGTTCAGCCAATCGATGGTCGACGGGAAGATCGTCAACGTTGATACCAACCATTGCTTCACCAAGGCCTCGGGAAACCTCAGCGATCACGGAGGGATCATCGTAGAAGGTTGTCGCCTTGACGATTGCGGCTGCACGCTTCGCGGGATTACCTGACTTGAAGATTCCAGAGCCCACGAAAACGCCTTCTGCACCGAGCTGCATCATCATTGCAGCGTCCGCGGGAGTTGCAATACCACCAGCGGTAAAAAGAACTACGGGGAGGCGTCCCTCACGAGCGACCTCGGCGACCAGCTCGTAGGGAGCCTGCAGTTCCTTCGCGGCAACGTAGAGTTCATCCTCGGGAAGGGAGGTCAGGTGGCGGATCTCGTCGCGAATCTTGCGCATGTGCGTGGTCGCGTTGGAGACGTCGCC
>CAUTOM010000008.1:0-35158 GCA_963540435.1 uncultured Actinomyces sp.
CGAGGCCGGAAGTGCAGGAAGCACCCGCACCCGCACCCGTTCTGCCCCGCAAACCCGCCGCTTTCGTTCCGGGAACCGCTGGGGTAGTGGTGCGTACTCGTGCATCGAGGCATGGGAAGCCGGCCCAGGAGTAATCACCTCCTGCCAGAGGAACATCCGGGAAGACAATCCTGATCAAACGATAAGGTTGTGGCCCGCGCGTGTAAACCGCGGGCCACCACCATCGTCACAAAAGTGTGTGTGGACTTGGGGTTTTTTGCGGGTGTCGTCCCCAGATACCAACGCCATCCACAGGCCACCAACAACCGCAGCGCCAGCGGCGGCCTTGATGATTCCGCCGATAATGAAGGGCGTCAATCCTGCGTTCAGAGCCTCAGTGATAGACATGCTCACTCCGCCGATTCGCAGAACCGCCCACATATAGGGGATTCCAACAATGAAGGGAACCATGGTTGCTCCGCCGAAGGCAGCAAGAGAGAGCCAGAAGTGACGATCCCATGCTCGCTCAGAGAGCTTACCGATCAGCCACGCTGCGGGAATGAAGCCCAAAATGTAGCCGAAAGAAGGCTTAGCAAGGGCAGCAAGACCGCCGCTCGCAGAGGAAAACCAGGGCATTCCTGCCAAGCCAAGAAGCATGTAGGACAGCAGGGACAAAGCACCCCTGCGCGCACCCAAAATTGCTCCGACAAGAAGAACCCCAAGGGTTTGGCCGGTGATCGGAACGGGCCACATCGGAACCGAAACCTGTGCGAGCACACCCACGAGGGAGGCTCCTGCAAGAACCATCAGTGCATCTTTCACAAAAGAATCGGCACCGAGGTGATCGGCCAAAACAGCGGAACGTCCCACAGATGCGGGCGAAGTCAGTTGTGTAGTCATGAGAATTCCTTTGCTTCGCGCAGATCAGTCTGGTTCACGCTGACCCACGCAATCGCGTAGTTACCGTCGTGTGAGAGAGAAAGAAGCCAAGAAAGCGATGCCTTGAGTTCTTCTTGCGTCTTATCTAGTTCGGAGGCGATCCGGCCGTGGAAGCGGAAAGCGGGGCGTCCCCAGCGGTCGCATACCACCTCGATTTGGGCCCAATCAATGTCGCTGGACTCCAGTGGGTCCTCTCTGCCGTAGTAGAGCGAGGACCACGCCTTGATGAAGGCTTCTTTTGCTGCCCAACGCGCGGCAAGGGAGTGCAGGGCGCGTGTGGGCAGTTCAGGCATGGAAGACTCAGGCAGAAGATGAGTAGTGGATTCCTGAAGCGGCCCCGAAGGAGACTGCCCGGCAGATGAGGCCCCCTGCTCGGGAGCAAAACGCAGTGCCGCGTTCCACTCCCGAGCAGTGAACACTCGATGAAACACCGAGCCTTCCTGGCGGAGTTGCTCCCCGAAGGAAGCAACATCGACCAGGTCAACTCCGATTGCCGCGGGTGTCACGCTGGGCTCAGTTCTCTGCCCCCGCGTAGGTGCCATCTGCACCCAAGCGAGCGGAAGGATCCAGGAGCAGCGCAACCTCGGCCTCGTGCGTACGATCGGCCGGCAAGCGACGTCCGTCGATGGGAACGAAGAGCTCCGCGCGGCCAATCATGGCCTCGTCCAGGTGACGACGTCCCTCTTCGAGGCGTGCCTGCGCTCGCTCGCGCCACTGGGCAAGCGCAGCCTCACCGCGTTCGGCCAGCAGAGCGGCCTCGAAGGCACCCGGGTGAACAAGAGCCACAAGAGCCGCGATATGGCCGAATCCCAGGGAGGTCAGCACGCCCGCACGAACCGGGGACGCGGAAACATCCAGGGGCTTACGCAGCCACAGGAGCGGCATCCACTGCGCCATGTCGGGATCCAAGCAATCCAGAGAGCGGTTTGCCGGGATTTCCTGGCGGCGGAAGATATCGATGAGGCCCGCTGCTTGGAAGAGCGCAGCACCACCCTTCGCGTGACCGGTCAGGGTCTTCTGAGAGACAACGTAGAGCGGGTTGCCTTCGCTTCGTCCCAGGGCTGCCGACAGGCGCGAGTGGAGCTCGGCCTCGTTCGGATCATTCGCGCGAGTTGAAGTGTCGTGCTTGGAGACAACCGCGATATCGTCCGCGCTCAGTCCCAGATCGGCAAGCGCGTGAGCGAGCGCGGAATCGCGTCCACCGCGGGCCGCAGCCAGAGCGCCGAGGCCGGGGGCGGGGATCGAGGTGTGTGCGCCGTCCGCGAAGGAACGCGCGTAGGCGACAACCGCCTGAACCGGCAGTCCCAGATCCGCTGCGATATCGCCGCGGGTCACCAGCAGGGTGCCACCACCAGCGGCCTCGAGGAAGCCCGCACGACGACGGTCTCCAGCGCGAGAGAAGTGACGCGGGGTAATTCCGCGTGCCTCAAGAGCGGCCGACTCAGCGGTCGCGTTCATGTTACCGAAACCGGTCAGCGACTCGACAGAAATATCGTCGATACCGCCGGCAACAACGAAGTCGGACTTGCCAAGGCGAATCTTGTCGACGGCTTCCTCGATGGAAACCGCTGCGGTCGCGCAAGCGCCCACCGAGTGGATCATCTGGCCGTAGCCGCCAATGAAGGACTGCATGGTGTGTGCGGCCACGACATTGGGCAGAGCCTCCTGAAGGATGTCCTGCGGGCGATCTTCACCCAGGAAGCGCGAGAGGAAGACGTGACGCAAGGACTCCATGCCGCCAATACCCGTGCCCTGTGTCGAGGACACATCCGCGGGATGGACGGCCCGCAGGAGCTCAGCTGGGGAGAAGCCCGAGGAAATGAAGGCATCCACTGCGGTGACGAGGTTCCATACCGCGATGCGGTCCAGGGCCTCGACCATGGAAGCGGGGATACCCCACTGAGCCGGATCGAAGTCTTGCGGGATCTGGCCACCAACCGTGCGGGTCAGGGTTGCTCGCGCCGGAACTTGGACGGGGGAACCAGCGGACTTGGTGACGTGCCACGTACCGTTTTCTTCCCAAATCGTCGTGTGCGAAGGATCTGCCAAGACGTAGTCTTCGGCTTCAGCCTTCGTGTCCACGGTGAAGGTCTGCTCGGAGGTCAAGAAGACCGTCCTGACGTCATTCGAGCCGCAATCAACCATGTTTGAATCGTTGTTGAAGCGACGGATACCCGATCGAGCCACGACCTCATCGCGGAAACGATCGTAGATCTCGGCCTCGTCAACCTGCGTACCCGAGGCGTCATACCAACCGGGCTGCGGGCTTTCGGACCAGGTGATGAGCTTCATCATCCAGGCCATTTCCAGGACGCCGGCTGCGGTCAGGTCGAAGTCCTCACCGAACTCAGCCTCTTGGCGGGTACGACCCGAACCCCACGTACCGATCTCGCCGGTGCCGACGATGACGATCTGATCACGCAAGCTTGCTCGCGGAGTATCCCACGCGAGAGGAGCAACCAGAGCCGGAGCATGCGGGTTGGGCAGTGCACGAACGCTCGCCGGGGCCTGTTCCGCGGCTTCCTGTGCCGAGGCCGCGGCCTGCTCGCGCGCTTGGCGTGCCAGTGCCGGCAGGTCGAGTCCAGCATCGGCGAGGCCACCCGTGAGATCGGCGTGGACCGGTGCGGAAAGCGCCTGGGCGCGGACCTCGCGGGTCAGGAGCTGAGCGAGTTCTCCGGCAATTTCTTCGGTTGTGTAGACGTGGACGCCGGCTGCCTGAGCAGCGGGAACGAGGACATCGTTGCCACCCATGAGCGAGGTGCCCTGGACCCAACCGATGAGCGGGTGAGCGATGCTCGTGCGCGTCGGCCAACCGGACTCGTGCTCCCACTTGGTCGCGATCGCATCGAAAGCGGCCTTTGCCTCGCCGTAGGCGCCGTCACCGCCGAAGATTCCGCGGTTCGGGGAACCCGGGAGCAGGACGTGCGTGCGGTGATCGGGAGCAGTGTCCGCGCCGAGGCCGGCGAGGAGGTGGATTGCGCGCTCGACGCTCCACAAAAGCAGGCGTTCTTGAGCGAGCGCACCCTGAGGATCTGAACCAACGGTTCCAGAAACGCGAGGCGCTGCGAAGGGAACGAAAAGATCGGGCAGAAGCGCGGGCTTGACGACCTCGGTCGTTGCACCATGCGTTTCGGTCTGTTCGTTACCGACCCACGAGATCAGTGCGTCGACATCACGGAATGACGCCATGTTCGCGGGAACAACCCACAGGGATGCATTCATGTTGGCGTGGGTGCGGTACAGCTCCTTGGCGAAGGCCAGGCGAGCATCGTTGACGCGAGAAGAGGTCATGATGACGGTTGCTCCTCCAGCGAGCAGCTCGCCCACGACCGCGGCAGCGATCGAGTGGGGAGCCGCGCCGGTGACAACGGCGACATCTCCAGCGAAACGGCCTTCGGCTGCCACAAGGGCGGCTTCGGAAACCTGTGTGAAGTAGGCCTTCAACTCCGCATCCGCCGTGTGAGCGGCGTACCAGGATGCCAATGCGCTCAAGGACTGGCCGCCTCCACGCAAGCGATCTGCGGGGACTTCGGCGGACTCGAGAGAACCGGCGAAGATGCGTGCAAGATCTTCGCGGGCGGTTGCCCAGCGGTCGTCCAAGAGAACTGCGCGACGCTCGTCGAAAGCGGGGCGAACAGAAGCTTCCCAATTTGCTCCCAGCTCGGCCTCGACAGCGGCGATCAAGGAGGAAGAATCCTCGATCTCGGTGGCGACAGGTGCATCGGCTAGGCCAAGGGCCTTGAGGATATCGCGTGCCTGGGTTGCCAAGATTCCCTGATCGCCGAGGACTCGCGATTCCAGATCACGCAGGGCCGCCGAATCAACGACCTCGCCACCGGCCGAGCCACCCGCACTCGGGCGGCTGAGGGTTAGTCCCTCACGGGCCGCAATCAGTGCCAGGGCCTGGTCAATGAGTGCCGAGGCGTCCTTTGCAGAAGCAATGGAAGAGGGCAAAGTGGACAGGCTTCCACCGCGCACGGAATCACCATCGCGTGTCCCGAGAAGGATTTCTGCGTTTACGCGTGCAGCCCACTGCTCGGACAGACCCCAGTTGTCCTTGACGTAACCGGTCGTGAAGGTTGCGGGCAGGCCTGCAGATCCGAAGATCTTCCTCAGCTTGGAGTTGATGGCTTCGGACAGCACCGGTCCAAAAGCTGCATAGGAGGGCACCAGTGAGTCGATCGTTGCGAAGAGATCGCCCATAGATGCCTCGGCGGCGCCGTCGATCGTGGACACAGAGAGTTCGGCTGCCATATCCATGAGCAGCTGGTTACGCTTCGAGGAAACGCCATTGGTCAGGGTTTCGACCGTGTCCGTGGACTCGATCTGCTCGGGGAGGAGCTTGTTCGAGAAGGCCAAGAGGATACGGATCGCGTCCGAGGCGGGAAGCGGCAGCTCCGGCATGGTTCCGCTTGCTGCGGCAGCCGGTGCGGGTGCTGCGGGGGCTTGAGCCTCTACCTCGACGACGGGCGTCTCCACTGCCGAGGCTGGGGCGGCACTTTCGGTGGGTGCGGCCTCGTCCGCGGAAGCGGGGGAGTCTGCCTGCGCGCGCTCGGGGGCGGCAACCGCATCCTCGTTACGAGCGCGGGCGCTATCGCGTTCAACGTTCAAGACGTCGACTTGAACCTGTGCGAAAGCGGGCAGGGACAAAGTCTTCGATGCCATATTCGCCAGGGTCGGCGAGGACGCAAGACCGATTTCAACGAGGCGTTCGACGCCCAATCCCTTGGGGGGAGCGCTGAAGAGCAGGTCCTGAGTTTCGATCCAGCGAACCGGGGAAGCGAATTGCCAGGAGAGAAGCTCGATGAGCAGGGTGCGGGCGGTCGATTGAGGATTGGCCTCGGCCTCGGCCCAATTATCGACGAGCTTCTGGGTCGCCTCGGAAGGAACAACCTCGAGGATCGACAGTGCGAAGTCCCGACTCAACTCGAAGGGACGTGCAACCAAGTTCGGAATGTAACGTCCCTCGAGGACATCAAGGTTGATGCTTTCAGGAAGCAAGGAATCGAGCTTGTCGCGGAAGGCAGGAACGCCTGCGCGCAGTCGTGAGGAGTGGAAGGGAACATCAATTCCCGGAATCATGATGAGAGCGCGGCGGCCGCCGTGTGCGCGTGCGCGCTCAGCGGTATCGGCTTCCAGAGCCTTCAATCCAGCAATGCTTCCGGCAACGGAGTACTGGGAGCCAGCCAGGTTGTAGTTGACGATCTCCAGGAATTCGCCAGACTTTTCGGCGATCGAGGCGACGTAATCGCGGACCTCGGCGTCACCCATTCCGAATTGGTTTGGACGCAGAGCCCCCATTGCGTAGTTCGAGCGTCCCTGCGCATCGCGTTCGACCAGGTGGTGCATGGCCGATCCACGCTGGAAGACGATCTCCAGGACTTGCTCGAGGGGGAAGATCTGCGCGTAGGCCGACAGTGCGGTGTATTCACCCAGCGAGTGGCCGGCGTAGAAAGCGTGCTCTTCAAATGCTCCATCGGCGCGCAGTTCTTCGGTTTGCGCGTAGGCAAGTGTTGCCAGAGCAACCTGAGTGAATTGCGTGAGGTTGAGGACGCCCTTGGGGTGGCGGAAGATCTCGGAACCAACGCGAAGTTCGGTCGGGTTCGTGCGGACAATCGATTCAATCGAGAAGCCCAGGGCCTTTCGAGTATGTGCATCCGCTTGTGCCCACACGCTGCGGGCAGTTGCAGACATGTGCTCCAAGCCCATCATCTGGCGCTGAATACCCTGACCGGGGTAGACATAGGCGGTACGCGGTGCGCGAGTGCGTGCACGGGCGATCGAGACGACTTCATCGCCAATACGGCAGGTCGCTTCAAGGACGAGCTCGCCGCCGATGCGGCCCACGCGCTCAATCGTGATATCTACGATGTCGTTGAGCTGGACCATGCCGAACATGCGGTACGACCACGCCGAGATCTCGGCCTCGGGCATTTCAACCGAACGAATGACCCCCAGGGTGTCGGGGCTGTCGACCGGCTGAGCGGAGTGTGCGCACAGTGCATGTTGAACGGTTGCTGAGAGCCACATTCCGTGGACCAGAGGTGCACTCAGACCAGACAGGCGCGCGGCCGCATACGAGGTGTGGATCGGGTTGAAATCGCCGGAAACAATGGCGAAAGCCGTCATATTCTCCGGTGCCTGGACACGCACGTGACGCAGGAAAGAACGCGGAGTATCAACGAAGGAATCGGCGACCTCGGGAGCAGGGGCCGGCGGCTGAGTCGAGGCAATGCGGCCTCGGATCGCGAAGCGCTCAACCATGCGTGCAAAGACTTCGCCTTCAACGGAAAGCTCCAGTTCGACACGCACGACTCGACCCGCGGAAGACTCAGAGAGCTCGGCGCAGCGTCCCTCGACCTCGACGCGAGAACCGAAGGGGGGCAGCTCGCGGTCCAAGAAGATCGAGTGATCCAAGTGCACGGCGTTGACCAGGCCCTCGATGACGGGAACTCCCTGGTACATCGCCGAACCCAGCGCTGCGTAAATTGCCGGCCAGCAGGGGCCAACCAGCGCATCGGGAACACCCGAGGCCAGCTGGGTCGACAGCGCGCCACCGGTCACCGCACCGTGAGCAAAGCCCAGGTTTTCGGTGAAGGTGAAGGCATCGCGAACCGTACCAAATCCCTCGCCCGGGATAACAGCGGGCATTTTCTCGATGTGGTCGCCATTCACGGTCGTTGTGCCAACGCCCGCAGCACCCGCAAGCAGGTCATAAGCGGTCACGGACAGGCGTGACATGTCAACAACCGGGTAGGCGCCGGTCATGCACGCGCTGGACAGAAGAACCGGAATATCAATGTATTCCACCGAATGATGCGAGCTATTGGGGGTCTGGTCCCACATCGAATCGCAGTGAATGCGGATCGAGTAGCCGGCCTCGTCGTGGAGAATTTCAGTCGCGTCCACCGAGGTGTAGGCGGGGTTGTCGACCAAGTTGCCCGCCCACTGAATATGGGAGATTTCCCGCAGGAACGAGGCCGCATCCTCCAGGTCGTGGAAACGCGACCACACGTGGGGGACCTGTGCGAACGAGGGGGCAAGAGCATCGACAACTGCCTGCTCGAAACGTGCAAACATCTCGCCGATGGGCTCGTTTACGCGATCAATACCAGCGACCGAACGCGGGCCGGGGATGATTCGGACGGCATCGGCATCAAAACGGGCATCCTGAGACTGCCAGAGGGTATCCGTTCCCCACCAGCGAGCCAGATCGCCATCAAGAACCGGAACGAAAGGCATCGGCTTGTGGTGCTTGCGGCACAGGACCGGGAACCACGCGACATCGGCGGGGACAACGCGAGTCGTCTCTGCCTGGGGGTAAGCCTCAAGAAGGCGCGACAGAGCTGCCTGGCCGTCCTCAATATCCTCGCGGCTCTCAAAAAGAGTCGGAATATCGCCGTGGTCGGCGGGGTTGAGACGAGACTCAATGCGGTGGAAGAGATCCAGAGCGCGATCCGTCCACGTCCAATCCGCCCAGGGGTAGGACAGGTCGATGACGCGGCGTGCCCACTCGGCGTAGGTCATTTCGGACAATTCGCCGAAGTAGGGCTTGGCCGTCTTGTTCATGGCCTCAATGAGCTCATCGCGGCGTGCATTGATCGCCTCAAGATCGGAGCCGACCTCGTGAATGAGGCGCGATGCGCGTGCGGAGGAGTTTTCGATCTCGTGCATGTCGGCGCCCAGGTGCGACAGGCCCGAGGTCATTCCACCGCGAATCTTCCCGCTGCCGACCCAACCATCTTCACCTACACCGGGAGTGTCCTTGAGGAGCTGCTTGACCTGCGGGGAAGTTTCCGCTTCCAAGGTAGCCATCGAGGCGGTGCCCACGAGCACAGCATCGACTGGCATTGCCGGGCAGCCCTGGTCCACCGACCACTGGCCGGTGATGTAGCGTGCCGCATCGGCAGCTGAACCGATACCACCGCCCACAGCTAGGACGACGTTGGGAGTGCGACGAATATGTCCGTAGGTTGCCAAGAGCAGATCGTCCAGGTTTTCCCACGAGTGGTGTCCACCAGAGTGACCGTCTTCGACCTGAATAATCAGCGTGTGCTCGGGGTTCGCGCGAGCAATGCGCAGGACCTGCTCGATTTGCTCCACGGTTCCGGGCTTCAAGCACAGGTACTCAAAACCATCGGCGCGCAGCTGAGCGATCAACTCGCGGGCCTCGTCCAATTCGGGAATACCCGCGGCGATGGTCACGGCATCGATGGGGGCACCCGCGCGGCGAGCCTTGGGGACAATTCGGTTGACGCCGAATTGCAGGTTCCACATGAAGCGGTCAAAGAACATCGTGTTGAAACCGGCGCTGCGACCGGGTTCGAGAAGCTTCTGAAGCTCCAAGCGGTGCTCGGTGAAGACCTCTTCGGAGTACTGTCCGCCACCGGCCATTTCCGCCCAGTGACCAGCGTTTGCTGCCGCCGCGACGATCCGAGGACCAACGGTCGTCGGGGTCATGCCGGGCAGAACGATGGGCGAGCGACCCGTCAGGCGCGTGAAGGCGGTCGAGACGACGTGGCGGCCGTCGGGAAGAGCAACAACCTTGGGAGCGAAATGCGACCAGTCGGCTTCCGGCTCATAGTGCGAACCGGTCTCATCGAGCTCGGTGCGACGGGCATTCGTGGATGCGTCCACAATCTGTGCGCCAGTTCCGTCCAAGAGATCTTGGGTCAGGCGCGTGAGCATATTCGAGGGGCCGAGATCGATGAAGACCTTGACGCCTTCGGAGACGGCAGAGGCAACAGCTGCCGACCAATCGTCGCGCTCAACAAGGATTGCACGAGCAACGCGCTCGGCCTCGGCGTCGTCAATGCTGTGGCCAGCCTCGGCCAGGGTTCGCGTCCACGCAGCGACTTGCGCGACGGCCTCTTCGAGCAGTTCAGAGTGGAAGGGAGCGGCAACGGGGAGGAATTCGAAAATGGCCTCGAGGGGAGTTCCACCCTTGAGGTGCTCTTCCAGTGCGCGGTTTTCGGCGGCAACACGGGACTCAAGTGTGTGGCGGAAAGCCTGAAGGGCATCGGGGCGACCCGAAAGAACGACGGAGCGCGGGCCGTTGATGACGGCAAGAGAGAGTGACTGGGCGTCCAAGGCCTCGGAAACCATCGAGCAGGGGAGCCCGCGCACAGACAGCATTGGGGTGGCATCCCCAAGCTTCGTGGCGCCGAGGCGAACGCTCAGCGACTGTGCAGCGGTGCCGATGAGGACGGCGAGGGCAAGAACGTGGGTGACGCGCTGGTTATCGCGGGCAATCCACGCGCGTGCAACCTCGGCACCCAAGATGCCCTGGGAGTGGCCCAAGAGCACGGGAGAGCTTGTATGAATATCGAGCTGGGTTGCGTCCAAGTCAGCAAGAGAAGCGAGCTGAGCGAAAGTAATCCCGGGAACTGACACCGAAGGAGAGGCATCGGAAGGAAGATCTGAGGTATCGCCGTTCATCAAGCCATTGAGACGCTCCAAAGAACCCGGCGCGCTGGTGAGTAGATCCGCGGCGATAGGAGCGAGAAGCTCACGTACCTGCGCGTAGTAGGTGCGCAGCATCTGCGCGTGAGGCGGAAAAGACAAAGAAGACGTCAGAGCAGGGCGCCACGAGGACCCCTGTCCTGCAAAAGTCAATGCGTAGGGAGTGGGGATTTCGGTAAAAAATGCAGTCATGATTGATCTACTTTCCTCATCACATAGGGGCGTTGTCGTGGACACGAGGGGTGGTGACCGTGCGGTCTTTCAAGTGGAGAACTGCCAGTGAGCGGCAGATATATTCACGGGTCATGGAGGGCTCGATGAGGGCATCAAGTTCGCCATTTTTCAGTGAAAGATTCGGGTTCATCGATTGGCGTTCGTACATTTCCTGGTAGTGCGCGCGCTGCTCAGCAACGTTGCGTCCTTCCTTGCCTGCCGCGGCCAGCTGGCGGCGGAAGACAATGTCCACCGCGCCTTCGGAGCCCATCACGGCAATTTGGGACGCGGGCCACGAGAAGTTCATATCTGCGCCCAGCGACTTCGATCCCATGACGATGTAGGCGCCGCCAAAAGCCTTTCGGATGATGACGGTGATCATGGGAACCGTGGCCGTTGCGTAGGCGGTAATGAGCTTGGCGCCACGGCGGATGATTCCCGCGCGTTCCTGTTCGGAACCGGGGCGATATCCGGGAACATCGACCAAGGTGATGATCGGAATCCCGAAGGCATCAAGGAATTGGACGAAACGTGCCGCCTTCTCCGAGGCGTTCACGTCCAAGGTTCCCGCGTCCACGCTGGGCTGATTCGCGACGATTCCCACAGGACGGCCCTCGAAGCATGCAAAACCGACGACGATCGACGGAGAGAAGAGCGGCTGGACCTCAAGAAATTCGCCGTGGTCCACCAGTGCCTCGATGACTTCGACCATGTCGTAGTCCTGCTTGGGGGATTCAGGAACCAAAGAGGCGACCTCGCGGGCGCGAGTCTCGGTTCCGTCGTCTTCGAAGAGATAACGCGGGGGCTTCTTATCGCAGTTTTGGGGAAGGTAAGACAGAAGCGTGCGTGCGTATTCGAGGGCTTCTTCCTCGTCCTCAGCCAGGAAGTGGGCAACACCCGAAACGGAATTGTGCAGGTCGCCGCCACCGAGGTCCTCAGAGGAAATCTCTTCGCCGGTTGCCGCCTTCACAACAGAGGGGCCGGTGACGAACATATACGAGGAGTTCTTCGTCATGATGATGAAGTCCGTCAGTGCGGGTCCGTAGACCGCGCCTCCCGCGCAGGGACCGAGGATCACCGAAATCTGCGGGACCACTCCCGAGGCCTCGGTTGTCTTCCGGAAGATTCGACCGTATTGCGCAAGTGCGGTCACGCCTTCTTGAATGCGCGCGCCACCCGAGTCCAGCAGGGCGATGATCGGAATGCGCATTGAAATTGCGCGGTCCATCAGGAGAAGGATTTTATCTCCCTCAACCTTGCCCAGCGTGCCGCCGCGGATCGAGAAATCCTGAGCGTAAACGGCAACCGGACGTCCATCGAGGGTACCGATACCGGTGATCACCGCCGAGCCAAGCTCTCCGGCCTCGATATCCCCGCCTGCGTAGCGGTTGAGTTCGTTGAAAGACCCCTCATCGAGGAGGAAATCCAGGCGCTCGCGCGCGGTCTTGCGGCCTCGCGCGTGCTGTGATTCGCGTGCTCGTTCTTCTGCTGCCTCCAGGATGGAGTGCGTGCGATCGTAGAAATTACGACGACCGATCGACTCGTGTTCTTCGCTTTCCTTGAGGCGATGAGTGCTTGACGGAGTCATGCTTCCTCCTTAATGCTCACCAGGACGTCTCCGGCTTTGACGGTGTCGCCGGCGCTAACGTGAATCTTCGCGATTGTTCCGCTGCATCCCGCGGTGAGGGTTTTTTCCATCTTCATGGACTCAATCACGGCGACGAGCTCGCCTTCTTCAACCTCTTGGCCTTCTTCAACGGCAACGCGAATGACGGTTGCTTGAATGGGTGAGGTGACATTGGGTCCTTCGTCGACCGAGTTTGCGCGCTGGCGCAGTGCGCGTCGCAGTGGCTGACGAGGCCGTGGACGCCCCGCGCCCTCTGCGCTTGTTGCGCTCAGGAGATCGCTGGGGAGCTTGAGGGTGACGCGCTTGCCGTCGACTTCGATGACGAAGGAGCGCATAACGGCGCATTCGTCGCGTCCTTCTTCCGAGGCCTCGGCGGGACTTGCCCCCTGTGCGCGCACGCTCTCGGCGACCTCGGTGAGGATTCCCTCGCGCTCGAGCCACTGAGTGTAGACGCCCAGGGCATCTCCTTCTTCGCTTCTAAACTGCGGGGTTGCGAGGATGTGTGAGAGCAGGGGAGCGGAGGTGGGAAGTCCTTCAACGCTGAGCTCATCGAGTGCCCGCTGGAGACGGATGATCGCCTGGATGCGGGTCGGTGCATGGACAGTGATCTTGGCGATAAGAGAGTCGAAATCGGTACCGATTTCTTCGCCCGGACGGATGAAAGAGTCGATGCGCACCCCCGGGCCGCCCGGCCACTGAATTGCGCCGAGGCGTCCGGTTGCCGGCATGAGTTCATTAGCGGGGTCTTCGCTTGTGACGCGCACTTCGATAGCGTGGCCTCGCACGGGGGGAATAATGTTCAGGGGAAGACCGTGGGCGATGCGAAGCTGTTCAGCGACAAGGTCTATTCCGGTGACTTCTTCGGAGACGGTGTGCTCGACTTGAAGACGGGGGTTAACTTCCAGGAAGTAGGCCTGACCGTCTTCGACGAGGAACTCGCAGGTTCCAACTCCCACGTAGTTCACGGCCTCGAAGAGAGCATGTGAGAAGTGTTCGAGGCGGGAGTGGAGGTCCTCTGAAAGGAAGGGAGCAGGTGCTTCCTCGACGACCTTTTGGTTGCGGCGCTGGACCGAGCAATCGCGGGTCGAGACGACGGCAAAAGTGCCATAGGAATCGCGTGCGCACTGTGTTTCAACGTGGCGACCGCGTGCGATGAACTTCTCCATGAAGCACAGGGACAGCGTCTGGGGATCGACAAGATTCGTATAGAACTCACGCAGTTCCGAGTCGGAATTAAAACGCGTAATTCCGCGTCCGCCGCCGCCATCGGCGCGCTTGATGAGGACCGGGTAGCCAATTTCGTTGGCCAGTGTAATGGCGTCCTCGGCGTTCGTTCCCTCAAGCGACTGACCGGCGATGGTTGGGACATTGCAAGAATCTGCAAGCGCTCGAGCGCGGATCTTATCGCCCAAGGCATCGATGGCCTCGGGAGAAGGACCAATCCAGATCAGTCCGGCTTCTTGCACGCGGGCAGCGAAGTCAGCGTTCTCAGAGAGGAAGCCATATCCCGGGTGAATGGCGCGGGCACCAGACTTCTTTGCAACCTCGAGGATTGCTTCGGGATTGAGATAGGTTTCTGCAGCGCTGCGTCCGCCCAGGGAATATGCGGATGTCGCGAGCTCGCAGGCGAGGGTGTCGCGGTCTGCTTCCGCGTAAACGGCAATCGATTCAAGACCGAGTTCGCGCAGTGTGCGGATGACGCGAACAGCAATTTCACCTCGGTTCGCAACGAGAACGGGAGAAAGGGCATTCGTCATGACAGGTGTCCTTCCACGAGTGGGGTGGGGGAAAGTTCCCCGGTTGTGACAGTGAAAATTTCGCCTTCTCGTGATTGACACACGAGGTGGGCATGATCATCGATGCTGAGGGGGGTCGCTGAAAGGACTGTTCCGCCGGGCAGATGCACAGGACACTCGCGACCGAACACCGTGACGAGGGAGGAATATGACTCACGCCAAACGGCAGCGTCACCTGCCGAGATGCAATCCGCAAGATTGCCTCGGAAAGCAGCGATGAAGGCTTCGCGAGAGGAAGAATCACAGGCACATTCAATGGTTGCGGCAAAGTCCTTGAGTGCCTGTGGAAGGGCACCGATATTCAGACCGACGCCCACAATGACGAGGTGGCCAGATGCCGCCAGATCGACGTGCTCGCACAAGATACCGGCGAGTTTGCGGCCACCGAGAAGAAGATCGTTGGGCCACTTCAATGAAAGTTCAGAATCGACGCGGAAGGCGGGGGTGGCCTTGATGGTGTGCAAGAGTGCTACCCCGGCAAGAGCTGTGAGCCATTCCATCTCAGCTTCGCTGACTTCGATGAGGAGAGAAAAAGTCAGTGCCTCATCGGAGGAGAGCCATACCCGGCCGTCGCGTCCGCGCCCGTGAACTTGTCGGTCAGCCCAAAGCGCGCATCCCGAGGCCGCCGCGCGGCCCGCAAGGGGGGCGAAGGCCTCGTCAGTGGGTATCTCGCCGCGTGCAGCACGGGCGAGAAGAGTGTTTGTTGAGTCAACCTCATCGCAGTGAAGGATGGGCGCAGTGGTGTCGATATGCATCATGCCCATCGTTCAAGCCGGTGCATAGCTGAACAAATACAGGGGTGCATATTCTTCCCGGTCGTGCGAACAATGCTCCGGGATAGTGGCGAGTTTGTGGCGAAATACCGCCACTCTTAGAGTTTTCTATAAAAAGCCTTAGTGGGTGATACCGATGTGTATCGCGGCGGTAGTTTCGGGGTGAAAAGTATGAGCTGGGCTACTCGGCTTCGCGCGAGCAGGCATAAAGAAGCACCAAAACAACCTCAAGAATCGAGCGGGTTGCGGGGCTGGCTTGGGAAGCGGTGTGTGCCGCGGGCACCGGTGGATGATTTTCCCGAGGCGTAGGCGCTGGATACCCCGAATCGGTAGGCGTGCTGTGCTCGCTGCGGTAGGCGCGGATTGCCTCACGCCATCCCGCAAGGCCGGCGGCACGCATGACGACGCCAATCACGCTTTGGGTGAGAGCACCGATGGGGACGGTGAGCTCTCGACCTGCAGCGGTGAGAATTGTGTGCAGGACCGAGCCGAGTTGATCGGCAAACTCGCGGTTGAGGTCAAGGAGCCGCATTCCCCATTCGGCATCTCGGATGGAGCGCATGAGCATCTCAGAGTGGAGGATGTAGAGGCCCTGATCGATGTGGATCGCGTCCAGTGCCTCGAAAAGAAGATTCTCCATGAGGAGGTGGCGGTCTCCATCATCATTTCGAGATGCTGGTGTTTGGGCGTTTTCCCACAGGAGCACGCGCTCACGAAGGCGCTGAATGAGGTCGGAGTATTCGGCTTCGGCAAGGATTCCCAGCAGTGAATCCTTTGAAGAGAAATTCGAGTAGAACGCCCCGCGGGTAAAACCGGCTACCGAGCAGATGTGTTCAAGAGAGGTCGCTTCAATGCCTTCGTTGATGATGATCTGACGGGTCGCGGCCAAGAGGCGGTCCTGGGTTTCGACTCTATTCCCCATAAAATATCGACCCCTTATTTGCCTGAAACCGGTGCGAACTTCAGCGTTCAGTAGGCTGCGCGGCCTGCGCTTTGTTCGTTATGAGCTGAGGTCTCCATTGTCTCACGCAACAGGGGTGCGGTGTAGGGTAAAGACATGATTGGCACACTGCTTACTGCCTTGGGCAACCTCATTATCTTCGTTGTCGTTGCGATCTTGGTGATCGTCGGCGTTTTCCTTTTCTTGCTGCGCCGGGCCCTCACCCGTGGAGGCGGTCAGAGGAATGGGCGCGCAGGATATGGTGCGCCTCGCCCCGGGGTGCGTGTCGTCGACAGTACGGTTGTTGACGAGGCTGGGGCGAGCGCCGGAGCTTCCTCAACTCCGCGTGCCGCGGATATTCCTGATTCTGCGGAAGTTCAGATCATCGAAGTGACAACCCGCGAAGACTGATTTTCATCTTTTCCTGCGCTGGAAGATGCAGCCAGTGCGCAGCTCAAAGAACATATGGGTGGGGCCTCCACGCCGTATCGCGTGGTGGCCCCACCCAAATAAGGCGTTAACCGCCGATATTTTAGGCTTGTTCGCGACGCTTGCGGGCAACTAGGACACTGCCAGCTGCGGCCACGCTCAGCGCTGCGCCGAGGACAATCTGCGTCGTTGCTCCCGTGGAGGCAAGGGAACGGTTCGGTTCTTTTGCCGAGGGCTTCACGGGCGGAATGCTCTCAGAGGGAGCCGGCGGAAGCGGAGGAGTTGTGCTCTGGGTGCTTGCCGGAGGAGTCGTGCTGGTCGTCGATGTCGACGGCGCAGGCGTGGAGGTGGTAGCCGATGGGGTAGGTGTGCTTGTCACGGCCGGGGTAGGCGTGGTTGTTGCCGTGGTCGTGGGGGTGGAGGGAGTTGTTGTCGTGACGACGGGGGTTGGGGTCGTGGTGACCACGGGGGTAGGTGTGGTTGTTGTGACCGTCGGAGTGGGAGTCGTTGTCACGGCTGGGGTAGGCGTGGTTGTTGCCGTGGTGGCGGGGGTGGAGGGAGTTGTTGTCGTGACGACGGGGGTTGGGGTCGTGGTGACCACGGGGGTAGGTGTGGTTGTTGTGACCGTCGGAGTCGGAGTCGTTGTCACAGCCGGGGTTGGGGTCGTGGTCGTGTTGTCTTCGGTGGAGCCGCCACCGTCAGCAGTGATCACAGCCTTACCGTTAAGGACAACTCCGTTGACCGAGGCGTTGTTCTTAAAGGTTGCGGACTTTCCGACCATAGCCGGGTTCTTGATCTTGGTGTTGTAGGAAATCGAGTACACCGCGTTGCCGGTGCCCTTGGGCCAAGTGGCGGTAAAACCGGTGCCATCGGCCTTCTTCGTCACGGTGAAAACACCACCGTTGATGGCGTCGCCATTGGACACGGAAGTTGACTCACCCAGAGGGAAATCGTCGCCATTTGCCCAAACGGACATTGAAGGCTCGTTAGCCAGCGTGTAGCCGCCGTTGTCATCCTGGAAGGTGTCCTCGACGGTAATGGTGCTGACAGAAATTCCGGATTCGATGACGTTGATCGACCAGTTGATCAGCGAGGCGTCATCGCTGTCGACGGTGCCACCCTTGTTGTGCTTGGTGGTCTTTCCGAGATTGGTATCACCGATACCGGTGCCGTCGCCCGGGAGGGGAACAGAGACGGGCTTGCCGTCGATGGTGAAGGTCACCGCAGCTGCATTGGTCTTTGCTGCAGCGCTCATCTTCGCCCAGCCGGAGCCGGTGATGTTCTGGTGACTATTCGCGTAATCCGTGAAAGTACAGGTGATGATTGCCCCGGGTTGAGGTGCGGGAGCCGAACACTTGACTGCAACTGCACCGTCGGGAGCCGTCATGTCGAACTCAAGCTTCGTGCCGGTTGCTGCGAAGGTATTGAGTTCTGCAGGAGCTTGGATAGTGAAGGTGTCGCCTTCACGGATGTTCTTGCCGGTTCCATCGATGGTGAAGTCGACCTGCATCATGGTGCCAATGCCGAGCTTGGTAGAAGCACTAACGCCAGAAAGACGGACATCTTTAACGATGTCGTTGATGGTCGCTGCCTGAGAAGCGCCTGCCTGAGAAACAACGATGTAGGCCAATGCAAGGAAGCAAGAGAGGAGCATTGCGAGCCCCGAAACTGCTGATCCTGCAGCCTTTTTCACACGTGTCAACACCTTAAAATCTCCTGAAATATCTGTGTGGGATATCTAAATATTAGTGAGCTTTGATGTGGGGATTCAAGTGCGTATCGTTTTTTGGTGCGGAAGCTCTCCCCCTTTCCTTATTTTTGGGAAGTGGGGGAGTGCGACTGAATCGCGTGCTGCTGCGCTTTAGGGGAGCTTTGCCCGGGTTGTTGAAGAGGAAAAAGTTGTGTAGCTTACATTGTCGATAAGATGGCAATGTGGAGAGATTGATGCGCAGCGCTTGGTGTGAAATGGGTAAAGCAAAACCCCCGCGTTGCGGGGGTTTTATCTGGTGGCTCCGACCGGCGTCGATCCGGTGACCTTTCGATTTTCAGTCGAACGCTCTACCAACTGAGCTACAGAGCCAGGACCGAAACCTGCTGGCCTGGTCTTGCGACCCCGACGGGACTTGAACCCGCGACCTCCGCCGTGACAGGGCGGCGCGCTAACCAACTGCGCTACGGGGCCTTACAATAGGTAAGACCTATTAAATTATGCCGTTCACAACTGCGACCGGCTGGTACCCCCAACGGGATTCGAACCCGTGTCGCCGCCGTGAAAGGGCGGTGTCCTAGGCCTCTAGACGATGGGGGCCATTGTTCGGCCACCGGTCTGGCGTCCGAGGACGAAGAGAATATTAGGCAGAAGCGCGCCATTAAAGCAAAAAGAATGGCAGTGATGACCGTCACACGTAGACTTTTCGTTGAAATATCGCGCCTTTTTGCCACTGTCTCTCACGCAAGCATCAGGCGCTTTTCATTGATCGCGCATAGGCTTGATTGAGATGATGATGAGTGACATAAGGATGGTTTGATGATTTTTCCTCTAGAAGATTCCTCTCCTTCGCCTTCCCCCTCTGGGATTACTCAGGCAGCAGTCGACAACGCGCTTAACGTCGCATCGCTTGTTTTTGCTGCTGTTGTTGGTGCTGCCATCGGTTTTTTTGTGGCTCTCGCAATTGCCATCATTGTGCGACCAATCGCCCGCCGCTCACGCTACTTTGCCGCCATTGTTAAACGCGTTCGCACCTCCTTCTACCTGACAGCTCTGTCATGGGGAGCGTGGACCGGCTTGCAGGTCATGCTCGTTAATACGACTCTCTCCGATTGGTCGAACGGCGGATTAGTTGGTTTCGCCTCGCATGCCCTGCTCATCGTTTCCATCCTCATGACGACCTGGATGATCTATAACTGCGCGTGGATCTTCGAAGATGCCGCGCAGATCCGTCAGGCACGTGACGGTGGTATCTCCCGTAAATTCGAAACGCAAGCGCAAATCATTCGCCGCTTACTCCAAGTCCTCATCGTCATCGTTGGAGTCTGCTTCGCTCTCTTCACTTTCGATGCCGCCCGCCAAGCGATGGCGACCCTTCTAGCCTCTGCCGGTCTTATCTCCGTCATCGCCGGTCTTGCCGCCCAACAAACCCTGAGCAATGTCTTTGCAGGAATGCAGCTCGCATTCACTGATGCGATCCGTGTGGGTGACGTCGTGGTTGCTGGGGAACCAAATGCTCCCTCCGGAAAAGTCGAAGAAATTACTCTCTCATACATCGTCATTCGTCTTGTTGATGAACGTCGACTGATTGTCCCCTCTACCTATTTCACCTCAAACGCTTTCGAAAATTGGACGCGTCGAGCCGCCAAACAGCTGGGCACGGTCGAGCTCAAGCTGGATTGGGCCGCTCCCATGACCCTGATCCGAAACCAGGTGCAAAAACTTCTCTTGGCAACGGACTTGTGGGACGGGCGCTCGTGGGCCGTCCAAGTCGCGGACTCTGATGCAACGACTGTCACGGTTCGTATCGCCGTTTCCGCAAAGGATTCTGGAACGCTGTGGGACCTGCGCTGCTACCTGCGCGAAAACATGATCCGCTGGATTGTTGAGCAAGAACCTGCAGTACGTCCCCTGACACGGATTCAGCCCCTCGATGTTCAAAGCATCCAGCAGGATACTTCTCGCGAGACCATCGCTCGCCTCGCAAAGGAACTGTCGGGTATCGCGGTTGATACGACCGGAGCTTCTGATGCGCACACTGCACACTCACCCGATTCCCCAGTTTCTGCTTCGCCTACGGCCTCGGCAGGGGAGGGGGAAGATGCTGTGCACGAGGTGCGCTTGCTGGCCGCGCGGCAAAAGGCAAAGCGGGCGCGCAGGCGCGCAATGGCGCAACGGCAACGAGAATTGGCGGACACGGGAAGTATCCGAAGCGTTGCCCCCAACCCCGCCGAAGAACAAACGCAGGTCTTCACGCAGACTATGCTCCACTCTCTCGTTGCCGAGCAACTGGCGCAGAAGGTCGCACAAGCCAACGCGCGCCTCGGCAAACTCCGTCCTGAGTCGCAGGAAACGGCGGTGCTTCCCGCCGCCTCGGCACCTTCTCGACCCCAGGAAACGGGTGCCCGCCCCGAGGAAACAGTGATCCGTGGGGAGCGCCTCTTTTCGGGATCCCCTGAGGCCGATGAACGCAACGAAATCTACGCCGGACCGGGTGAGGACGTCCTCGCTGAACGCGAAGCGACAGCAAAGCGCCACCAAGAAGAAGCGGCGCGTAAAGACAGTGGGCCGCACATTCCTCACGATGCGACCCGTCCCCTTCCGGAGTCTTCAAGCGAGAGGAATTGACCATGAAAATTATTCGCACTCGCGATCGTGCCACGAAGCTCGAACACCTCGCTCACAGCGAGCAAAGTGCCCCACGTGTGCACTTAAGTGAAGAGGAATGGCGTGAGCGTTTGAGTCCCCAGCAGTTCCTTGTCTTGCGACAAGCGGGAACCGAGGCGCCCTTCACGGGGGAGCTCTTGGAGGAACGCCGTTCGGGGACCTATGTGTGCGCAGCTTGTGGTGCCGAGCTGTTCCCCTCGACGACGAAGTTTGACTCTCATTGCGGCTGGCCAAGCTTCTACGAATCTCTTCCGGGAGCAGTGAACTACTTTGAGGATATTTCTCACGGAATGCGGCGCATTGAAGTGCGTTGTGCAACCTGCGATTCGCACCTTGGTCACATTTTTGACGATGCTCCGAATCAGCCGACTGGAAATCGTTTTTGTATGAATTCAATAAGTCTTCATTTTGTGCCTGATCCTATGGCATAGTGGGGGCGTGCTCTCCCATCTTCGTGCACATTTGACTCATGTTCCTGCTCCGGTTTTGATAGTCGGCGCAGCATTAAGTGCGTATAGTGGTGCCGCTTTTGCGGTCATGATTTTTTCGGTTCTTGAACCGGGAGTTATTGCATGGCTTCGCGTCTTCATTGCCGGGATTTTTCTGTGCATGTGGAGGCGCCCTTGGAGAGCGGGGCTTCGATGGAGGGACCTTCTTGAATCGGCCCTCTTCGGCCTGTCCCTGTTGGCAATGAATGTTGCCTTCTATGAATCGATTGACTACTTGCCGATGGGGGCAGCGGTATCGATGGAATTTATCGGCCCCGTTGTCGTCGCCGTTGTCCGAGGCCGGGGCCTTGCGCCCAGAGTGGCCGCGGTGTTAGCGATGGCTGGTGTGGTCGCTATTGGCGGTTTGGGACTAGATCTTTCTGATCCTCGAACTGCGACGGGAATTAAGTGGGCTGCGTTGACGGCCGCGGCCTGGGCAATTTACATCCTTTTGGGTCAGAGAGTTGCCTCTAAGCGTTCGGGAGTCACCAATCTTGCCGTGGGTTGCGCGCTGAGCGGGCTGATCGTGTCTCCCTTTGTTTTTCCACAGGCTCTTCCCGCTTTCGCTCAGCCTCGAATTCTTGGAATCATTGTGATTGTCGCGGTCTTGTCGACGGTTGTTCCCTGTTCCTTCGAGGCTATTGCAATGCATCGCGTCTCGGCCGCGGACTTCTCGCTCATCTCCTCGTTGTCGCCTGCATCGTCTTTGGTCGTTGGAATTATCATTCTTGGGCAGCTTCCGACGATGTGGCAGCTCGTTGGTTTGTTCCTCATCTCTTTCGCGGTCGCAATCGCTTCGAGGCATGGAACTAAAGACCACACAGTCCTCGCTGAAGAAGTGCAAGAACTTGTTGAAGGTACCTTGTGACGCCTAGAAACTCCGTATCCCTCATCAATCGAATACCCGCTCAACTTCTCATTGTGGTCTCGGCTCTCATCCAATACAGCGGTGCTGCGGTCGCGGTATTCGCGTTTTCTGTCGTCGAACCGGCCTCGGTTGCTTGGTGGAGGGGATTCGTTGGCGGTTTGGTCCTGTGTGCGTGGGTACGCCCATGGCGAGGCATCGATCGCGCGACCCTGAAGGGGGCTCTCTTTTTCGGCATTGCTTTGGTCTGTATGAATGCCTGTTTCTACGAGGCGATTTCGCGAATTCCCTTGGGGGCTGCCGTTTCCTTGGAGTTCCTCGGCCCGGTGACGGTTGCTGTTGTACGAGGCCGCGGGTGGGCGCCGCGTATTGCCGCTTTCTTTGCGTTGGCCGGGGTGTGCTCAATCGGTGGCTTGGGCTTGGATTTGAGCGCGCCACGAACTTTGGCGGGGGTCGCATGGATTCTGGCGGCCGGTGCGTCGTGGGCGGGCTATATCGTCTTGGGACAGAAAGCAGCTTCGTCAAGCTCTGCGATGGTCAACTTGTCGCTGGGGTGTGCTTTCAGCGCGTTGATCTCTGTGCCATTCCTGGGGCCCGGTGCGATGGCTGCTTTCACTGATCGCAGGGTGTTGATCGCGGTGGTTGCGTTGGCCTTCTTGTCGACAGTTTTTCCCTACACGCTCGAGGCGATGGCAATGAAGCGGGTGTCTGCTGCGACTTTTGCCTTGTTTACTGCGCTTCTTCCTGCAACTTCTGCGCTGATCGGTGCGCTGCTCTTGCGTCAGATTCCCAGCATCTGGCAGCTGGTTGGACTGGTGTGCATTTCGATTGCTGTGGGAATTGCGTCCTTAGCGGGACGCGCTCGCCCGGAGGTTAACGTCGAGCGTCTTTCTGGTGCTGAGTAGGCCCAGGGGGACTCGAACCCCCAACCCACGGATTAAAAGTCCGCTGCTCTACCATTGAGCTATAGGCCCGCGGGTAATCCCGCTGTGTGGCCCATCGGGTGGACCAACCCCACCATCTTAATGGCAGGAGAGCAAATGGGCGAAACGCAACGCATCCCTAGGCGTCCCGCGATCTTGGATTATGCGCAGACTGAAGCAATTGTTGGTGCTCAGGATGTGGCGGATTCCTCGGTTCTTGCGCACTCCACTGCTTGGGCGCTGCTGGGTGTGGGAGATGAAGACTTCGACGGTCATGCCCTTGCGCGTTTGAAGGAACTTGTCTCCACAGGTGGGATCCCGCTGATTGCTGAGCTATGGGCCTCGAGTCCAGATTTCACTCTCCCCGGTGCTTTGTGGCGGGTTTACTTGTTCCGCGAGTGGTACCACCGTGACCCCTTGTTCGTGGCAGAGCTGTATCTTCTGGGACTTGGCGCCGAGCGCGTTCCGGGGCTTGAGCCTCCCTTGAATGATGCGCCGCTTGATGAGGTGATCGTGCAAGCTGATGCGCTGCTGCGGGGAGAGCGCACAGATGATGATCTTGAGGAGATCTTCACTGCCATCGCACGTGCGATGCGGATTATTGCCGCTGGAGATCCTCGGGTTGGTCAGCAGTGGATTGATGATCCGCACGATGCCTTGGCTTATGGTGTGACCACGCGTGCTCGTGCGTTGGTCATGACCGCGCAAGAGCTCGAACGCGCTGCCTCCCGAGCGCGCATCGGGGAGTTGGATTGAGTTTTATATTGTGAGCGCGCAGGAATAGAAACCAAGAATTCCTTGTTGAGAACACTGTTAGCCCAGTGGGGGTATTTGTCTTAGAGGAGTTCTCATGACGACCATTGCAATTCTTGGCGGAACAGGTTACGCAGGTTCACATATTGCAGCTGAAGCACTTTCTCGTGGCTTCCACGTGATTTCTTGGTCGCGTTCGCGGCCATCAGAGCCAATCGAAGGCGTGACCTACAACCACGGTGACCTTCTCAATGAGGAGGTCCTCCGCAGCGTTGTCGATGGTGCGGATGTCGTCGTTGGTGCACTTTCGCCTCGAGGTGCTTTGGATGGCTCTCTTCGCTTCCTCTATTCGCAAGTCGCGGACCTCGCTCAGAAGGCTGGAGTGCGCGTGGGGATCGTCGGTGGCGCCGGATCGTTGCGTGTTGAAGAGGGTGGACGTACCCTTGCTTCGCTTCCGGACTTCCCTGAGGAAATCCGTTCCGAGGCTGGTCAACTGGCCGCAGTCCTCGAAGATTTGCGCTCGCGCACTGATGATCTTCAGTGGTTCTTTGTTTCTCCCGCAGCTAACTTTGGCTCGTACAATCCCGGAACCCATACCGGGCACTTCCGTCTTGGTGGTGACGTTCTACTCACTGACGAAAACGGGGTTTCTGATATTTCTGGCGCGGACTTTGCGCAGGCCTTTGTCGACGAGATCGAAAAGCCTACTCACACGGGGCAGCGTTTCAGCGTCGCCTACTGAGCAATACCTCAGTGAAGTGAGCGCGGGTGCGGCGTATGATCCACACCCGCGCTCACTCTACGTTAGGGTTAATAACGTGACACCCAGCCCTCAGCCCATGCCCCCGATGCGCCTCATTCGCGCAGGCGGCGCTCTCGTGTGGCGATTTCGCGACCCCGCACGACCGATCATTCCCGGGGAAGTGCTGGATGAGCGAGATATCGAAGTCCTGCTGGTTCACCGTCCCCAGTACCACGATTGGTCGTGGCCCAAGGGGAAGATTGAGGGCAAAGAAACTATTCCCGTCGCGGCGGTGCGCGAGGTCGAAGAAGAAACCGGCCACGTCATCCGCCTCGGCGCGCCCCTGACTACCCAGCGCTATCGCCTCGGCTCGGGACAGACCAAGGAAGTGCGCTACTGGGTCGGAACGCTGATGGACAGCGACGGTGGAAAGGACGAGGGCCTCGTCCACCTGCGCAAACCCGTCCACCGTGCACCCTTGCGCGAAATCGACCAAACGCAGTGGATGACGACTTCTCGCGCTCACGATCTTCTGACGCGCCGCGGGGACCGACGCCTGTTGACAGAACTTGTCATGCGAGGCCGTAGTGGCGAACTCGTTACAACCGCGCTGGCACTGCTCCCTCATGCACGTACGGTTTCTGCTCAGCAGTGGGAGGGAGACGAGGAAACTCGGCCCCTGTCGCGTGTTGGCGTTCGTGAAGCCCTCGAGCTAGTCGATCTACTTTCGTCTTATGGTGTGCGCCGGGCAATGGCGACCTCGAGTGCGCGGACCCGCCAGACCTTGGGGCCGTGGGCTGCACTCGCGGGAGTTGACATCGAGGCGCTCCCTTCGCGCGCCGCTGGAGCGAATTCCCCTTCCACTGACGAGGCCTTCGCGCGTGCGCTCATCAGTGACAGTCAACCGCGGGTCCTGTGTGCGCCGCGAAGCATGCTTCCCGGGATTTTTGACGTGTTTCGGCAGTTCACGCCTTCGGGTGTGCGCATGAATTTCCCGCTCGATGCCAGAGAACTTTCGGCCTCGGAGATGGTCATTTTGCACACCGTCGTGCATGGGGGACAGGTTCGTGTTTTGGATGTGGAACGGCACGCCCCAAGGGCCGGGGAGTAGCGCTCTAATACGCTGAATCGTGGATTGAACCGCTCAGGGTTTGTTGGCCGTTTGCTGCCGCTATGCAGACGATCTGTCGGTCTCCGCGCTCCCATGATTCGCGGCTTGGAGCAAGCCAGAGCAGATCAAGAGCAGAATCCTCGGCGGGGATCCCAACGTAAGATCGGAAGGCTAGCTCGCACTCGCGGCGAGCATCCGCTTCAAGCTCTGTAGCCTCGGGGAAGTCCGAGCCTGCAACTGTTGGTAGCGCGATAACTTCAGCTTGGTGAGGGCGAGAGCAAGAGACGGTTTCCAGGGAATAGGCGCTTGTCGTCTGAGGAACCTGAACGCAGGCGCCGACCGATAGGCGCATCACTGATGAAAAACCGCACCCGCTCAGTGTGCCTGCCCCCAAACAACAGGCAAGCACACCGAGACAGATGCGGTTAAAAAAGGACTTCACTCAATCGAGGGTACTAGACGCCAACGATGAGTGCGCAGATCCAGTAGACGATTCCAGACACAACAGCAGCCGCTGGCAAGGTCAGGAACCATGCCGTCACGATCGAGCCTGCGACACCCCAACGCACGGCGGAGAACCGCTTCGTACACCCCACGCCCATAATCGAGGTCGACACGACCTGCGTCGTTGAAATCGGAGCGTGGACAACGTAGGAGCACAGGTAGAGGATCGAAGACGACACGGCCTCGGAAACGAAACCTCGTGCTGGGTCAAGATCGATGATCTTTCGGCCGATGGTACGCATGATGCGTCCGCCGCCAGCCATTGTTCCCAAGGAGATTGCCAGGGCTCCGGAAATCTTGACCCACAGGGGCACCGTCATGTCTCCGGTCACCGGATCGTAGATCTGGTGTGTTTCACCGTAGCCGCCGGCAAGGAGAGCCATGACGATGATACCCATGGTCTTTTGTGCGTCTTGGATACCGTGGCCCAGTGCCATGGCTGCCGAAGAGAAACGCTGAGCAGCGCGGAAGCGGCGCATGGTGCGGTGGTATTGAGCGTTGCGCAAAAGGAAGAGAACCAGGCGCATGACGAGGTAGCCGACAACGAAACCAATGATCGGTGAAGCGAACATCGGAATGATGACGGACTTGACGATTCCCCACCAGTACACGGCGGTGCCGCTCATCAAACCTGCGCCGACCATGCCACCGATGAGCGCGTGAGAGGATGAGGAAGGCAGACCAAACCACCACGTAATGAGGTTCCACATGCACGCGCCCAAGAGTGCGGCAAGGATGATGACCAAACCCTTTTGCTGCATTTCCACCTGAGTGGATTCAGCGTATGGGCTGATGGAGATGATTCCCTCGCCAATTGTCTTCGCTACCTCGGTGCCCATCATTGCACCGAGAACGTTCATCGTCGCGGCCATAAGCAAGGCGGCGCGAGGCGTCCAGGCCTTTGTGGAAACCGAAGTGGCGATCGCATTCGCTGCGTCGTGGAAGCCGTTGGTGTAACTGAAGAACAGGGCAACGGCGATGACGACGCAAACCAGGATCAGGTTAAGATCCACGACTCAGGATTCCTTCAGTGCGAGGGATTCGATGACATTCGCCAGGTGCTCGAAAGCATCGGCGCAGGCTTCCAAGCTCTCTACAACATCCTTGAGCTTGATGATTGTGATGGGGTCGAGACCAGAGTCAAACAGTGTTGTGAGAGTGCGGCGGTAGGTGAGGTCACCTTCGTTTTCGAGGCGGTTGATCTCGATCCAGTAATCACGCATGTCGACAGGGGACTTCAGTGCCGGCATGTTCTGCGCGGTCAGCTCCGCGCAGTGGGTGAGAACCGCAACCTGCGACTTGAGGAGGCTGAGGATCTCCTCGGGGATGTTGGTAATGCCGTACAGGACCAATAGGTCACCGGCCTCGTCGATGAAGTCCATGCAATCATCGAGGTGAGCAGCCAGGGACTGAAGATCCTCGCGGTCAAAGGGGGTAATAAAGGACGAATTAATGCGTTGGAAGATCTCGTGGTTGAGTTCATCGCATTGGTGTTCAACGCCGTGAAGCTGATCGCGAAGTGCGACTCGTTCTTCGGGGGAAGCAGCGTAGATTTGAGCAAGAATTTCGACGCCCTCAACGAGCTTGTCTGCTTGCTGGGTGAAGAATTCAAAGAAATTTGGGCCCTGCGTTCTGTTGCGGATCCCCATAATGTTCCTCCGATTGTGTTGAGATTGCCTCAAGGCAATCGTCATCCATTACACACTGCATATTCAAGTTCACCGAGGCTGGAACTTCCTGCTGAGTAGTGTGTCTATTGCCACATTATGCCCGAAAGCTCGGATCTCTCGGGAAAACTGGGGCATTCCGTCGCCGAAGTTGACGCATTTGTCAGAATTTTCAGCCAAAAAGGGACCTATCGCCCGCGCAAATGCCGGTGTAGTGAGAGATGATTAGAGCGTAGATCGGGGCGTGACCGCGCCCCAGAATCACCGAGTGCCTCAGGAGGCAAAATGTCCGTGACCGAACAGGATGTGCGTGCAGCCGCTCCGGCAAACGCTCCCGAAGATGTCATCAAGTGGGTTGCTGAAATTGCAGCGCTGACCACCCCTGATCGTGTGGAGTTCGCTGACGGCTCCCAGGAAGAGTGGGATCGCCTCACTTCTCAGATGGTTGAGAGCGGCATGTTCACCAAGCTGAACGAAGAGAAGCGCCCCAACTGCTTCCTCGCCCGTTCTAAGCCCTCTGACGTTGCACGTGTTGAGTCTCGTACCTTCATCTGCTGTGAGAAGGAAGAAGACGCAGGCCCGACCAACCACTGGGCAGACCCCAAGGAAATGAAGGCAACCCTGCACGAGAAGTTCACGGGTGCCATGAAGGGCCGCACCATGTACGTGGTTCCCTTCTCCATGGGCCCCCTGGGTGGCCCCATCTCCCAGCTCGGCGTTGAGATCACCGACTCTCCCTACGTTGTTGTCTCCATGCGCATCATGACCCGCATGGGTGCAAAGGCAATGGACCTTATCAACGAGGGCCGCGTGTGGGTTCCCGCCGTTCACTCCGTCGGTGCTCCTCTGGAGCCCGGTCAGGAAGATTCCACCTGGCCCTGCAACGACGAGAAGTACATCACCCACTTCCCCGAGACCAACGAGATCTGGTCCTTCGGTTCGGGCTACGGCGGCAACGCCCTGCTCGGCAAGAAGTGCTTCGCCCTGCGTATCGCCTCGACGATGGCCCGCCGCGACGGCTGGATGGCCGAGCACATGCTCGTCCTGCGCCTGACCCGCGAGTCCACCGGCCAGCAGTTCCACGTCACCGCCGCCTTCCCGAGCGCCTGTGGCAAGACCAACCTCGCCATGCTCCAGCCCACGATCCCCGGCTACAAGGTCGAGACCGTCGGCGACGACATCGCGTGGATGCGTCCCGGCCCGGATGGCCGCCTGCGCGCCATCAACCCCGAGGCCGGCTTCTTCGGCGTCGCCCCCGGCACCTCCTACAAGACCAACCCCATGGCCATGGAGACCGGCAAGGCCAACTCCATCTTCACGAACGTCGCCCTGACCGACGACGGTGACGTGTGGTGGGAAGGCATCGACGGTGACGTTCCGGCGCACCTGATCGACTGGCACGGCAACGACTGGACCCCCGAGTCCGGCGAGAAGGCTGCTCACCCGAACAGCCGCTTCACCGTCCCCGCCTCGCAGTGCCCGATCATCTGCCCCGACTGGGAAGCCCCCGAGGGTGTCGCCATTGACGCCGTCCTCTTCGGTGGCCGCCGCGCCACCAACGTCCCGCTGGTTGCCGAGCAGTACGAGCCCGCCCACGGCGTGTTCATCGGCGCCTCCGTGGCCTCCGAGGTCACCGCTGCTGCGACCGACGTCAAGGCCGGCTCGCTGCGTCACGACCCCTTCGCCATGCTGCCCTTCTGCGGCTACAACATGGCCGACTACTGGGGCCACTGGCTGGAGATGCAGGACAAGCTGGGCGAGAAGTTCCCGAAGGTCTACCAGGTCAACTGGTTCCGCAAGGACGAAGACGGCAACTTCATGTGGCCCGGATACGGCGACAACGCTCGTGTTCTGGACTGGATCGTTCGCCGTGCCGCTGGCGAGGTCGAGGCAATCGACGGCGTCACCGGTCGCTACCCCCACTTCGAGGACTTCAACCTCGAGGGACTGGACATCGACCAGGCCAAGTGGGACAAGCTCTTCGCGATCGACCCCGACGCATGGGCAGCCGAAATGGACGACACCGAGGAATACTTCTCGCAGTTTGGTGACAAGCTCCCCGCAGCTATCACCGAGCAGCTCGCGAAGTTCCGCGCTCGTATTGCCGCTGCAAAGCAGGCCTGATAGCGTCTAGCTAGCATCAAGGCGGGTGGTTCCCCGAGAGGGGAGCCACCCGCCTGTGTTTTATTTGCCTCTATGTTTTAGAGTAGAAAAGGCTTTTTATAGGAAAGGATGGGGTGTGGTCGCCAAACAGTGGAAGTTCATTAACGGCTTTGAATGGGCCGTAATGGACCCGGTTGTTGAAAAGCCGGGAGAACTGTGGATGTGCCTGACCCTTGCCTATGGGACTCTTGACGTGAAGCCTGAGGAAATGGGTGCCCTTCACGTCCTCATGGAGTCCATTCGAACCGAACTTCAACGTCCCGTCGAATATGCACCCGGAAAATTCGATGTCGCTCAAGTTGAGTGCCTGACCTACTTTTCAGAGATCGATATCCGCGTCCACGGGCCGCGCGAGATTGTCCGTCAGGCGTGGTTGCGTCTTCCCGCGTGCTTTGACCATCCAGAGCTTTTACTCCCTGTTTCAGGACGCGCATCCGCCACGTCGATGTGGACCGCAGACGTGGCGAACAGAACGGGGATCAATGAAGCCTTACTCTCCGTTTTCCGCAGCGATACCGCCACTTTCGAGGCCGATCGTTACTTTGCATCGGCATGCGATCTCGCGCGGAAAATCTCGCCCTTCGAGGGGCGTTATCCCTGTGTTCTTGTCACGACAGAACCCGATTTCCTTGGTCTAGGCTTTGACCGTGAACCCGATTCCCTAGACCTTGACGACTTGCTCGCCGTGGACGAAGGCGCTCCACGAGACCAATACATTCGCGGCAGTCAGTGGCAATGTGGGTTGAATTATCTCTTTTCCTTTGCGGTTCCCCTCACACGCGCGGGTCTTGTCGCCCGCTGGGCAATCGCAATGGATGCAACGAATATCTTGCGCTCACTGGATCCCAAATACTCGGAATTCAAGGTGACGACAGAGGCCTACTCGATCGCCCCTGATCTCATTGCAATGATCCGTTTCGACGGCTTGGATTCTTTCGAGGACGCGCGCCGTTTCCTTGATGCCTATTTCGACCAGGATCGTGACTTCACCGTCAACCTTCAACAGGTCATTAATCGTCATAAAGACGATGAAAACCTGGAGGTTTCCCAACACCTCCACCGCATTAACGACGATAGTATTCCAACGCGTGACGAGGTCCTGGCGCTTATTAACAAAGTAGCGGCGCGCGCCCACATCGCCGCAGATGTCGCCTCGCCCGAGCTGCTTGAGCGCTTCCCGCTGCTGACCGCGCCGAAGAGTACCTACGATCGTTTCGCAACCACCAATTGTGTGCCCGAAGCGGTGGAAGCGCTTCCCTTCCCCTCCACCGAAGGAACAGATCTCCTCTCAAGCGTCCCCGAGAGCCTCAGCGGCTATGCTCTTGCCCTTCCGCATCACTTGATGGTCTCTCCTGAGCGTGTGGTTGCCCAGTGGCATGACGCCTCAAAGGAACACAACACCGCCCAGGTCGTGCGACGCATTGAAATCAGGGTTTCAGACGTTAGGTGTTTGCTTCGTTCAGGAAAGGCTACTGTCCTCATCGATAGTGATGGAAGCTTCCTCCCGATCTATCCCGAGGCGTACATTTCCCCCGAATCCGTGGTGCTCTTGGAGTCTCTCATTCGAGACCTGTCGTCTAGGGTTCCAGTCGTCACGATCGAGCCGCTCTTTGACGAGGAGATCGCTCTGGTTGATCGCTTCACTCACGAGGGTCCCAGTGCCCTTCAAGAGGGAACAATTCAGCCCCTTCCCGACTATCTTTCGCATCTCAGCCTTCCCGCACCCAGCGCTGTGCCCGAGAAACCCCGTCAACGAGGCCGCGCGGGAACTCGCCCGCCGAGGCCTGCCCAAGCGGGATCGGCCTCGGCAGGGAATCGCCGCGCGCAGTGGAAACGGCGACGGCGCGCGCGTAGGACTGCTCCAGCGAATAACACCGTCTCTGAGCCTACCTACGGGTATAGCGGATCAGTACAGCAGAAAATTAGACGTAATCGATGGCTCTTCTGGCTGATTTTTGCGCTGGTATTTGCGCTTGCACGCGCATGTGCGCATGCGACCCCGAAACAAACGAATATCCCACATGTCACGCCGTTTCCAACGATCTCGGTGACGGTTCCAACCTTCTCAATTTCGCCCTTCACGCTTTCAACGCCCGCTCAGACGGGGCAGTGAAGTCGCGAGTCGGAATGAGTTGCTGAAAACCAGTAAGATATTGGTAATTATTCAATCACCCGGGAGTTTCCTGAATGTCTACATACCTCACCGATGATGAGCTCAAACGCAGCAAAGAGCTCCTGGACCGCATCCAGAAGATCTTCGCGCAGCGCGTGGTTGGCCAAGAGCAGCTCAGGGAAACCCTGATCGTCGGTCTTCTTGCGCAGGGGCACATCCTCATGGAATCGGTGCCCGGTCTTGCAAAGACCACCGCGGCCCAAACCATCGCAATGGCAATCTCAGGAAGCTTCCATCGCATCCAGTGCACGCCGGACCTCATGCCGAACGACATCGTCGGTACGCGTATCTGGAACCAGGCGCAAAACGAAATGACGACCGAGTTGGGACCGGTTCACGCCAATATCGTGCTCCTAGACGAAATTAACCGTTCCTCGGCAAAGACCCAGTCCGCGATGCTTGAAGCCATGCAGGAAGGCCAGACCACCATCGGTGGAACCGTCTACCCGCTGCCCAAACCCTTCATGGTCATGGCAACCCAGAACCCCATCGAAGAAGAAGGCACCTACGTGCTCCCCGAAGCACAGATGGACCGCTTCTTGATGAAGGAAATCATCACTTATCCCCAGCCTCTCGAAGAGCTCGAAGTCCTTAACAGAATCGACTCGGGAAGTATGGATAAGCCCATCGACGCTGAACCCATTACCTTGGAAGAATTGACCTTCCTTCAGCAGATGACTCGTCGCATCTTCCTGCACGACACCTTGAAGGCCTACATCGTCGATCTCATCAACACCACTCGCGGTATGGGGCCGAATCCGCTTCCTGGCTTCTCTCAGCACGTGCGCGTGGGCGCTTCGCCTCGTGGTGGCATCGCCCTCATGCGTGTCAGTCAGGCAGTTGCCCTCATGCAGGGGCGTAACTACGTCATGCCTGAGGATATTAAGAAACTTCGTCACCCGATTTTGCGTCACCGTATCATTCGTACCTTCGATGCAATGGCGGATGATATTTCCGTCGACGGCCTCATCGATGCTGTCTTCTCTGCGGTTGCTGTGCCGTGAGTCCAATCATTAAGAGGGGGGTCGTCGAGGAAGGCTCGCAGACCCTAGGCAATGTCGACCAGCACCAAAAGGCTCGGACAAATAGTTCTCAGCTGCGTGCTCTTGCTGGCCGGACCCAATTGCCTGTCTTGCGCAAACTTCTGTCTCTCATGGAGGGGCAGCACTATTCTGCGCGCGCGGGGCAGGGCTGGGAATTCATGGACATGGCCGAATACAAGCCCGGAGACGACGTTAAAGATATCGACTGGGCAGCGACCGCTCGAACCGGAACTCCGATCGTCAAACGATACGAGGCCAGTGCGAATGTTCAGGTTGTCCTAGTCGTTGATACCGGTCGTTCCATGAGTGCGCTTGCTCCTTCCGGAGAGAGTAAGGAAGCTATTGCTCTGACGATCTGCCAGGCGATCGCGTGGCTTGCATCCAGCCGCGGTGACCAGGTTGGTCTGGTTTCCGGATGTCAGGGGCGGATGCGTCATATGCCCGCGCGCTCGGGTAATGCTCATATTGAGCTGATTTTGCGGCGCCTGGAAGAAGATATCGACTTACGCTCGCCCTCTTCGGATTTAGAAACTCTGCTTGCGCGCGTGCAAGCGGCAACGCATCGGCGCTCCCTCATCGTCTTGGTTACGGATGAAACACATCCCCAGCCCACGCCTCGTGCGCTGGAATTGCTCAAGCGATTGAGCGTCCACCATCGCATGATCGTCATGCAGGTTGCCGACGCCGATCCCACGAAGCTTCCCAAGGGAACACGTATCGTCGACGTTGATGCCGGTCCCTTGCCCGGATTCCTTTTGGAAGATTCACAGATTGCTTCCGAGGCCGCTGCGCGCGCCGAACAGAGTCGCCAGGTTGTGCGTCAGTTCCTCGATATCCCCGGAATTACTCGGGTGAGCGTGTCCTCGAGCGCTGAAGTGGTGCGAACCCTTTTGTCCGCACTGGAAAGGGAAAATCGTGTCCGGTGAACTGCGCGAAGTCGTCAATTACCCGCACTGGATGTGGATTGTCGGCGTCTTAGTCCTGTCCGCGACCCTTGTATGGATCGGCGTGTGGGTCATCCGGTGGCTTCGATCGAGCCGCGGGGCTGAAGAAGAACAGGTCACCTTGATCCCTCTGGATGAGAAGCGTCGTCAGCGCTACTTGGGCTTCATTGACGAGGTTGAAGGGCGTCTACAGTCCAAGGATCTCAACGAGCGCGAGGTTCACCTGGCAGTCGCCGGTATTTTGAGGGCGCTGGGAACTGAACGCAGTGGACGTGATCTTGAAACCGCAACAGTCGATGAAATTCGTCGAATTGTGCCCACGTGGCCGGAACTTGCCAATGCTCTTGAAGCCTGCGAGCACGGTTTCAAAGCTGAGTCTGAGGCCGACGGAAGCGAAACCTATTTCGATGCGAGTGCCATTGCCGGCAAGGCGAGGGAAGTGGTGAAGGCGTGAGATACGGATACCTGATTGCTGTTGTCCTTGTCGTCATTCTTTTTGGCGCGGCCATCGGATGGCGCCATGTTGGCTTAAAGCTCCATGCCAGTGAGAGGCGAGGATGGGTTGCCAACACGGGCTACGTTCGTGATCTTCCGCGTTACCGCGCGCTTATGCGTAAAACTCGGATGATTGTCGCGGCGCTCTTGGCTGTTTTTTGTGTTGGCGCAGCGTCCTTGGCTGTTGTCGCAGCGAACCCGGTTGATCGTCGGGTCGACGACCGGCGCCTTGCCTCGCGCGATATTGTCCTCTGCCTCGATGCGTCCGGTTCGATGCTGGACTACGACAGTGAAATCGGCGAAGCCTTCAAGACTTTGGTTGAGCACTTTAATGGGGAGCGCGTCTCCCTGTACCTGTGGAGTGGTCGTTCCGTTCGCAAGTTCCCTCTGACCGATGACTATCCGATGGTGATTGAGTACTTGGATGAGCTCAGCTCGGTCCTGAGGAACGGTATTCTGGCGCGTACCTCCAGCGGCTACCGGATTTCCAGAGAGCTCGCGAAGTACCTGGAAGGGACCGACGATCCCGATGAGGAAGTTGCTTCTCAGATTGGCGACGGCTTGGCCTCGTGCGTCCTGGGCTTCGACCACACGGATCAGGATCGTTCGCGCACTGTCATTTTGGCCTCAGACAATGAGGTGGTCGGTCAGGGGCTCTATTCCCTGAGCGAGGCCATCGATTTTGCGAAGCGTCAAAATGTTGAGGTCATTGGCCTATTCCCCGGTAATTACCTGGGGACGGATGGCGAGGATA
>CAUTOM010000009.1:0-33583 GCA_963540435.1 uncultured Actinomyces sp.
CGTGGTACCGCTGGGTTGGCGACTGCGGTCGCATCGTTTCACTGGAGCACTTCGGCGAGTCAACGGAAGGCAGTCGTCTCTTCGAAAAGTACGGTTTTACCCCCGAGAACATCGCAGCAAAGGCTCGTGAAAGTTTTGCTGCAGCACACTAAGTCCGGCGCGCTACTGATTGGGGAAAAAGATCCCCAGTAGGTGGCCAAAATACGGCGCGAGAACACTGGTTGCCCACACGATCGTCACGATTACATAGGGCATCCAGTGTTCTTTCGTAATTGCGATAAACTCGCGAATAAAGGCCGTCGGGAAATAGTATCGAGCGGTTTTTGAACCGACCCCGTCTCCTTTGAGACCAATATGCGAAGCATAGAGTGCTGTGCGGAAGACATGGTAGTCCGAGGTCACGAATGCGCAGCGGTAGGGTGTTGTTTGACGCGCATCGAGAAGCTTCTTGGCAAAAACGAGGTTCTCCATTGTTGTCGTTGATTGCTCTTCTGGAAGAAGAGCCTCCCGCGGAACTCCAAGGCGGAGCATGTAACGGCTCATCGCCTCGGCTTCTGAAATAACCTCATCACTCCCCTGCCCGCCAGACGGGACCAAGATCGCGCTGCATCCCTGAGCACTCCAAAGCTCGAGGGCTTTATCAATTCGGCCTCGCAGAAGGGGCGTTGGTTCTTCACCCTGTAAACCAGCACCGTGAATGATGATGTAATCAAAGCGTCGCTTCCGCGGGAGCCTGCGATAGAACCAGGAATACACAAGTAGTGCGACAAAACTGAAGAAGAACCACAAACCCAGAGCCAAGAGCAACGCCGAAAGAGAAATGACGACCCTTGAGTCGCTCATTCCGATACCGATTGGAATACCAATAATCCACGCGACAATCGCCAGTGCGAAGAGTGCTGGAAGAACGTTTGAAAGAGAAAAGCCCTCTCGCCGAATGACAATCCATGCATTAACAAGTAAGAACACCACGGTGACGATCGGCGCAAAAGGAACGGCAATTCCAAGGAGAAGGACGATCCCAATGTCATTGGTGTAGATCGCACATGCACTCAGCGCAAAAATCAGCATCAACAAGAAGAAAATCGCGTTCTTGAACTGTCGCGGTTCTTTCCGATAGGACCACGCAAAGAGAATGCCCCAAAATATGGCAGGTAAAAAGACCAGAAGGGCACTCATTAATTCGCTCAGCATAAGTTCATGCTATCGCAGGGTAAAAAAAATGCTGCATCCGCAGGCGGATGCAGCACGATGAAGAATGTCTTAGGCAGCGAACTTCGTCAACACGCCGAAACCGACAATTGAGACGGCCCAAATCAAAAGAATAGCCAAAGTGATCCGATTGAGGTTACGCTCTGCAACGCCAGAAGATCCTGCGGAAGAAGAAATACCACCGCCGAACATATCCGACAGGCCGCCGCCCTTTCCCTTATGCATCAGAATCGTCAGGGTGAGCAGGATGCTGGTCAGCGTAATAATGACGATCAATGTAATTTTCAGAGCTGCCACGTTCTTCTTCCGATTCTTTCAGATACTTCAACGCTGAGTAGTCTAGCGAATAACCAAACTATAAAGCCAGTGGTGCGCCGAAGTGTTGCTTCTTCGGCGCACCACTGGGTTAATGAATCACAGTTCCTGGAAACGCGCCATCGCTGCGAAGGAGTCTGCCTTCAGCGAAGCGCCACCAACGAGTGCGCCATCAACATCGGGCTGGCTCATCAATTCCTTGATGTTTCCGGGCTTTGCGGAACCGCCGTAGAGAACGCGGGTCGAGTCAGCGGTCGCATCGCCGTAGTCTGCACGGAGAGCCTCGCGAATGGCGCCGCAGACTTCCTGCGCGTCATCAGCGGTTGCGGTTTCGCCGGTGCCAATTGCCCAGATGGGCTCGTAGGCGATAACGATCTTCGCAACGTCTTCGGCGTTCCATCCTTCGAGTGCGGCGCGAACCTGACCGAGCACGAACTCAACGTGAGTTCCGGCCTTACGGACGTCAAGAGCCTCACCACAGCACAGAATCGGGGTCATGCCTGCGTCAAAAGCCTTGCGTGCTTTCTGTCCAACCAGCTGATCGGATTCGTTGTGGTACTCACGGCGTTCTGAGTGGCCGACAACCACGTAAGAGCAACCCAGCTTGGTCAGCATTTCAGAGGAGATTTCACCGGTGAATGCACCGTTGTCGTGGACAGAAATATCCTGTGCGCCGTACTTAATCTGAAGCTCATCAGCGTCAACGACGGTCTGAACGGTGCGAAGATCAGTGAAGGGAGGGATCACTAAGACCTCGCAGCGCGAGTAGTCGAAGTTGTGATCCGAGAGTTCCATTGCCAGCCCCTGGACAAGATGGTTGGCCTCGAGGTGATCGAGGTTCATCTTCCAGTTACCGGCCATCAAAGGGGTACGTGTCATTTTTCAGTCCTCCAGTACTGCGATACCGGGGAGAACCTTGCCTTCAAGAAGCTCAAGGGAAGCTCCGCCACCGGTTGAAATATGAGAGAAAGTGGATTCGTCGAAACCAAGGTTGCGAACAGCAGATGCGGAGTCACCGCCACCGATGACGGTGAAGGCACTACCTTCGCTCATGGCGCGCGCAACTGCCTTCGTTCCCTCAGCAAAAGCCGGGAATTCGAAGACACCCATGGGGCCGTTCCACACAACCGTCTTTGCAGATGCAATCGCGCTTGTAAAGAGTTCGCAGCTCTTCGGACCGATATCGAGGCCCATCTGATCCGCGGGGATTGCGTCAGCATCGACCACAGTTGCGGGAGCGTCGGCAGCGAACTCAGGAGCAACGACGGTGTCAACAGGCAGAAGAAGCTCGACACCATTCTTCGCAGCGGTCTCCATGTAGCCCTGAACCGTGGGAATCTGATCCGCTTCGAGAAGAGACTTACCAACTTCGTAGCCCTTTGCGGCCAAGAAGGTGTAAGCCATGCCGCCACCGATGATCAGCTTGTCAGCCTTGGACAGCAGGTTGGCGATAACGCCGAGCTTGTCAGAAACCTTCGAACCGCCAAGGACGACGACGTAGGGACGCTCGGGATCATTAACGGCCTTGCCCAAGGATTCGATTTCCTTGACAACAAGAAGACCAGCTGCGCTGGGAAGAAGCTTGGCAACATCGTAAACCGAAGCCTGCTTGCGGTGAACGACGCCGAAACCATCGGAGACAAAAGCATCTGCCAGCGACGCAAGCTCAGCAGCGAAAGCTTCGCGCTCAGCGTCATCCTTCGAGGTTTCTGCTGCGTTGAAACGTACGTTCTCCAGCAAAACGATTTCGCCGGGCTGAGCGGCAGCGACAGCTGCACGTGCACCCTCGCCAACGGTATCGGCGGCAAGGGTGACCTTCACGCCGGTGAGTTCTTGGAGTCGGCGAGCAACCGGAGCCAGAGAGAAAGCAGGGTTAACCTGGCCCTTAGGACGGCCAAGGTGAGCTGCGATCACAACCTTTGCGCCGCCATCGAGAAGCAGCTTAATGGTAGGTAGTGCGGCACGGATACGGCCATCGTCGGTGATGTTCTGGTCGCCGTCGAGGGGGACATTAAAATCCGAGCGAAGCAGAACGCTCTTTCCGGAAAGGTCACCCAGGCTATCGATCGTCCTCATGGAATTCTCCTCATGTCGTAAAGAATTGAAGTGGTGAGTAGTGAACTGGGCCCGTATACGTTTGCACGTACACGGGCCCAGAACTTAGTACATCACGCTCAGCGCGCCAATCAGGCGAGCTTGGAGCCGACCAGCGAGGTCAGGCGAACGAGAGCGTTCGAGTAGCCCCACTCGTTGTCGTACCAGGAGAGAACCTTAACCAGGTTGCCGATAACCTTGGTCTCGGTCGCATCGAAGATCGAGGTGTGGGGGTTGCCCACGATGTCGGTCGAAACGATCGGATCTTCGGTGTACTCAAGAACGCCCTTGAGTTCGCCCTCGGCAGCGGCCTTGACGGCAGCCTGGATAGCCTCAACCGAGACCTCCTTGGAAGCGACGAAGGTCAGGTCGGTCAGCGAACCGGTCGGGGTGGGAACGCGGACTGCGAGTCCGTCGAACTTGCCCTTGAGCTCGGGCAGAACCAGCGCTACAGCCTGAGCCGCACCGGTCTTGGTGGGGATCATGTTGAGGGCTGCTGCACGTGCACGACGCAGATCCTTGTGGGGGGCGTCGAGAACACGCTGGTCGCCGGTGTAGGAGTGGATGGTGGTCATGATGCCGCGCTCGATACCGAAGTTCTCATGGAGAACCTTGGCCAGAGGAGCAAGGCAGTTAGTGGTGCACGAAGCGTTGGAGATGATGTTCATGGTGGCGGGATCGTAATCGCCATCGTTCACGCCCATAACGAAGGTGCCGTCAACGTTCTTTGCAGGCGCCGAAATGACAACCTTCTTTGCGCCGGCTGCGATGTGTGCAGCTGCCTTCTCACCATCGGTGAAGAAACCGGTGGATTCGACGACAACCTCAACACCGAGCTCGCCCCAAGGCAGGTCGGCAGGATCGCGCTGTGCGAGAACCTTGATGTGCTTTCCGTCAACGATGATGCCCTCATCGTCGTAGGAAACCTCACCATTGAAGCGACCCATGATCGAGTCGTACTTCAGCAGGTGTGCCAGAGTCTTATTGTCGGTCAGATCGTTAACTGCAACGACCTCGAGGTCTGCGCCCTGCTCAATTGCAGCGCGGAAGAAGTTACGACCGATGCGGCCGAAGCCGTTAATGCCAACGCGGGTGGTCACTGTTGTCCTCCTGCTTGTGCCCCCTGCGGGACACACTTTCTGTATCAACCATGAAGATGCGGTTTGCATCTATGGCCCGCAGTGCTCTGCGGTTCCAGTACTTCTAATCTACACCCTCCCCGCCCGAGATGAGGGTGAACTAAGTCCTTAGAGAGCTGGCCCACATTATGCTGAAAGAGAGATCTCAGTCACCGTCGAGCATGTCAAGAGTGAGCGCGGACTCGGTATCCGGAATCCCTCGATCATGCGCAACTTTGTCTGCCATCGCCAGAAGCCTGCGGATGCGTCCCGCAACTGCGTCCTTCGTCAAAGGAGGATCAGTGTGCTTTCCAAGTTCCTCAAGCGAAGCCTGCTTAAACTTAATGCGCAGTTCACCCGCTTCGCGCAAGTGTTCCGGGACGTCATCGCCAAGGATTGCGAAAGCCCGCTCCACTCGTGCACCGGCAGCGACCGCAGCACGCGCACTGCGCCGAAGATTAGCGTCGTCGAAATTCGCAAGACGATTAGCTGATCCCCGCGCCTCACGGCGTTCACGCCTCTGTTCCCACGAACGATGAGTTTCCGGAGCCCCAAGGGCCCGAATGAGCACGCTGATTGCTTCAGAGTCACGAGCTGTCACTCGATCCGAACCGCGTACTTCCTTAGAACGAACAACAGCGCCAAGCTTGCGTGCCAGTCCAACCATTGCCAAGGCAACCTCTGGTCCCGGACACGTAATTTCCAATGATGACGAGCGCCCCGGTTCCAGAAGGGAGCCACGCGCTAGGAAAGCACCGCGCCACACGGCTGCGGCCTCGTCCTTACCTGCTGCAACAAGCGCAGCCGGCAGCCCGCGGACCGGACGTCCCGCGGCATCAACGAGGCCGCTGAGGCGAGCGAGCTCATCCGCCCGATGCACGACCCGAACCACGTAGCGCTTGCCCCGCCGCAATGACGAACCCGAAACCACAACGACGAAGGACTCGACGTTGTACAGGGTTGAGAGGAAAGCGCGAAGACGGCGGACCGCAACCGAAGAATCAAGTTCGGCCTCGATGAGGATGCGACCACCCACCAAGTGAAGACCACCCGAAAAACGAAGAATCGCGCAGACCTCAGCCGCCATCGCGGACTGCGAAGTAACCGCACTGCGGGCAAGCTCATCCTTCATATCCGATGTGAGGGACACCTTTACTCCTTAAGGGAAAGTACAAGCACTGTGAGAAATCAGGGAAGCCAAGTCTCGCTACGACCAACCTCGCCAAGGAAACCATCGAAAGCATCCCGTAAGGCTGCGGCCAGACGAAGAGGATCATGGTGAGGCTCGCCGTCGCCCGTGCGCACCTGACGTAGGAGCACTCGCGCGCCCAAGGCATCAGCGGCCTCGGCAAGGTCATCGATATCATCAGTCGTCGTCGGATCAGCAATGACAACATCGAGCTTAAAACTCGGCGCATACCGAGCAATAACGCGAACGTGGTCAGCCGTGGTCATCGTGTCAGTTTCTCCGCGCTGACGCGACAGATTCAAGATAAGCGCACGGTGAGCCTCGGTGGTGACCAGGGAGCGATGAAGCTCGGGAACCAACAGGTGCGGAATGACCGATGTGTACCACGAACCCGGGCCAAGGACGACCCAGTCGGCCTCAGAGATCGCTTCTGTAACGGCCGCAGGAACGCGCGGCTTCTCGGGGGTCAAACGAACCGATTCAACTGTCCCTGGGGCAATCGCAACTTTCGATTGTCCCTTCACCGTATAGTGCCGGCCATTGTCATCCATATCGGCTTCAATACTCAGCGGATCGACAGACATAGGAAGCACACGCCCCTGAGCTCCTAATAGGCGAGCGACAAAGTCAAGTCCTTCTACCGGATCCTCGAGAAGCTGCCACAAACCGGCAATAACGATATTGCCAACTGCATGTCCGTCCATGGGGCCGCTGGTCTTCAAACGCATTTGGAAAACGTCGCGCCACGTCAGTCCCCACTCTGTTTCTTCACACAGCGAGGCAAGCGCCATGCGCAAATCGCCAGGTGGGAGAATCGGCATTTCTGAGCGCAAACGCCCAGAAGAACCGCCATCATCTGCAACGGTCACAACAGCGGTGAGCTGACGCGTGATGTGTCGAAGTGCGCGAAGAGTTGCAGACAATCCGTGTCCGCCCCCCAGAGCGACGACGCGATTATTCGAATCGCCGCGCTGCATCCACCCAGCAGCATCAACGTAGGTCATCGGCTATTCCTTTCCCATATCGCGGTGCGTGACGCGAACACTAAATCCATGTTCACGCAGCCGGCGGGCAATGAGCTCTGCGCTCGCCACTGAACGGTGCTTCCCGCCCGTACACCCAACTGCGATCGTCGTGTACCGCTTGAGCTCACCAATATACCCCCTGAGCATGGGAGCGAGGAGATCTGCGTAGCCTAGAACAAAGTCCCGAGCACCGGGTTGTGAGAGCACGTAGTCAGCGACGGGTTGATCTTTTCCTGTCAGGTGGCGCAACTCATCGACCCAGTAAGGGTTCTTCAAGAAACGAACGTCCAGCACGTGATCAGCATCCAGGGGAAGTCCATGCTTAAACCCAAAGGATTCAACTGTGATCCGAAGTGGAACCTCACCGGAATCGGCGATCACATCGCGAATATGCCGCGTCAAATCATGAACAGACATCCCCGAGGTATCGATGACGACATCCGCGGAGCGCCGAACTGGAGCAAGTGCGCGGGCCTCGGCGTGAATTCCTTCCAGAAGAGTACCGTCCCCTTGAAGCGGATGAGGGCGTCGATTCGATTCATAACGCCGGACCAGTGTCTCCGTTGATGCTTCGAGGAAGAAGACTCGATAGGTCACTCCAAGCTCGCGCAGTTGTTCAAGAGAACGCGCGAAGTCAGCAAAAAACTCTCGGGAACGCACATCGACAACGACAGCAAGACGGTGCACTCCCCCGCCGTCTGGGGACATCATTCCCACGAGGGCAGGAAGCATAGCCGGTGGAAGATTGTCGACAACGTACCAGTCAAGGTCCTCAAGAGCGCGAGCAGCCCCAGTTCGTCCTGCACCTGAACAGCCGGTAATGATCACGACTTCATTTGAACCCGGATCAGGAATTTCGGGGGCAATCGAATCAAGCAAGGGAATCCCTCCGGGAACTGTATCCTCAGTGGGAACGGGGGGCATAGGGGTATCGCTCATACTCCTATGGTGCCATTTGTTGACGATTATTACCGAGGTTTCGCCGCATTACTCGGTTTTCTGCGCAGAGTTCAGCGCTTCCCAAATGGTCTGCGCGAGGGCCTCTCCAATCCCCGGCACTTCGGCAATGGCCTCGACAGTGCCCTCACGGATCTTCTTGACCGAACCAAAGCGACGCAAGAGCGCCTTTTGTCGGGAGGGGCCAACACCCGCAATCTCATCAAGAACCGAACGCTGCTGGTTCTTTGCGCGGCGTTTCCGGTGAGCAGTGATTGCAAAACGATGGGATTCATCGCGCACATATTGGAGCATGTACAAAGCCGCCGAGGTCCTGGGAAAGATAACCGGAAAATCCTCTCCCGGAATCCACACCTCTTCCAATCGCTTCGCTAACCCAATCAGCGGAATATCAATTCCCATTGCATCGAGCGCACTCCGAGCAGCGTTCACCTGAGGAAGCCCACCATCGACGACCACAAGATCCGGTCGATAAGAGAAACGCCGCGGCCTACCGCTGGCATCAACCGGACCGGACTCGAAAGCAATACCCTCATCGTCTTCACCATCTTCACCGTTTTCCTCGGCCAAGAGACGGCGGAAACGTCTACGCAATACTTCATCCATTGCCGAAGTGTCGTCCGGCGTCCCATTTCCGTCATCACCATGGATGTTGAAGTGCCGATATGCATCCTTACGCGGAGCGCCGTCTTCGAAGACGACCATCGATCCGACCTGCTGCTGGCCCTGAGTATGCGAAATGTCGTAGCACTCAATTCGAAGAGGTGCGGCGGGAAGGTCAAGGTATTGTGCCAATTCATCCATCGCCTGGCCCCGTTGAGCAAGATCGCCTGAACGGCGAGTCTTGTGAAGCACCAGAGCTTGTTTCGCATTCTCCTTCACTGTCGCCATAAGCTGGGCTTTGCTGCCCCTTTGGGGGACATGAATATCGACGATGCCGCCGCGTTTGCCCGCAAGCCATTGAAGGAGTGTTTCTCGATCATCCGGCATGACGCTGACAAGAATTTCACGAGGAACCGCACGCGTCGGCGTGTGGACAACATCATCAACAGAGACTGCTTGAGCTTGTTCAAGGGCACGTACTCTCGTGCCCGCCTCCTCCGGTATTTCAGAATAAATCTGTTCGAAAAGCCGAGACATGAGTTCCGATTCGCTGGCATCATCATCACGTGAAATCACCCAGCCACGAGTACCGCGGATTCTTCCTCCACGAACGTGGAAGACATGAACAGCTGCATCCAATTCATCGCTAACGAGAGCAAAAATATCCGCATCAGTGCCGTCGCCCAGAACCATGGTGTTCTTTTCGAGAACCGTTCGCAGTGCCTGTAAATCGTCGCGTTTTTCAGCCGCAGTTTCGAAATCGAGCTGAGCGCTTGCTTCGCGCATCTCGGCCTCGATCTGGCGCAATACGGGAGTTGCTCGGCCTTCCATGAACTCACACATTGCTTGGGCAAGAGCTCGATGTTCTTCTTGAGAGATGCGCCCTACACAAGGGGCTGAGCACTTATCGATATATCCCAATAAGCAAGGGCGCCCCTGTGCCTGTGCACGACGAAAGACCCCCGCCGAACAGGTTCGCAGTGGAAACACTCGCAAGAGCAGATCGATGGTCTCTCGAATCGCCCAGACTTTTGTGTATGGGCCAAAATATCGGCTGTCCTTGCGACGCGCCTCGCGCGTAACCTGAACTCGCGGGTATTTCTCCCCCATACTGACTGCCAGGTAGGGATAGGACTTGTCGTCCTTAAACATCACGTTGAAGCGCGGATTGAATTCTTTAATCCACGTGAATTCCAAAGTGAGAGCTTCAATTTCGCTGCGTACCACTGTCCATTGAACCGAGGCCGCAGTCGTCACCATTTTCTGGGTGCGAGGATGCAGATTGGCTAGGTCTTGAAAATAATTGGTCAAGCGTGCACGAAGATTTTTAGCTTTCCCAACATAGATCACTTGCCCCTGTTCATCGCGAAAACGGTACACCCCGGGATCGGTTGGGATTTCCCCGGTTTTCGGACGATAGGTTGATGGATCAGCCACTCTTTTAGCCTAGCCGCGCGAGGAACTTTATGCGCACCCAGCAGGTCTATGGAAAAACTCTTGGTACTAGGTTTATCATTTCTTGAAGTTACTGGTGCGGAAAGGTTCGTCATGTTTACCCAGGCCCAAGAAGTTATTGACTTCATTGCACAAGAAGAGATCGCGTACATCGATGTGCGTTTCTGCGATCTTCCCGGCGTTCAGCAGCATTTCACAATTCCTGCCAGCGAACTCGAGGCCTCGGTCCTTAAAGACGGCCTTATGTTCGACGGCTCCTCTGTCCGGGGCTTCACGCAAATCCACGAGTCGGACATGAAACTGATTCCCGACCTGTCCTCTGCGTTTGTTGATCCCTTCCGAGCCAACAAGACACTGGTCATCATCTTTTCGATCGTCGACCCCTTTACCGATGAGCCTTTCTCGCGCGATCCGCGCCAAGTCGCAGCTAAGGCCGAGGCTTACCTGCGTTCGACTGGTATTGCCGATACTTGCTACATCGGAGCAGAAGCTGAGTTCTTCGTCTTCAATGACGTTCGCTACCAAGTGACTCCGCAACACACCTTTTACGCGCTTGATTCTGACGAGGCCTACTGGAATACCGGACGCAGCGAAGCGGGTGGAAACCTCGGGTACAAGGTTCCCCTCAAGGGCGGCTACTTCCCTGTCTCCCCTGCGGATGACTTCACCGACCTGCGTGATGAAATGGCAAACCTCCTGACCGAGGTTGGACTTACCCTTGAACGCGCCCACCATGAGGTTGGTTCCGGCGGCCAGCAAGAAATCAACTACCGCTTCAATACTTTGATGGCCGCGGCTGATGACATGATGAAGTTCAAGTACGTCATCAAGAACGCTGCTCGCGCCGCCGGACTGTCCGCCACCTTCATGCCCAAGCCTATCTTCGGAGACAATGGCTCGGGAATGCACACACACCTGTCGCTGTGGAAGAACGGTGAGCCGCTTTTCTACGACGAACGAGGCTACGGTTCGCTTTCCGATACCGCGCGATGGTTCATTGGTGGCCTGTTGGAGCATGCTCCCGCGCTTTTAGCGTTCACCAATCCCTCGGTTAATTCTTTCCGACGCCTTGTTCCCGGCTTCGAAGCTCCGATTAACCTTGTCTATTCAGCGCGAAATCGCAGCGCGTGCATTCGTATCCCCGTGACGGGAACATCCCCGGCTGCCAAACGTGTCGAGTACCGAGTTCCCGATCCCAGTGCGAACCCCTATCTGTCCTTCGCCGCATGCCTCATGGCGGGAATTGATGGAATTAAGCGCCGCATTGAACCGGCTGCGCCGATCGACAAGGACCTCTACGAGCTACCAAGCGCGGACTACGACTCGATCGCTAAGATCCCTTCAAGCTTGGAGGGCGCACTCGAAGCGCTTCGCAATGACTACGAGTTCCTTACAGAGGGCGATGTCTTCACAGAAGACCTGATCGAAACCTGGATTAACTATAAAGAAACGGTGGAGATTGCCCCCATGCGCGCTTATCCTCACCCCTACGAATTCCAGCTGTACTACGATCTGTGAGCTAGATGGCACTAGTTTGGCGTTACTATGCCTAGTGTCAACCTGAAAAGTAGGTCCGAAACGGAGACGCAATGAAACGCTTGCGCGATGGCTCATACACCATCAAGCCCACGTTCACGATTCACAGCGACGAGCTACTTCCGGATCTCTTCATGCGACGAGCAGAAGCGCATCCGGATCAGGTTGTCGTTGAAACACGCAGCTCAGTTGGTGCGGTTCGTTCTTTGACCGCGGCAGAGCTCCAGCGTCAAGTCGAATACACAGCCTGCGGTCTTATCGGGCTGGGTATTAACTCTGGAGACTCCGTCGCAATCCTCGCTTCGACTTCCTTTGAGTGGATGCTTCTGGACCTTGCGTTGCTCTCCATTGGCGCAGTTACAGTCCCCATCTACGAGTCTGACTCGGCCTCTCAGATTCAGCACATCCTTGAAGACGCACACGTTGTCCGTGTCTTTACTGCAACAACTCAACAGGCTGAACTTGTGCGTACGGTTGCACCCGATTTCACGCAAGCCATCGAAAGCTTTGACCAAGGTGCCTTGCGCACTATTGCGCGGGCCGCGCGCAGCGTCTCAATCAATGACATCAAGGAGCGTCGCTCATCTTTAAGCTCCTCATCGATCGCAACGATCATCTATACATCGGGGACGACGGGCCTCCCGAAGGGAGTCGTGCTGACCCACGCGAATTTCCTCGCAACAATTGCAGGTACACGCCAGGTGCTGGGCGAAGTCATCGATTCGCCCGAGACTCGTCTCTTGCTTTTCCTCCCCGTTGCGCACGTTTTAGCGCGTCTGGTGATGCACGTCGTGCTCTCTGGTGCTGGTGTTCTCGGTTTTTCACCGAATATCAAGAATTTGCTTCCTGATATCCAGGCGTTCAAGCCTTCAATCCTGCTTGTCGTTCCTCGCGTTCTCGAGAAGGTCTATAACGCTGCTTCTTCTAAGGCCGGTGGCGGTCTTAAGGGACGAATGTTCGCGTGGAGTGCAAAGCAGGCGCGCAGCTACTCTGCAGCTCAGCAGCGCACTTTCGGTCCCTCGCTGACGAAGAAACTTCGTCACGGCCTCGCGGATGCGCTGGTCCTTAAGAAGATTCGCTCCGTCCTCGGACCAAACTTGCGCTATATCGTTTCCGGTGGCGCGCCACTGGCTACCGATCTCGCTCAGTTCTACGCCGGTATGGGAATCACTCTTATCCAAGGCTACGGTCTATCCGAAACGACCGGTCCGATCGCAGTTCAGCATCTGGGAGCAAACCCGATTGGGACCGTCGGTCTTCCTCTTCCCGGTAATTTCATCAAAATTGCCAAGGACGGTGAAATCCTCGTCCGAGGCCAAGCAGTGATGCCCGGCTACTATCACCTTCCCGAAGAGACTCAGGCAGTGATGCCCGACGGGCGATGGTTCCACACAGGCGATATCGGTTCTATTTCACGCAACGGTCAGCTCTCAATCACTGGCCGCAAGAAAGAACTCATCGTGACGGCGGGTGGAAAGAACGTTTCCCCTGAGGTCCTTGAGGATGCGCTCGCAACGCACCCCCTCATCGCGAACGTCATTGTCGTCGGAGACCAGCGTCCCTTCATCGGCGCGCTGTTCACCTTGGATGCCGAAATGCTCCCCGATTGGCTTCGCAAACACGGGCTCCCGCGCTGCTCCCCTGCCGAGGCCGCACAACTTCCTGAAGTTCAGGCTTCGCTTGAGCGCGCAATCGAGCGCGCTAATAAGGCTGTTTCTCGTGCCGAATCCATCCGTAAGTTCCGCATCATTGACGCGAGCTTCACCGTAGAAAACGGATACGTTACTCCTTCGATGAAGCTGCGTCGCCGCAAAGTCATTTCGGACTATGCGCACGAGATTGATGAACTTTACGGAGGACCAATTGAAGCGACTGAAAAGCCGCGCCGGAGGTTCTCCTTCCGACGACGCGGGCACTGAGGTCCTCGGCCTCATCGCAACAATAACCGAAAGGGAAAACAGATGACAGTACGCAGGCTTGCAGACGGTTCGTGGGAGTCTCCGGCTACGCGACAGGCAACTCCCGAAATGAACATTCCAAAGATGCTTCGCTTGCGTGCTGAAAACTACCCCTCACAGGTAGCGATCGAGCGCCGCTCTCCAGTCGGTGCGTGGCGTCCGGTTACCATCGACCAATTCCTCGCTGATGCGGACTCACTCGCTCGTGGATTGATCGCACTCGGTCTTGAACCGGGAGAACATCTGGCTATTCTTGCACCTACATCCTACGAGTGGGCGCTCGTTGACGTTGCCGCTCTATCGTGTGGAGCAATCACCGTACCGATCTACGAAACAGACTCGGCCGTCCAGATTGCCCATATTCTCAAAGACGCCGATGTTCGCATTGTCATCACTGCGACATCTCAACAAGCTGAACTTGTCCAGTCTGTTCGCACTGAACGCGTCCGCCAGATCTTATCGATCGACAAGGGCGCTCAAAGGGTCTTGGCTCAGGCCGGAATTGAAGTACCGATTGAGAAAGTACGAGAGCGCACTGCCGCAGTAACACTCGAGGACGAAGCGACGATCATTTATACCTCCGGAACCACGGGTGTTCCCAAAGGCGTCGTGCTTACTCACGGCAATTTCATTAGCCCAATGCTTCAGGCTTATGACTTCTTGCCTCTTCTCATCAACGACCCGCGTTCTCGTTCGCTTTTGTTCTTGCCGGTTGCACACGTCCTCGCACGTTTCGTCATGTACTGTTTGCTAGCAGGCCAAGGGGTCGTTGCATTCTCTCCTGATACACGCAATCTGGTTGATGACATCGCCACATTCAAGCCGAGTATGCTCCTTGTCGTTCCGCGTGTTTTGGAGAAGGTTTTCAATGCTGCGTCGGCCAAAGCTGGCGGCGGCTTTAAGGGTCGTATGTTCTCGTGGGCCGCACAGCAAGCACGTGCATTGTCTCAAGCCACTGCATACGCGAACACCCCCAAACCAGAATCCCTGGTTGCAGGTCCGCTGCCCGACACGACTCCGGTTCCAGACGCCTCGGAAATCCCCTCACCTGGCCCTTCGACATTGCTCAAGATTCGAGGGCGAGTCGCCGATGCTTTGGTCCTCTCGAAGGTCAAGGCGATTCTCGGCCCAAATCTGCACACGATTATTTCGGGCGGCGCTCCCCTAGCTCTCGATCTCGCGAATTTCTACCGTGGTTTGGGTATTACGCTCTTGCAAGGCTACGGGCTTTCCGAAACGACTGGCCCGATCACCGTCGAGACTCCGGAGGATTTCCCCCCGGACAGTGTTGGTTTCGTGTGGCCAGGGAACCAAGCAAAGTTGGCTGCCGATGGTGAGCTCCTTGTCCGCGGAATCTCCGTTTCGCGCGGGTACCACAATCTTCCCGAGGCCACAGCTGAGGCATTCGTTGACGGCTGGTTCAAGACGGGAGATCTTGCGTCGATTGACGACCGAGGCCACGTACGGATTACCGGCCGTAAGAAGGAATTGATCGTCACTGCGGGTGGCAAGAATGTTTCCCCGGAGATTTTGGAAGATGCTCTTTCCACGCATCCCCTTATCGCAAACATCATCGTCGTCGGTGATAATCGACCCTATATCGGTGCGCTGATCTCATTAGATACCGAGATGCTCCCCGAGTGGCTACGCTCGCATGGACTGCCCATCGTGGACGCAGCCCAAGCTGCCGAACTCCCTGCAGTTCGTGAGTCTTTGGAACGTGCCATTGCCCGGGCAAATAAGAAAGTCTCACGCGCGGAGTCGATTCGACGCTATCGGATTGTTAACGCCGCATTTACGGTGGAGAACGGCTACATGACCCCATCGTTGAAGCTCAAGCGACGTCGTGTACTGGCGGACTTTGCCGATGAGGTAGAGGCTCTCTACGAATCGGGGACTACTCCCGAAGCTCAGTGAAGCTTTGCGGGGCGGCTAGAAAGGATCTAGCCGCCCCGCAAAGCTTATTCATACACCTGAGAAGTGCCTACTTCCCATTGAAAATCTCTGCCAAGAAATTTCCGGTAAAGGATTCCTTGACCTTCGCAACTTCCTCAGGAGTACCTTCGGCAACAACAGTGCCACCTCCACTGCCTCCTTCGGGCCCCATGTCGATTACCCAGTCAGCGCTCTTAATAACGTCCAAGTTGTGCTCAATAACGATGACCGTATTGCCCTTATCGACGAGGCTTTGCAAGACGAGCAGCAACTTGCGGATATCTTCCGTATGCAGACCCGTTGTCGGTTCATCGAGAACGTAGACAGTGCGGCCAGTTGAGCGTCGTTGGAGTTCTGAGGCAAGTTTCACGCGTTGTGCTTCACCGCCCGACAGCGTGGTCGCAGCCTGGCCGAGGCGCACATAGCCCAATCCAACTTCCACCAAAGTGTTCAGGTGGCGCGCGATACGCGAGATCGGCGCGAAGAACTCCGCGGCCTCGGCAATGGGCATATTGAGAACGTCAGCGACGCTCTTTCCCTTGTACAAGATCTCCAGCGTTTCGCGGTTGTAGCGAGCGCCGTGGCAGACTTCGCAGGGAACGTAAACATCCGGAAGGAAGTTCATCTCGATCTTGAGAGTCCCGTCTCCCTTGCAGGATTCACAGCGGCCTCCCTTGACGTTGAAAGAGAAGCGCCCCGGACCGTAGCCGCGCAGCTTCGCTTCAGGGACCTCAGCATAGAGTTTACGGATCTGATCCCACACACCTGTATAGGTAGCGGGGTTAGAGCGAGGTGTACGGCCGATCGGCGACTGATCAACATGCACGACTTTATCGAGATCATCGGTTCCAATCACCGAGCGATGCCGTCCTGGAACTAGGCGTGCACCGTTGAGGCGCGTCGCCAGTGAACGGTAGAGAATCTGGTTGACCAGAGTCGACTTTCCCGAACCTGATACACCTGTTACGGCGATAAATGTTGAGAGCGGGAAGGAAACCGTCACGTTTTGCAAATTATTCTCGTAAGCGCCCTTCACCGTAATTTGTCGCTGAGGATCGCGCGGACGCCGAGTGGCCGGAATAGCGATTGAACGCTTTCCACTCAAATATTGACCGGTCAGAGAACGCTTATTCTTGCGAAGTTCGTCAAGCGTTCCGCTGTGGACGATCCAGCCGCCGTTTTCACCCGCACCAGGACCAACATCAACAATCCAGTCAGCTGCTTCAATCGTTTCTTCGTCGTGTTCGACAACAATCAGTGTATTTCCAAGATCGCGAAGTCTTTCCAAGGTCGCAATAAGCTTGCGATTATCGCGTTGGTGAAGACCGATTGAGGGTTCGTCGAGAACATAGAGCACACCGACAAGACCTGAGCCGATCTGTGTTGCGAGGCGGATACGCTGCGCTTCCCCGCCGGAAAGGGTGGCGGCGCCTCGTGAAAGGGTCAAATACGACAAACCAACGTCAACAAGGAAGTTCAAACGCGCACGAATTTCAGTCAAGATCGGTGCGGCGATGACCGAGGATCGTTCCTCGAACTCAACATGATCCAGATGGTTCTTCGCCTGACTAATCGAAAGATCCGAAAGCTGAGCAATTGATAGATCGCCAACAGTGACTGCAAGAACTTCTGGACGAAGTCGCGCTCCATGACACGCGCTACAGGGTACCTCGCGCATGTAGGAGTCCATCCGGTCAACCACGAGCTGTGATTCCGTTTCTTCTTTCTTGCGCTGAATGTAAGTCAGCGCGCCTTCGAACCCAGTCGTGTAGGAACGCTCACGTCCCCAGCGGTTTCGGAATTTAACCTTCACCTCATAATTGCGACCGTTGAGGATGGCATCGCGAACTTTAGCGGGGAGATCTTTCCATGGAGTGTCCATGGAAAATCCGAGTTCTTGAGAAAGCGCTGTCAGCAGGTGCCTGTGGTACTTAAAATTCGAATTCCAAACAATAACAGCCCCCTGTGCTAGGGAAAGCTCCTCATCTGGAACGACAAGCTCAGGATCAACTTCGAGCTTCGAACCAAGCCCTGAGCACTCCGGACACGCGCCATAGGGAGCGTTGAATGAGAAGGTTCGTGGTTCAATCTCATCCAGAGCGAGTGGGTGGTCATTGGGGCACGAACGCTTCTCCGAATACTTGCGGCGTCGCTCGGGATCACCCTCATCGAGATCAATGCAATCAATCACGACAAGACCATCAGATAAGCGCAACGATGTTTCGACAGAATCGGTCAAACGCTGACGCATACCTTCGCGGACGACAAGGCGATCAACGACGACTTCAATCGTGTGCTTGAGTTTCTTCTCGAGAGGTGGAACCTCTTCCAAGCGCATCAATTGTCCGTCGATGATCGCACGTACATATCCGGAAGCTTTGAGCTCTTCAAGAAGGTCTTGATATTCGCCCTTGCGTCCACGAACTACAGGAGCTAGTACCTGGAAGCGTGTTCCCTGGGGCATTGAGCGCACGCGGTCAACGATCTGTTGCGGAGTTTGTGCTTGAATACGTGCACCACATGTTGGGCAATGGGCAATACCAGCGCGCGCATACAACAGACGCAGGTAATCGTGGATCTCGGTAATTGTGCCCACCGTTGAGCGAGGATTACGCGACGTCGACTTTTGATCGATCGAAACCGCCGGGGACAGTCCTTCGATGAAATCAACGTCGGGTTTATCCATCTGACCGAGGAACTGCCGCGCGTATGAGGACAGAGATTCGACGTAGCGTCGCTGTCCTTCAGCGAAAATAGTATCGAAAGCGAGAGAAGACTTGCCCGAGCCTGATAGTCCCGTAAAGACAATCATCGAATCGCGCGGGAGGTCAAGATCGACACCCTTGAGATTATGCTCGCGCGCACCGCGGACAATTAACTGATCATGCACCCAATCAGTTTACGTGTTGACACGTTCTTTTTCTCGAACATGTGTTCTTAATCGCGTGCGCGACCTTCTTCTTCAGCTTCACGAAGCCGACCCAAATAAAGGATGCGTGAGAACGCCTCAATCACTGCACCGGCACACAGGCCAGCACATACGATAACAAGCCACAAGGAAGCTGAAGGCCAGTCGAAAGCAAAGAAGTGACGAGCAACGGGAATGAATACACCGAGTACTCCCCCGGCAGCCATCGTACAAATGAGCGCAATGCGCCAAGGCACGAGGGGGCGTGCTGTGATTGAAAGCAACCACAGCCCCGCGATCAACACAGTAAGAGCTGCCGCAGTGGACCCGAGCGCGGTTCCATTTCCAACCGAGGAATAGACAGCAAGAGCACTCACACCAAGGACAATGCCGCTCGGGATAGCCAAAGAGAGGGTTCGAACGAGGAAACCTGGAACGTAACGCCTGTTGTTTGGCCCAAGCGCAATAAAGAACGCGGGGATACCAATGGTCAGGGTATCGACGTAGGTGAAGTGGCGTGGGAGGAAAGGATAGCGCCATGCAAAAATCGCGCTCAGAATCACAAAAAGCGTGGCGTAGGTCGTCTTGGCGAGGAACAGAGAAGAGACGCGCTCCATATTCGCCATGATGCGTCGGCCTTCACCCAGAACGCTGGGCAAGACGGAGAACTTCTGATCAACCAAGACAAGCTGCGAAACGGCCTTTGTCGCTGCGGCCCCGTTACCCATTGCAATGCCAAGATCCGCGTCTTTGAGTGCAAGGGCGTCATTAACGCCATCACCTGTCATCGCGACGCAGTGTTTTTGGGTCTGAAGAGCCTTAACCAACGCACGTTTCTGTTCGGGAGTCACGCGCCCAAAGACATCAGTAGATTCGACGATAGCCAAGAATTCGGGTGAGGTCGGATCACTCGGAAGCTGCCGTGCATCAAATGCTTGAGGCGCATTGCCATCCGGTGATAGCAAACCAACTTGAGCTGCCAATGCGGCAACGGTTGTCGGGCTATCACCTGAAATAATCCGAACGCGCACTCCTTGCCTACGAAAATACGCCAGCGTCTCTCGGGCATCGTCGCGAAGATCTTCCTCAAGGACAAGCAACGCAAGAGGCATGGGATGCGCAGGAAGAGTCTGGTCTTGAATTCTTTCGCCATAACGGACAACGACGAGGACACGCAAGCCTTCCTCGGCGTACGAGCGAACTTTCTGACGAAGACCTTCGAGTTCCTCGATCCCATCGATGAGCATCTCAGGAGCACCCATCACGATAGAGGACTCTGCGGTCCCCCACGCTGCCCATTTTCGTGCCGAAGAGAAGGGAATGGTCCAGGAATCTGCACAATGCTCTAAGGGTAAGGAAGAATCTGAATCCAAGTACTCCTTTACCGCATGGGCAGTCGCGTTGGTCTCATCATCGTTAAGCACGCGAAGGGCAGTAAATAGCTCCCCATCGAAACCGTGCGTGTCAAGGACTTCAAGCGAGCGCAAACGAATGCCACCGGTCGTCAGCGTCCCAGTCTTGTCCAGGCACAGAGCGTCCACACGGGCCAGAACCTCAACAGCGGGAAGTTCTTGAACAAGCGCGCCTCGACGGGCCAAAGTTGCAGATCCAATCGCAAAATTCATCGACGTCAGGAGAACCAAACCCTGAGGGATCATTCCGACAACGCTCGCAACAGCCAAGACCAAAGCGTGTTGCCACGCATGAGGAACCCCGTCACCGGCAATGCGAGTCTGTGACCATAAGGTCAGCAGAATAATCGGCGGTAGTGCGACGGAAATAACGCGAAGAATCTTATTGATCCCCTGCTGAATTTCAGAAGTTGCCAAAGAAAAAGTCCGCGCGTGACGAGCGATTCCCTGCGCATAAAGATCAGCTCCCACCGCTTGGACATGCATCAATCCGGAACCGGCGACAACCGATGTGCCTGCAAGAACCGGATCGCCAACTTCTTTGAGGACTGGGCGTGATTCGCCGGTCAGCATCGATTCGTCAATTTCGAGGCCGGATACCTCGAGGATTTCGCCATCAGCAGCAATCTGGTCACCCAAACTGAGCTCGACGATATCGTCAAGAACGATATCCTCAACATCGATCTGTTCCGTGAGGCCATCTCGACGTACTTGTGCCCGCGGCGCATCAACTATTGCGAGGTTGTCTAGTGTCCGCTTCGCGCGCACTTCGGAGAAAATCCCGATGATCGCATTAATGATCATGATTCCGCCAAAAACTGCGTCTTGCCAGGATCCGAAAACAATGACAATGACCATCGCGACGCTAAGGATTGCGTTAAACAGAGTCAGGACATTTGCTCGGATGATCGAGGCCAACGACCGCGAAGAGGGCAACTTCGTGACATTGACCTGCCCAGCCTGACGTCGGGCTTCAACTTCTTGCGTCGTTAAGCCGGTAATTGCAGCTTCTGGCGTACTCGTTGTCACTAGGGCTAGCTCCTGGACTTATGGCGACGGGAGTGAATAAGCGAAGAAATAACGGTAATAATCAAGGTACCGGCGATAACGCCCAATGAAATGGGAATACCGATTTCCGGTACGGAGTGGATCGGCTGGCCGCCGTTAATGAAGGGCACGGAGTTCTCGTGCATGGCATGAAGAACAAGCTTTATGCCAATGAATCCAAGAATCACAGCAAGGCCATAGTTCAGGAAGACAAGCTTCTCCAAAAGACCGTCGATAAGGAAGAAAAGCTGACGAAGGCCAAGAAGAGCGAAGGCATTGCAGGCAAAGACCAAATAGGACTCCGTGGTGAGCCCGAGAATCGCAGGAATTGAATCGAGTGCAAACATGAGGTCTGCCGACCCCAGTGCAAGAACAACCAAGAAAAGCGGGGTAACGGAAGTGCGCCCGCTATGCCGGTAAAAGAAACGATCACCGATGTAGCCATCGGTCACTGGGACGATACGACGAACAAAACGGACAAAGCGATTCTCTTCAACTTCTTCTTCCTCTTCTCGTTCCTCCGAGGCACCCTCACGCGCCTGGGAATAAGCAGTCCACAAGAGCCACGCGCCAAAGAAGAAGAACATCCACGTGAAGCGATTGACAAGCGCGACACCGACAACGATGAAGAAGGCACGGAACAACAAGGCCAAAATAATGCCCGCCAATAAAGCCTTCTGCTGGAATTCACGAGGAACCCTAAAGGAGGACATGATGATGAGGAAAACAAAGAGATTATCCAGAGAGAGCGACCATTCCATCATGTAGCCGCTGTAGAACTGGATGGCATAGCTTGGACCATAGATAGCCCAGATAGCAATACCGAAAGAAGCAGCAAGACCAGCGTAGCCCAAGGTCCACGCTGTCGCTTCTTTCATCGATGGCGCATGAGGTTTGCGTACATGCCCAACAATATCGGTCGTAATCAGTGCAATAACAACGATCGCTAGGCCGATCCAGCCAAGGATGTGTACGTCCACAAGTGACCTTTCAGGGAGTGAGGCTTGAGGTCTCTTCCCACCCATAATTGGGCGGCAACACCGGGTACCGAGGCGATACCGCGTTGACGATGATGCACTTCGTGGGAGTACTCCCCTCACTCATAGAGTAACAACGATTCTGCTCACACTCCTACAGGAGAATGCCAAGTCGTTAAGAGCTTCACACTGCAGTGCTCTAAACTCGATGGAGTGAGCGTTAAAGACCCTGCAGCCCAGATTTCCCGACTGCGTCGCCTGAAGGAGACCCTCTTCGGGTCAACCCAGGCTCCTTTTGAGCTTCCGGTCGTACGCTCGTGCGCCTTTGATACCACTCGCCTCGCTCACGCCGCTGGAGTCTCACGCCTCGCTGAATTGGGTAGACGCGAGGTACGTGAACTTGATCCTTGTGTCCTTGCAAACACTGATCTCTTCTATACCGAAGTACGCAACGCGCTGGAACACCGCGGAATTATCTGGCTCATCGGCCCCATCAATCGTGAGGAACTGAAGCGCCTTGCTGGTCCTTTATTCCATCTTTTTGTCAACGTTGGGGCTGGACACTCCAAAGAACGCACAGTCTTTGCCTTGAGAGTCACCAAGCTCGTTCACGAGCTGCTTCCTGACCCACGATTCCGTGAGGCTCTCGAGGGAATGAATGCAACGCGAACCCCACACGGCCTCGTGCACCAAATCGAAGCAAGCGGGGTCACGGTCTACAAGCGTTCGCTCATCACCCGAATTCTCAAAGATCCGCGCGTGTGGGTCTACCTCGTGGTTTTTGTCTATTCCTCACTGCGCGCCTTACCGGTGATCTTCGTCCCGCAATTCCACGGATCAGTCCTCGTCTTGTGGTCGATTGATGTCCTCACCGCGCTTCCCTACACCTGGGGAATCCTCGCAATGATCACCGCCTCGAGGCCATTGGAGCGTTACGCTGGTGCGATCGTTGCGCTCGTGACCTTTACCGCCCCATACGTTTACTTCTGGATCCACGGACGCGGATACCCGGGATCGGTAGTTGTCATCGTCGGCCTCATGATCCTCGCGTCAATCACAACTGAAGTATGGCGCTCCGTCCAAAACTCGCGACTGGTGAAACGCTACTCCGCGTCACGCAACTCCTGAGGAATCCCCTGGATTGAACGGATTGCGCTCACAACGAGGATCCAGATTCCAGCAACCCACCAGATTCCCGTGAGGATGATTGGGCGAGCAGGAGCGTAGGCAACGAGCGCTGCCGTTGCGCCAACCCACACCAGTGCCGCCACGATATTGATCGCCCGCAAACGCCCGACCCTGAATGGATGGACGAAGGCAATCGGAGCGACCGTTAGTACCGCCAAAATAACCGTGGCAACAACGTTGAAAACCGCGCCAGTGTGAAAAATCCACATAATCGCGGCTACGACATTCCAGGCGGCAGGGAATCCCATGAAGTAGTGGTCGGGTGTTTTCAGCGATACATTGCAATAGCAGAACATCGATGAGACGCAGACCAGCAAGGCCATGCCGATACCGAGTGTGCGCGACCCAAAAGGAAGATGGAAGGCCATGAACAGAGCAGGGATGAAAGTCCACGTCAGATAGTCAACGATATTGTCCATCGTTGCTCCATCGAAGCCGGGCGCGTATTCACTGACACGCACAGCACGCGCGATGGAGCCATCGACGGCGTCAACAAGAAGTGCGATTCCCAGCCACAACCACATATGGCGAATACGCCCTTCGAACAGAGCAATCGTTGCGAGCGTCGCCCAGAGAACACCGGTCAGAGTGAAGGCGTGGGCACCCCATGCCATGGCACGCTTACTAAAAGGAACGGGACGCGTTTGCGTGTGCGCCGTCGTAGACACAATCGACTCCCAAAGTCTCGAACAAGAACATACCTATCTTAAGCGGTTCTCGAAGCGATACCTACCACTTTCCACAACTCGTTAGTGAGCGGCTTTCATCGCGCGAAGTTCTTTCTTCAGTTCACTGAGTTCATCACGAAGCCTTGCCGCGAGCTCAAATTGCAGATCTTGAGCTGCGTCCATCATCCGATCAGAAAGCTGACGGATCAGTTCTTCCAAATCACTCTCGGCCATCTGAGCAAGTTCTTCACGTGTGCGCGTTGAGCCTTCTTGCCCCGCAAATGAAGCCATCTCATCGGCGCGAATATCGCTTGCTACGCGTTCGCGCCTATATCCACCCTCGAGGAGGTCTGCTGTGTCAACTTCTTCACGAGCGAGCATGTCCGTGACATCTGCAATCTTTTTACGCAGAGGCTTGGGATCAATACCGTGTTCGGTGTTATAGGCAATCTGAATTTCACGACGCCGCTCGGTTTCATCGATTGCAGCACGCATCGAATCGGTGATGTCATCGGCGTACATGTGAACTTCGCCAGAGACATTACGCGCTGCGCGCCCAATCGTCTGAATAAGAGAACGCGTCGAACGCAAGAAGCCTTCCTTGTCTGCGTCCAAGATTGAAACGAGAGAAACTTCCGGAAGGTCCAAGCCTTCCCTCAAGAGATTAATTCCTACAAGAACGTCGAAAGTACCCAGACGCAACTCACGCAAGAGCTCAACTCGTCTCAGGGTATCGACATCTGAATGCAGGTATTCAACCTTCACTCCGCGCTCGGCAAGGTACGTCGTCAGGTCCTCAGCCATCTTTTTTGTCAGCGTTGTCACAAGAACCCGTTCGTCGCGCTCGACACGCTCGCGAATCTGCTCAAGAAGGTCATCAACTTGGCCTTTTGTCGGCTTAACCACAACCTTCGGATCGACAAGACCCGTAGGGCGAATGATCTGCTCCACTACCCCATCGGATCTATCGAGTTCATAGGATCCTGGCGTAGCTGAGAGGTAAACCGTTTGGCCAATGCGCTCGGTAAATTCATCCCATTTGAGCGGCCTGTTGTCCATTGCCGAAGGCAAACGGAAGCCATGTTCGACCAGTGTCCGTTTGCGCGACATATCCCCTTCAAACATTGCACCGATTTGGGGAACTGTCACATGCGATTCGTCAATCACGAGTACAAAGTCGTCAGGGAAGTAATCGAGAAGGGTGTGAGGCGGAGTGCCTGCCTCGCGCCCATCAATATGGCGTGAGTAGTTTTCAACACCCGCACATGTCCCGATCTCTTTGAGCATCTCCAAGTCATAGGTTGTGCGCATTCGCAGACGCTGCGCCTCGAGCAATTTCCCCTGTGATTCGAACCATTCAAGACGCTCTTCAAGCTCCGCCTCAATCGAAGCAATTGCACGTTTCATTCGTTCTTCGCCCGCAACGTAGTGCGAGGCAGGAAACAGATAAACATGATCGACTTCTTTAATAACATTTCCCGTTACAGGATGGAGTACAGCGAGAGAATCAATCTCATCACCAAACATTTCAATCCTGATTGCCAGTTCTTCATAGACGGGAATGATCTCGACCGTATCCCCGCGGACTCTAAAGGTTCCCCGCGTAAATCCAAGATCGTTTCGCGCGTACTGCATGGAAATGAACGCACGCAGGAGGTCATCGCGCTCAATCGTCATTCCTCGACTCAGCTCGATCATTCGTGCGACATATTCTTCCGGCGTACCAAGGCCGTAAATACATGAAACCGAAGAAACAACGACGGTATCGCGACGAGTAAGTAAAGAATTTGTCGCACTGTGACGCAACCGTTCAACTTCTTCGTTGATCGACGAGTCTTTTTCGATAAAAGTATCAGTCTGAGGAACGTAAGCTTCTGGCTGATAGTAGTCGTAGTACGAGACAAAGTACTCGACCGCATTCTTGGGCAACAGCTGGCGAAACTCCGCAGCTAGCTGCGCCGCCAAGGTTTTGTTGGGTTCCAAAACCAAAGCTGGACGCTGAATTTCCTCAATGAGCCACGCCGTTGTCGCGCTCTTACCGGTTCCCGTAGCCCCCAGCAGAACAATGTCTTGTTCACCCGCGCGGAGTCTCTCGGCAAGTTCGTGAATAGCCTTCGGTTGGTCACCCGACGGAGTGTATTCAGAAATCACTTCAAAGGGGTATTCCTGACGAAGGATGGGGGTATCACTCATAGTCTTAGGCTAAGGAATTCTGCGAGGTTCTGCGCGCTCACCGCCACAAAGACTGCGAACTCAAGCTTCGAGGATCGTCATGGTCGGTCTCACCTACGGCGTATAAGGGTCGGTGCAGGTATTCTTCGAGATGAAGCTTACCTGCACCGACCCCTTGTGCACCGCCTAGTACATTGCTAGGCGACTATGCCTCACTTACGCCGTGGACTCATGTGTTGAGCGGTTGCAGGTGTCGGCCAAGCGAGCATAAGCAGTCCCACCACTGCCAAGAGAGCAGCAAACACAAACCCCAGGGATGAACTTCCTGTTGCGGCAAGCGTGCGTGCAGTACTTGGATTTTGAGCAGAGGCAGCTTCTGCGTTTCGCGTGAATGCGGAGTTTTGCGTATCCGCCTCATTGGTGGACGTGAGCGCGCTTCGATCGCCGCCAAGCTCACTGAGGCGCGAAGCTTCCGGAAGAAGCTGCGAAAGTGCTGGTTGCTCATTAAACGGTGAAGCATCAGGCTGATTCACCGATGTGTCTGCTGTACCTTCGGTCGAAGAATTCGCAGGTGCTTCAGATGGTGCCGATGCCCTCGCCTCTGGATGCGTAGGCAGGGCCGAGCTTGCTGCTTCCGTAGGCTGAGCCGGCGCTGTAGCATCGGCGCTTCGACGAACTCGCGGGGGATGCTGGGTAGTTGCAGACGCCACCGGTTCCGAGGCCGTGGGCTGGGTAGAGGGCGCTACAGTAGTTGGTCGCGGCGTAGCCTTCGGATCTTCGGAAGGCTTGGGCGCTGAAACCGTCGGTACCGGCATTGGTGCGACCGAGGCTGTGGGCTGGGTAGAGGGCGCTGCGCTCGTAGGCTGAGCAGGAACGCTCGCCTCTGACGTCACTTCACTCGAAGGCTGAGGAACCGCAGTAGTCGGCACGGGCGCAGGTTCCGTCGTCACAGTCGGTGGAGCGCTAGGTTTTGGATCAGTGGTAGCCGTTGAGGGAATCGGAGCTGGCTCGCTGGTGGCATTGCCGCTCTTCTTCCACACACGGACGTAGTCAACGAGCATGTCGGAACCAGCACCTTGATAGGCTTCCTTGAACTTAATGGCATCGGTATACGTCGTATCGCCACGTTCAGAGGCTAGGAAAGAGCCCCCAACCATATGGTTGAGACGAAGCACCATGCCGTTGGCGTCGTTGATAAAGGGGTTTTCCCCTTTAACCTGATCGTATGTGACGGTATGTCCCCGTCTCCCGTCCAAATAGAAGGTGATTGAGTTCCCGTTCTTTTCCACACCATAGGTATGGAACTGAGTTTGTGACGTACCATTGCCCCCGAGTTGTCCCATGTGCTGCTCAGTCTTTTGAGGGTTCCCGACCCGAGGTGTGTGAACATTCGCTTGTAGGAAGTTTGGATCCCATCCTTTAGCCTCGACGACATCAATCTCACCGTGAGCCGGGAAGGATGCCGGGGCAATACCGGTCATCCAAAATGCTGGCCACGACGAAACGGCAGTAGGGAGTTTGATACGTGCCTCAGCATAGAAGTCGCCATAGGCAGCGTACTTTATCCCCTTGTTATCACGCGTCTGAACCATTGCTGAAGTGAAAGGAGCTTTGTAAGTTTCGGAGCGCCCATTGACCGTTCGAGTGCATTCACGATCGACCGTGATCATTGAACGTGAACGGCTGTCATACTTTTGACGCGTTGGCTCGTACTTTGCCGTCAAATGGAGGTTTCCACCCGAGACAGACGCATTCTCCTTCGAATCGGTGTACTGGGCCTGTGAGCGCGTCTTCGAATCGAAGCAGGAGTATTCGTATCCCCACTTCGACGTGTCAAGTTCATTTCCGGTAAATTCATCCTGAAAAATCAGAGTGTTATATCCCAGGGCTTGAACTTCATTGGGAGTCGGCTGGACGTCGCCTGCGCTCGCGAAAGACAGTCCCCCTACCGTCATCGCGGCACCAAGCGTAAACGCTCCAAGTGCACGCACAGCTCTGTTTCCTGAAAAACGATTTGCTTTCAAGCGCGCCATTTATCCTCATCTCTGCGGCACATGTTGAATCTGAAGCCGGCATCTATTTCCCGCATCGCTTACGAGAAATTGCTTGGTTGATTGACCAGCACGATCCCCAGTTTCCAACGCTCCGGCTAATCCCGGTTTACTTACATGTTCAAATCTATAGTTGCAGGCAAACCTGGTTTTTCCTGACTGGTTTCCGGATGAATAGTTGAAGATTTCCCATTGAAACAATGGGAAAACTGAGCAAATACTGAAGCTTGCAGTCGGCTTTATCGTCGAGGGCCCAGCCAACGCGCGACAAATTGCCGGCTCAGATCCTTCAGGTTCTCTTCGCTACCAGAGTTGTCGACCCATATCGACGCAAGGCTCCGGCGCTGGTCGTCACTAATTTGCCTGCTTATGCGCACTGCCGCCTCTTCCCTGCTCACCCCACGTTTTTCCAAACGGTCAAGGCGCACATCCAGTGGCGCACTCACCATGATGACCCCGTCGAATTCAGCCGCATCTTCACTCTTTGTCAGTAGCGGCACATCATAGATGGCAAGCTTTCCATCTCCAGCTTGCGCAAGACGTTTGTGCGCCAAAGCCGCGATTGCTGGATGGGTGAGTGAATTGAGCAGAGCTGTACCTTCGGCTGAAGAAAAAGCGCGCTGTGCTAAGAGCTGTCGGTCAAGGAGCCCATCTGCTCCGACAAGATCACTCCCAAAATTTGCAAGCACCGCCTCGTAGACCGGATGACCCGGAGAAAGCACCTCGCGCGCAAGTTCATCCGCGTCGACAATGTGCGCGCCGAGGCCTCGTAAAGCGTGCGCAAGCGTGGACTTCCCGGCACCGATTCCCCCGCTGAGAGCAAGCACGTGGGACGGTCCCAAGGAACGCGCCTCGGGAATCGCTCGTAAAAGAGTAGCGCTCGATGAACCTGACCGAATGAGAGTGTCCACATCTGAAGGGTAGAACAATGAACAGCACTTGGCTAAAGAGGCATGAAATGACAGAATCTCATGAGTACTTATCACTTCTATAGGGTTTGAAGCAATATTGTGACTGAATCGACGACGACTACACAAAGCAGGCGCTCGCAGGGAACGGGCTTACTGATCGCAACATCGCTCACGCTGTTTTCGATGTTCTTTGGTGCGGGAAACCTTATTTTCCCTCCAATTATGGGAGCGAACTCGGGTTCGCACTTTAACTTGGCCATGATCGGCTTCCTCATTGGGGGCGTCGCACTTCCGGTCATTGCGATCATTGCAATCGCATTATCAGGAAGTGACCTGCGTGATTTGTCTGGGCGCGGAGGCAAGTTTTTTGGAATTGCCTTCTCGTGCATGGTTTACCTGTCGATTGGTGCCTTCTATGCGCTACCACGAACCGGTGCTGTTTCCTTCTCGACGGCCGTCGCACCGCTGATTCATTCAACCGCTTTTGTTTCATCGTTAATCTTTAACGCCTGCTTTTTCGGCACCGCATTGTTCTTGTCATGGAACCCGAGGCAGATCATCCATCACCTCGGAAAGATCCTGACGCCCGTTCTGCTTGTTTTGCTCGTGCTCTTGGTCTTCTTGTCGTTGGCGAAGCTACCGCCTTCAGACGCTGCTCCGGTCGGGCAATACGCAACCGCTCCCCTAACGGCGGGTCTCCTCGATGGCTACATGACGATGGATTCCATCGCAGCTCTCGCTTTTGGAATTATCGTTGTTGCATCTTTCGATCAAGGAGAAGGCGGACTCAGCGGGATCAAGCTCGTCCGAAAGACCAGTTCAGCTGGCGTAATCGCTGGCATTTTACTAGGCATGGTCTACGTCGGCCTTGGCCTGATCGGTCACGTAATTCCCAACGGTCAAAGCTACTCCGACGGAGCTGCACTCTTGGCCGACGCTTCACTCATCACCATGGGAACTGCCGGACAGGTCGTCTTTGGGTTGATCGTTCTCACCGCATGCATGACAACTGCGGTTGGCCTTCTTGCCGCAACCTCGGAGTTCTTCGAGCGACTTATTCCTCGAATTCCCTACAAAACCTGGCTCGTTGGATTCACGGTCATTTCCTTCGTCTTGGCATCTGCCGGACTCAAGGCAGTGCTCAATGTTGCGGTGCCAATTATTACCTTCCTCTATCCGATCGCAATCTCAATCATCTTCGTTACGATCGTCACGCATCCCTTGCGCTACTCCATGCGCATTCATTGGACATTCCGCCTGGGAGTGTGGGTCGCCAGCCTGTGGTCACTACTGACCACTGCAATTTCGCTTGGGATCTTGACCTTCGCCTCTCCTATGCTCGCATGGAGTCCCGGGCAGGATCTCCAGCTTGGATGGGTCCTTCCTTCACTGGGTGCGGCACTTCTTGGCCTGCTCATCGATATCGTCTTATCCAAGCGCATTCAGGAATAGCGTTCGCCTGCGTGTACTGAAGTGGCCCGTCTCGTAAGAGACGGCAAACAACTGAGGCCCCGGTTGTCACCGGGGCCTCAGAACTGACTATGAGCGCTTAGGCGCTGCGATTCAGTTGTTGGTCAGCTTCTCGCGAAGTGCTGCAAGCGCCTCGTCTGAGGCGAGGGTGCCTTCGGAGTCGACCGGGGTCGAGTAGGAAGCCTGCTCTTCAACAGCGGGAGCTGCTTCGGCGTCCTCTTCAAGAGCCTTTGCAACCTGCGCCTTGTGGGCTTCCCAACGAGCCTGAGCCTGCGCGTACTGAGCTTCCCAAGCCTCACGCTGTGCCTCGTAGCCTTCCATCCATTCCTGGGTTTCGGGATCGAAGCCTTCGGGGTACTTGTAGTTGCCCTCTTCGTCGTACTCAGCGGCCATGCCGTAGAGCGAAGGATCGAACTCTTCAGAGTTGGGATCAACGCGCTCGTTGGCCTGCTTCAGGGACAGCGAAATACGACGACGTTCGAGGTCGATATCGATGACCTTGACGAATACCTCGTCGCCAACCTTGACGACCTGCTCGGGCAGCTCAACGTGACGCTGAGCGAGCTCGGAGATGTGAACCAGGCCTTCGATTCCGTCTTCAACACGCACGAACGCACCGAAGGGAACGAGCTTGGTGACCTTGCCGGGCACGACCTGGCCGATGGCGTGGGTGCGTGCGAAGGTCTGCCACGGATCTTCCTGGGTGGCCTTGAGCGAGAGCGACACGCGCTCGCGGTCCATGTCGACGTCCAAGACCTCGACGGTGACTTCCTGGCCAACCTCGACGACCTCTGAGGGGTGATCGATGTGCTTCCACGAGAGTTCGGAGACGTGAACCAGACCGTCAACGCCGCCGAGATCAACGAATGCACCGAAGTTCACGATGGAGGACACGACACCGCTGCGGACCTGGCCCTTCTGAAGGGTGTGCAGGAAGTTGGTGCGAACCTCGGACTGGGTCTGCTCAAGCCATGCGCGGCGGGACAGAACAACGTTGTTGCGGTTCTTATCCAGCTCGATGATCTTGGCTTCGATCTCACGACCGATGTAAGGAGCAAGATCGCGAACGCGACGCATCTCAACGAGGGATGCGGGGAGGAAGCCACGCAGGCCGATGTCCAGGATCAGGCCGCCCTTGACGACCTCGATGACGGTACCGGTAACAACGCCGTCTTCTTCCTTGACCTTCTCGATCTGTCCCCATGCGCGCTCGTACTGTGCACGCTTCTTGGACAGGAGCAGGCGGCCTTCCTTGTCCTCCTTCTGGAGAACCAGGGCCTCGATCTGATCACCAACGGCAACCACATCATCCGGGTTGACATCGTGCTTGATGGAAAGCTCGCGAGAGAGGATCACACCCTCGGTCTTGTAGCCAATGTCAAGAAGGACCTCATCGTGGTCAACCTTGACGACAGTGCCCTCGACGATGTCGCCATCGTTGAAGTACTTGATGGTCTCGTCAATAGCGGCGAGCAGGTCCTCGCGGGACCCAATGTCGTTCACTGCAACCTGGGGCGTTGAAACTGCCGGCTGCGAGTTGGTGCTGGTCATGTAGTTGTGTTCTCCGAAACGGACGTATTACTAGATATGGACAATTGCGGCTGCAGGGCGCAAATGGCTATTGCACACAGCAGTACCTTGTGCATTCTAACAGACTAGGACCGAAAGTCCACCCACCTTAGTGCGCAGCATCCTTCCATGTCGGCCCGAATCCAATTGCCACTTCCAGAGGAACTCGCAGAGACATCACGCCTTCCATCCCTTCGCGCACAAGTTGACGCAGTTCAACTTCTTCACCCGGCGCGACGTCAAAGAGCAATTCGTCATGGATCTGGACCAGCATCCTCGATTTAAGACCCGAGTCTTTGAGCTGCCTGTGCACATCCAGCATCGCCATTTTGACGATATCAGCGGCGCTTCCTTGAATCGGAGCATTTAGCGCAGCCCGTTCAGCCATTTCGCGTCGCGTTCGATTCGCCGAATGCAAATCCGGAAGATAACGCCTACGTCCCAGAATTGTCTGGGTCCATCCCCATCGGCGAGCTTCGTCAACAAGACCTTCAAGGTAATCACGGACGCCACCGAAGCGTTCGAAATAACGATCACGCAGGGCCGCGGCCTCGTGAACGGGAATCTGAAGCTGTGCAGAAAGACCGTAGGCGGACAAGCCGTAAGCTAGCCCATAGGAGGTTGCCTTAATTCGCGAGCGCTCTTCGGCCGTCACATCTTCCGGCTCAACTCCGAAGACCATTGCCGCCATTGTGCGGTGGAGGTCCTCACCCGAATAAAAAGCATCGATCAGCCCTGGATCTTCCGACATATGCGCCATGATCCGCATTTCGATTTGAGAGTAATCCGCGCTCATCAGATTCGCATACGGCTTTTGCGCAATAAACCCGCCACGAATCCGCAGACCATCAGCGCTACGTGCAGGAATATTCTGCAAATTCGGTTCAGAGGAAGCCAAACGCCCCGTCGCCGCAGCGGTTTGCGAAAAAGTCGTGTGGATGCGCTGGTCGACGCCGATGCTCGAAATTAAGCCATCAACCATCTGCTTCAGCTTGATGCGATCACGATGGACAAGCAAGTGACGCAGGAAATCGTTTCCAGTCTTTTCGAAGAGCTCCGTCAACGCCTCGGCGTTAGTCGTGTAACCGGTCTTTGTCTTCTTCGTCTTGGGAAGATCAAGTTCCTCAAAGAGGACAGTTTGGAGCTGCTTAGGAGATGAGAGATTAACTTCGTGCCCCAATACATCCCATGCCCCGCGCTGCGCTGTGTCAACATCCGAAGCAAGTTCATGAGAAAGGGCTGTCAAGAAATCTTCATCAACTCCGATTCCGCACTTCTCCATCTGTGCGAGCAAGACTGCAATTGGCATTTCCACATCATTGAGCAGATGTGACTGGTCACTTTCCTTGAGCTTGTCAGCAAGGATGACGTCGAGAGGATGCATCCGCGCAGCGTCTTCGGCTAGCTTCTGAGCGCGCTCATCACTGATTCCAACCTCAAAGAGAGTTGTGCTGTCTTTCTTCTCTTGCGAGTCAACACCTAAATACTGAGCAAAAAGCTGGTCGAGTTGATACCCGCGGTGTTCCGAATTCACCAAATAGGCAGCGAGAAGAAGATCAGTATGTGCCTTACCGAGCGTCCAACCACGCGCTCCCAAAGCATGAATGCAGCCCTTCAGATCGTGAAGAATCAGGCCGTCTTCACTGAGAATTGAGGCAAGAGCCTGATCTTGCTGTGCCGAGAGCAAAGCGGTGTCAATAACCAGCGCATCAGTCGCCGTCGCAAGTGCAATAGCACTGGCTTCCGGAGCGTTCACGCTGAGCGTGCCATCGACCACGAGTGCAAGCTGTCCCGGATGTTCTCTACGCCATTG
>CAUTOM010000010.1:0-33049 GCA_963540435.1 uncultured Actinomyces sp.
CGGTTCCATCAACCAAAGGCTGAATCTGGCCCGATTCGTTGAGGACTGAGGCGTAACCCTGTGCGGTGATCATGATCAAGCCGATGAGGCTCATCATCTTCATACCGCCGCTGAAGACATCGTCGGCCTGCTGCCAGGGGACGACTCGCATGAAGAGCATCATGCATAGACCCACCAATGAACCAACGAGCAGCGGATCGGCCTCAGAATCCATTCGCGTGAGCACAGTCTGAATGACGAAGCACACGACGAGGGCAGCTACTGCGGCCCAGACCTTCTTCATATCAATCGGCTTCTCCTCAGAAGATGCGAAGGAGGAGTCGCGCTGTTCATAAGTGCGGGGCTTGCGGTAGGAGAAGAGAAGCGCGATCGCGCAGCCGATTGCCATTGAAGCCGCGGGAATCGCCATTGCTGCCATGGGGTTGACAGAGGAGACATCCATGCCGGCGGCGTTGATGTTCTTGTAGAGAATGTCGTACAAGAAGATACGTCCGAAGCCGATGGGGAAGAACATGTAGGCGGTGACGATGCCGAAAGTAATCGCACAGGCAATCAAGCGGCGGTCTATCTTGAGTTCATTCATCACGCCAATGAGCGGTGGAATAAGGAGCGGGATGAAGGCGATGTGAATGGGGATCAGGTTCTGACTCATCACGCCCATGGCGAGCACGCCGCCGACGATTCCCCATTTGACGCCGCGAGCAACGCGTACGGAGCTCGCTGCATCCGCGCTGCGCATGCGGTTCACAATTGTGCGCGCAAGCAAAGCCGGCAGACCTGAGTGGGCGACCGCCATGGCGAAGGCGCCAAGCAATGCGTAGGAAAGTGCGATCTTTGCGCCTCCGGCAAGGCCGGTTTGGAAAGCCACCATCGTGCCAGAGATTCCCATTCCAGCGACAAGGCCGGCGACAATAGAGGCCACAAAGAGAGAGATAACGACGTGCACTCGGGCGACGCTGAGAGCCAGCATAACGATGACCGAGAGGACGACTGCATTCAACAAAAGCATGAGTATTCCAAGAGGTTGCGTGTGTGTTTAAAAGTGACGTGGATAAGGAGCAAAAGCTTCAGTCGGGCGCGAAGTTAAAAATGGGATGCGTGAGCGTGAATGAAAGGCTACGACTAATCTTCGCGGGCGCGGGGGATTATCCTGACGGCGTCTCGTGACGACGTCAGCCAAGATGATGGTCGCGCTCAACAGCAGCGTCAACCGCCGCGACAATCGCGGACGAAAGCCCCGCGTCTTGGGCAGCGAGGAGACCAGCGATGGTGGTGCCGCCCGGAGAAGAAACCCGGTCAATAAGGTTTGCGGGTACTTGCCCATTGTCGAGGCCATTGAGCATGAGCTGCGCGCTTCCCAAGAACGCTTGGGCGACGATGCGCGTCGAATCGGCCTTGGTGAGGCCGTGGTTCACGCCGGCCTCGGCCATCGCATCAATCATGCGGAAAATCCATGCCGGGGAGGAGGAAGCGATCGCTGTAAAAACAGGGAAGTACTTCTCATCCAACACGACCGTTTGACCGACCGAATCCAGAAGCTTACGAGCAGCGGAGAGCTGTTCGTCCGTTGTCCCCATGGGGCACAGGGCGCTCATTGACTGGCCGATCTGCGCATTGACATTGGGCATGACGCGGACCAGCGGAACCGCGGCCCCGAAATCAGTGTAGATCTGGTCGCTTGTGCGACCTGCAGCAATCGAGACGACGCAGAGGTCCTTGGCAAAAAGAACAATCTCGCGGATCTCTCGAATGACGTCTGACTGGACATTCGGTTTCACTGCAAGGACCAAGAGGTCGCTCTGCTCGGCGACCTGACGGTTCGATGCGAGTGCGACGCCTCCCAGTTCATCTGCCAAGTCTTCGGCAGCCTGGTGGTGTCGATCAGCAAACATCAGATCCGAGCCGCTGAAGCCAGCGGCCACGGCACCGCGTGCAATAGCTGAGGCCATTGCACCTGTTCCGATGAAGCCGATACGCATGACAGTCCTTGAATGAGAAGGTGTATATGTTGGCGTTATTTTAACCACACTTTACGTGTTGATGGCAACAAGGTCTCATTGTGCGTCCGACAAAGTTATCCACAGAAACAGAATGCAGACGATTCATCCACAGATCGAGGCATCTGCGGAGCGCTCAGGGGATCGATGCGAGCACACTGCCTGAATGAACACTGACACGCCGATGCGCCGAAGACGTCATCTTCAACAGGTGGTGCTTTCCAAGGAAACGCAAAACCTAGATGAGGAAGAACGCGGCAGGCCATCTTCATCTTCTCCTTTGCGCTGGAAACTGCAGTGGAAAACAGCTGCGGTCGTGCTTGCAGTTTGTGGAATCCTCGCTGCACTTGGGATTGCGTTGAGTTCGTGGGGATCAGGAAACACGCCGAGCCCTCCTTCCACCAACGAGGCCGTGGCCGAGGAATCCGACTCCGCGCATCCTGCACCATCGTCATCGGCCAGCCTTCTTTTGCATGGCAGCGGTCCCCAGATCGTTCTCCACGTGACGGGAGAAGTTCGCCGCCCAGGAGTGATACGCCTCGTCAAGGGGACGCGAGTCATGGATGCAATCGAAGAAGCTGGTGGTTTTACCGAAGACGCCGATACGCAGAGCATCAACCTTGCACGAGTCCTTGTCGATGGTGAACAGCTCAAAGTGCATTCACTCAAACAGGCGCAGTCTTCTCAGGCAGAAGGAAACGGAGACGATCCTCGAAGGTGCGTCGATGTCGCCAGCGCCGATGCTGTCGGACTACAGAATCTCGACGGTGTCGGGCCTTCCCTTGCCAATCGAATTATCACCTATCGCCAATCTCATCCCATCAGCGGTGTCGACGATCTTGATGCTGTCCCAGGGATCGGCCCATCGATTCTTGAAAAGATTCGTCAGGGGGCGTGCCAATGATACGAAGACCGGTAGATATCCGCTTGCTTCCCATCGCACTCGCAGTGTGGTCGTCAACCTACGCATTCCTCAACGGTCGCTACTTCCTTGGCTGGAGCAGTGCTGCGGGGACAATTCTCTTCACCGCCTACAGTGGATTGGGGTGGTCTGGACGCGCATGGCTGCTGCGTTGGAGCGAATGCGCTGCGACGATGAGCGTCATTGCGTGTCTAAGCGTCGCGTGTTTTTACAGTGCAACTACTCGGGCCGCTGCGTGGGAAGCAGAGAGCACACGGATCAGCGCGCACGGGATGAATCTGCAGGTTTTTCATGCACGACTCGTGAGCGAAGTGAAAGAAAGTGCTCCCCAAGATGAAGGACACAAAACGACGAAGAAACAGCGTCTTCGTTATTTCGCGAGGGCGCAGTACGTTCAAGGGCGCCAGCCCATGACATTCCTTCTCTCCAGCGAGACATCTCAGTTTGCTCAGCTCAGACGCGGGGATGTTATCGCGCTCGATGGGAAACTCGATCTCACCTGGTCCCAGAGCATTCCCAACGTCGGGTCTATTCGTGTCAAGAAATGGAAGCTCCTGCCATCAACGGATCGATGGTCACAGTTCTCGCGAGCATTTCGCGGCAATCTCGAAAGAGTTGTTTCGTGTCTCCCACAGCATGCTCGAGCTTTAGTTCCAGGCATGTCTCTTGGAGATGATCATCAAGCCAGCGCCCAGATGCGCAACGACATGAAGACCGTCTCTTTCACCCATCTCACAGCGGTCTCCGGTGCACACATGTCGATCCTATTGATGACCATCGGCCTTCTATCGCCGCGGAAAAAACAATGGAAACTAGTCATGCAACTGACGGTTCTTCTTCTCTTCGTCGCACTGGTCGGCCCCCAAGCCTCGGTTCTACGCTCATTCGGGGTCAGTCTCATTGCTTTTGGGGGAATGTGGTTGAACCGTGAAGGAGGGATATATTCTTCCTTGAGCAGCGTCGTGATAGCGGTCTGTCTCCTTTCTCCCTTCGATGCGTGTTCACTTGGTTTCTGTCTCTCTGTCCTCGCCACCTGGGGAGTTAGTGTCCCCGCCCGGTGGATTTCACACGCGGGTGAAAAAGTCGGGGCAGCTGCGGAAAGCGCGTGGATCCCCAAAATGAGTGCATTGCTGGCGATCCCACTCGGAGCGCAAATTGCCACGCTCCCCGTCATGATCTCCATGAATTCATGGATCGGACTGTGGTCGATCCCAGCGCAAATTCTGATCTCTCCATTTGTCACTCCGGTAACCATCGCGTCTTTCGCCGCTGCTCTTGCTGCGCAGCTGTACGCACCTCTTGGTTATGTCTGTGCGTGGATTGCCTCGTGGGGAACTGGGTGGATTGAAGGTGTTGCGACACTTTTTTCTTCCCTTCCTGGAGCTCGAGTCTCGCTTGGAAATAACGCGGGAATCTTTGCTGCGGGTGCGGGCATGAGCGTTGCTCTCATTGCTGCTGCTCGCCTCCGGCGCTTCACGGCGTCTGGGCCCCTCGAACGTGTCACACTAGGAGGGCAAAGTTTGTGAACATAAACGGATGGGGATAACACGGAAGGGGAGAGCGGCCCATGGCAGCGAAAACTCAGGCAGCACCGGTTCCTCCTCGTCTTGCTCCCGTTGTTTTAATCAAAGGCAGTGAAAGCTTGCTTGCAGATCGAGCGCTGAGCGAGCTGCGACGCCTCGCACACGAAGTCGATCCCAGCCTCGAGCGGACAGATCTTCCTGCGGGAAGCTACCAAGCAGGCCAGCTGGACGTTCTCACCTCGCCTTCTCTGTTTGGCGAAAGCCGGATGATCATCATCTCCGACCTAGAGAACATGACGGATGCCCTAGCCGCCGATCTGCAGGCATACCTGAGCCAGCCCGCCGCCGATGTATGGATCTTCCTGCGTCACCCGGGCGGTAACGCCAGAGGAAAGACACTCCTCGACGCGATTGCGAAAGCCGGATTCCCGGTGATTCCGGCAGAACCGCTGAAAAATGATCGCGATAAATTGGACTTTGTTCGCTCCGATGTACGCAACGCACACCGCAAAATTGAAACAGAAGCCGCGCAGGCCTTGGTTGATGCACTAGGAAATGACCTCAGTGCACTTGCGGCAGCTGTTGCGCAATTGCTGAGTGACGTCCAGGGAACCATCACCCACGAGGCGGTTCGTCGCTACTACTCCGGGCGAGTCGAGGCGACCAGCTTCGAAGTTGCCGATGCAATCGTGGGCGGACGCAGCGCGCAGGCACTCACTTTGGTCAGGCACGCATATGCGACGGGAAGTGCTCCCGCTCAACTCGTCGCGGCAATTGCAACGAAATTCCGGGCGATGGCGAAAGTTTCCGCACCCGCGGGACGGAAGAATCTTGGGATGTCTCCGTGGCAGGCCGAGCATGCACGCAGAGAACTGCGTTCATGGCCAGACCCTGCCTTGGCCTCGGCAATCACTGCAATCGCCCAAGCTGACGAAGACACAAAAGGCGCGTCGAAGGATCCTGAAGGAGCGGTGGAGAAACTCGTCATGACACTGTGCCGGCTCCACCACGGCTAAAAACTAGCTGCCCGCTTCTTCGCTGCGCAGACGAGGAACGCAGGTCTTTTCGGGGTGAATCCCAATAATTCCCGCGTAAAACGCGCGGATAGTATCCATGTCTTTGCTCTGATCTCCACTGAGCTCGATGGGAGCTCCCCAGCCATAGCGGCGTTGTCCGCCGTCGATGAAACCAGGAACCACAGGCAAATTCGCACCCTGAGCGATGCGATAAAAACCAGATTTCCAATAAGGACGAATCGAACGTGTGCCCTTGGGCGCAATGACAAGGACAAATGTTTCGCTGGACTGAGCTAAAGCGATGACTTGCTCTACTAGGTGTCCAGGATTTTCGCGGTCAACCGGGATCCCGCCGATTGCCTGCACAAACCGGCCAATCACCGGGACATCGGTGAGGTTCTTTTTCACCAAGAAATAGAAGGGACGTTTCAGTGCCCACATGGCAACAACCATGTAGAAACCGTCCCAATTCGAGGTGTGAGGGGCTCCCAAAACGACGCAACGCTCGGGAAGGGGGTGCCCGGGCGTAAAAGTCCAGCGTGACACTCGCATGACCAGATGAGCCAATGCCTTGCGCAATCCCATATTGCTCCTCTCCCGGGTTGAGCCGTCACACAGTGTACGTGGAATCATGGCTGAAGCGCCTCTCAATGCAGGGTTGTCCCGGAAATATCCCCGATTGAACCCCGAAACGAGGAACTTCAAGTTGAGCTGTCGGAGCACTGTTCTAAGATCGAATTCGGGAGGAGCAGGGTGTTCCTCTGCCTGCGAAGGAGTTCCAGTGAGCTCAAGTCCATCAGTAACGGACGGCGAACAAACAGTCGTATCGCTTTCTACTCGCATTGCGCGCCAGTGGAATACGGCGGTACATATCCTTGGACAGTGGCTGCGAACCGCTCCCTGCTCTGTGTTTCTTTCAGTCCTGATGCTGATCGTTGCCTGCACATCGCACATGACTCGCGCACGGTGGATACACGATCTTGCTGCTCAGGGCGGGCACGTTCAGCCGCTTCATACTTTCACCACTGTTTTGTGGGCTCCTTCAACGGGCATCATGATCAACCTCATCCTCATGATGCTCATCGTTGGCGGACTACTCGAGCGATTCCTCGGTTCAAAAGTTTGGGCGCTCTCTGCCGTGATTTCGCTTCCGATTTCACTCGCGGGATTGTGGGCGTGTGCTGCCTTGGCTCATAGCGCCTCGTTGAATTGGGCGTTTCCCATGGTCAGCGGCCCGGTCATTGGTTCCGTCCTCATTTTGGCGTCCGCTTTAGGAACCGCAAGCGCCAAGATGAACCGCTTGTGGGCGTGGCGCACGCGTATTGGTGTCCTCGTTATCCTTCTTGCGTTTTTTGCATTTAGCAGCAGCGCAGGCTCTCTGGCCCGACTTTTCGCATTCGTTTCCGGCTGTTTGGTTGGTGGCTTTGCGATTGGCTGGTCGACGAGGAATCGTTCAATGCTGGGCATTGGTGATCCTGTTCGCCACGTGATCCCCCTGGTCATCACCGCCTACACCCTCGGTGCGGTCAATGCGATCTGGACTTTTACAAGCCATGGCCTCTTGGCCTTTGATCGTGCAGCTTTTTCTCCCGAGCTTGCTGAGCAGCAGTACATGTGGGCGCTGTGCCAGCAAAATGAGGCTCCCATGAGGTGTTTGAAGGAGGTCTATGGCAACTCCTTGATGCTCTACGCCCCAGTTGTTCTTGCCTCGATTCCTTTCCTCGTTCAGCTGGTCCTCGCATTTGGTCTCTTCCGAGGCCGCCGCGGAGCGTGGGTGGGGACGCTGCTCCTTCAAGGCGCGCTGAGTGTTATTGGCATTGCCCAGACGATTCTTTTTTTGGCGTCGATTTCGGGTAGTGCAGAGGAAATCCCCGAGGGATATTTCGCCGTCAACATTCCCACAATGAAACTCTTGGTTGGCGTTGCCTTCCCACTAACGGCAATGCTGTTGACCGCGTGGAATGCGTCTGCCTTCCACGTTCCCGCGCCCAAATCTTGCTGGAAGCGTGCGGGTCTTACCTCGCTTATTTCTTTCCTTGCTGGAGGTATTGTCGCCCTTGTTGTCGGCCTCTCGATGCCCTACTACTTTGTTCCTGATGCCACGCCTCTGAACCTTCTTGAAGCGTATGTGACCGCATATGCCCCGGCGGGCGCGCAATGGCTCTTTGACACACCTTTGTATGCGACGACGGTGGGTGCAGCCACTGCAACCGTCTGGATTCCCGTTGCAGTGTGGGTCATCAGTTCCGTGAGCTTATTGAAGGTCTTTTTGGCCCCGGTTGATGTGAACGACGAGAAACAAGATGAGCTCCTGTCTCTGGTCACATCGCAGGGCGCGGGTTCCTTAGGATGGATGCTGACGTGGCGCGGAAACTCGACGTGGATCAGTCCCGATCGGACCTGTGGTGTTTCCTACCGCCAAGAATCTGGCGTGGCCCTAACTCTTACCCAGTGCAGCGCCGATGAGGAACACATCTCCTCTGCGATTTCGGAGTTTGCGACTTTCGCGACTGACGCCTCTCTTATTCCCGCCCTCTACTCGGTTCACGAAGAGTGGGCCAAGGAAGCGCACCGCTTAGGTTGGTCAACGGTCAAGGTCGCTGAGGAGGCAATTATTGACCTAGGAGACCTTGAATTCAAGGGTAAGAAGTTTCAAGACGTGAGGACTGCCTTCAACCATGCCAAGCGTGAAGGAATCCGCGCACAGTGGGCGTCCTACCCTGATCTTGACGAGGCCTGGAAGGGGCAAATCCAAGCGATTTGCCAAGCGTGGGCCGACGAGAAGGCTCTTCCCGAAATGGGTTTCACCCTGGGTGGTTTGCGCGAACTTGATGATCCGCAGACCCGTCTTTTGCTCGCGGTCGATGAAGACGACCATATTCACGCAGTGACGTCATGGATGCCTGTCCACTTACGGGGCAGCGTCATTGGGTTGACTTTGGACGTGATGCGTCGAGACGATCAAGGCTTCCGTCTGGCCATTGATTTCCTCATCGGTCAGGCTGCCCTCCTCGCGCAAGAAGAGGGACTGCAATTCATTTCCCTCTCCGGCGCGCCCCTGGCCGAGTCGGGCCAATGTGAAGAGCCGGAAGATCTGCGCGATTCGCACTTTGCATTCGCCCCGGTTTTAGATGTCATGGGTAATGCCATGGAGCCCGTTTACGGCTTCCGTTCACTTCTTGCCTACAAGAAGAAGTTCCAAGTTCGTTTTGTTCCCCTATACCTCGCGATTCCCGACATCGCGCAGGCTCCGTCTGTCGGATTGGCAATTGCTCGTGCCTACCTGCCTGGAATGAGTGCAGCAAGCGCCGTCTCCTTGGCTGCAAAGCTGGTTTCTCGTGATTAGTATCCTTCACTATGTCCCTCTTCTGCGTGTCTGGGTTCCTTTCGTTGGCGCAGCACTGATCGCGGGTGGTCTTGCCTGGATCTGGCTGAAAGTCATGCGTCCGGTGTCGTTTAAAGTCCGCCTGATGAGCGTCGTCGTTGGCGTCATCCTTGTCGTTGTCACCCACCAACTTGTCGAGCATGTCTGGCATCCCGTTGCCGAGGGACTGGGGCGAGTGACATGGCTGTGGGCATCACCGGCGTTACTTGCAGCGGTCATGGCGCTTGTTGCCTTGATGAAACGCAAGCAATGGTTGCGTCGTTTCTGTGCCGCACTGTGTGCGTGGGTCTTGATCGCTGTCGGTGCAGCTTTGGGGATTAATTACCATTTCGAGGCCTATCCGACCATGGCCGAGGTCGTGGGCGGGGGAGTGCGCACGATTTCGTGGGATGAGTTGAAGAATCCCGATGAAGAAGAACAGAGCGCACGCGTTGCCGAGGGAGCAGTTGTCCGTGTTGATATTCCTTCTTCGGATTCAGGGTTCAAGCCGCGTCAGGCCCTTGTATATCTTCCGCCGTCCTATTTTGCCGATCCACACGCGACTCTTCCCGTCATCACTTTGCTGACGGGCCAGCCCGGTACCCCTCAAGATTGGCTCGTCTTGGGCAAACTTCCTCAAACCATGGAGCAGTTTTCCGCTAGTAGAGGCGGGCGCGCTCCAATTGTTGCGGTTGTTGATGCCTATGGGAGCCAGACAGCAAATCCTCTGTGCTCGGATACGTCTCATGGGAAAGTCGCCAGCTATTTGGAGTCGGATGTTCCGAAATGGTTGCGGGAGAATTTCCCTGTTTCAACAGATGCCGGTCAATGGGCAATTGCCGGATTGTCCTCTGGGGGTACCTGTGCTCTTCAAGTAGCTACCCGCGCTCCGCAGACATATCGCAGTTTCCTTGATATGTCGGGCGAGGCCCACCCTCAGTTGGGTAGCGAGGAACGAACCATTTCTGAAGGTTTTGACGGAAGTCGCGAGCTCTACGCTGCGAATGACCCGATTCAGATGATGAAGACCCGTCGCTATGACGGTACGGCGGGGATTATTTCCTGGGGGAGCGACGATACATCGTTTAAAGAGGGACTGATTGAGGTCGATGAAGCGGCCCAGGCCTCGGGAATGACGGTTGAAACACGCTCATACCCGGGAGGGCACAGCTGGAAAGTCTGGAAGGCAGCATTTGAGGACCAGCTGCCGTGGCTCGCAGAGCGTTTTGGACTCTAAGGGCCACGACAGCCGGCTCACTACTACCTGCGGTAGGGGTTAGTTCAGTTTTTCTACGGTGATTGTCAGGGAAATCGTGTGCGATTGGCCCGGCTGGAGGAAGACAGCATTTTGGCGGACATTACCCACCTCAACACACACGAAGTGTTTCCAATCCTCGTGGTGCATGTCTGCAGCCTTAGCCTCAGCGGGATTCCACACGATCGTCGAGGCCGAATGATCCTTCTCGATCACGATGCGGCGACCAAAACCTGGGTCAAGGATTGAAACGGTGCCCGTGTAGTCGAAGATCGAGTCGACCCGCCCCTGAGTGAAGGTCACGTCGCCTTCTTGAACAAAGCGCTCATTCGTCACCGTACATAGCTGCTCGGCTCCGTCCAACCCCACAACACTGATCTCACGGACATCCGAGACGTTGAAGTAGGGATGCAAAGCCTCGTCCACGTAGAAAGCTTCCTCATCGGCGTTCGTCATTGTGAGCGCCAGATGAAGATGTTCCCCGAAGGTAGCATGAAGCTGAGCAGTAAAGCGATGCGGGAATTTCGCTATCTCCGTCTTTGTCGTCGGAGTGTAGGTGAAGGAAAGAATCGCACTCTCATCAGTGCGCTCAACCAGTTCCCACGTTGCATTCCTTAAGAAGCCGTGATTTTGAGCCTCGGATCCGGGTGCTGCCAAAGAAGCAGTCGCAACGCCGAACCACGGTGCACAAATCGGGACACCGCCTCGTGCAGGCGTTGATGCCCACGGAAGGGAACGCTCGGAGAGCCACAGTACCGGCTCGGTGCCCGCAGGGGTCCATTCAAGGAATTGAGCACCGGAATCTGAAAAACTTGCGTCGCAGCGGTCATTGCTGGCGCGATAGACACGTCGGTTTGCCATTGGACAAGGATAGCGCGAGTAACGCCTCACACATAGTCCCTCGGAGAAGTGAATTCTGAAAAAACGGCGATAAGCTTTCTGTGGAAGCGAATCGGTAAGCAATAGGGAGTCTTATGACCATCCGCGAAGATCTACGTAATGTCGCGATTGTTGCACACGTCGACCACGGCAAAACTACTCTGGTTGACGCCATGCTGTGGCAGTCAGGCGCATTCAATGAGCGCGATACGGTAGAAAAAACCGGTGAACGCGTCATGGACTCCGGTGATCTGGAACGTGAAAAGGGCATTACGATCTTGGCCAAGAACACCGCGGTTCACTACCGTGGTCCCGCCGCTCAGAAACTGGGCCTCGAAGGCGGAGTGGTTATCAACGTGATCGATACCCCCGGGCACGCCGATTTTGGTGGCGAGGTTGAACGAGGCCTGTCCATGGTTGACGGCGTCGTTTTATTGGTTGACTCTTCCGAAGGCCCGCTCCCGCAGACTCGCTTCGTGTTGCGCAAGGCTCTTCAAGCGCAACTTCCCGTCGTTATCGTCGTCAATAAGGTTGACCGCCCCGATGCTCGCATCGACGAGGTTGTCTCTGAAACACAAGACCTTCTTCTTGCTCTGGCCGAAGATCTGATGAGCGAAGGTGTCGACGCAGATGTGGATTCCCTGCTCGACGTTCCGGTTGTTTATGCCTCGGCAAAGGCCGGAAAGTCTTCGCTCACCAACCCCGGCGATGGCAATATCCCCACCGAGGACCTCGAACCCCTCTTCGAAACGATTCTTCATCGCATCCCGGGTCCCGAGTACGAAGAAGGTGCGCCCCTTCAGGCTCACGTGACGAACCTGGATGCCTCCCCATTCTTGGGACGACTCGCGCTGCTGCGTATCCACAACGGAACCTTACGCAAGGGCGAAACCGTGGGACTTGCTCGCCACGATGGAAGCATTAAGCCCGTTCGCATCACCGAGTTACTCCGTACCGAAGGCCTCGAGCGAATCCCTGCCGAAAGTGCTGAACCCGGCGATATCGTTGCAGTCGCAGGTATTGAAGACATCACGATTGGTGAGTCTCTGGTCGATCTCGATGACCCGCGTCCCTTGCCGCTGATCACCGTTGATGATCCCGCGATCTCCATGACTATTGGAATTAACACCTCGCCCATGGCTGGCCGCGTCAAGGGAGCAAAGGTGACCGCGCGCCAGGTGAAGGACCGCCTCGATCGCGAACTCGTGGGTAACGTTTCGCTGCGCGTGCTTCCCACCGAACGCCCCGATGCATGGGAAGTCCAGGGGCGTGGTGAGCTTGCTTTGGCGATCCTTGTCGAGCAGATGCGCCGTGAAGGTTTCGAGCTGACCGTTGGTAAGCCTCAGGTCGTCACCAAGACCATTGACGGCGTGCGCTCAGAACCGATGGAGCGCATGACTATCGACATCCCCGAGGAATACCTAGGATCAGTCACTCAGCTCATGGCCCAGCGCAAGGGACGCATGGAAACGATGGCGAACCACGGTTCGGGCTGGATTCGCCTGGAGTTCATTGTTCCTGCTCGCGGCCTGATCGGTTTCCGTACGCGCTTCCTGACGGAAACGCGCGGAACGGGTATTGCCTCGTCTATTGCCGAAGGCTATGCGCCGTGGCAGGGTGCGATTGAACAGCGCCTCACCGGTTCGCTTGTTGCAGACCGCGCGGGACAGGCAACGCCCTACGCTATGACGAATCTCCAAGAACGCGGTTCTTTCATCGTTGAACCCGGTTCAGAGGTCTATGAAGGCCAGGTTGTTGGCGAAAATCCCCGCGGTGAGGATATGGATGTCAATATCTGCCGTGAAAAGAAGCAGACGAATACGCGTAGCGCGACCGCTGATGTGTATGAGTCGCTGACGCCATCACGAAAGCTGACTTTGGAAGAATCCCTTGAGTTCGCGGCGAATGATGAATGCGTTGAGGTGACTCCCGAGGCCGTTCGCGTGCGCAAGGTGGTTCTGGACGCGCAGGAACGCTTCAAGATTGCTGCGCGCGAACGTCGTCAGAATAAAGACTGATCAACAAAAGGCTTGCCCCACGCGAGAAATGCATCGCGTGGGGCTTTTCCTTAAATCTGCGGCGGGGGAGGGACCTGCTTGCCGGTCACCATGGTTCGCGCCTCCACCTTCACACGGCCTCGCCTGGTGTCGATCACCACGTGGGTCGGTGCCTTTTCGAGCAAGATTCCAAGGGCGTCGTGGAGTCCGTCTTCCAAGCGATAGCGGACCACAACGCGCGAGCCGAGCTCAAGGCGCATCCAGGGTAAACGGGTAATCGCTGCCGCTAGCTGATCGGCTCCCGCAAGAGCAGTAGCGGCCTCGACGCTAGAAGAATCTGGAATTGTGTGCGTATGGTGTGGCGTAATACCCGCGCCCGCCTCGCTGGGGGGAGCGCCTAAAATTTGCCCGCTATCAGCTGAAAAATGCTCGGGATTCGCGTCACGTGTCATGTTGGCGATAATAGAATGAACTGTTTGTCGGACCCAGTCCAAGGAGGAATACATGACGTACGTCATTGCCCAGCCCTGTGTTGACGTCAAGGACCGGGCATGCGTTGATGAATGTCCCGTCGATTGCATTTACGAGGGTGAGCGCACCTTGTACATCCACCCCGATGAGTGCGTGGATTGCGGCGCCTGTGAGCCGGTGTGCCCAACCGAGGCAATTTTCTACGAGGACGACCTGCCCGGTGAATGGTCTGACTACTTGCAGGCAAATGCTGACTTCTTCGTCGACCTGGGCTCACCCGGCGGTGCGCAGAAGACCGGGCCGCAGTCCTTCGACGTTCCGTGGATTAGTGCCCTTCCTCCGCAAAACGAGGACTGGGACAAGTAAATGAGTCCTCTTCCGCGTCCACTCGATCTTCCCGACTTTCCATGGGATAAGCTCGAGCCTTACCGCGAGCGTGCCAATGAGCACGCCGGGGGAGTGTGTGATCTCTCCATCGGCACACCGGTCGATCCAACGCCCGTGCTCATCCAGACTGCCCTTAAAAGCAGCTCGGACGCTCCGGGCTATCCGACGGTGATCGGAAGCGTCGAGCTTCGCCGTGCAATCCTTGATTGGGGTAAGCGCCGAAATATGGTGGACGTGGGAGTGACAGGAGTTTTTCCCACAATTGGATCGAAGGAAGCTGTCGCATGGCTGCCATTCCTGTTGGGAGTGCGCCCTGGCGACACTGTTTTGTTCCCTCAGGCCTCGTACCCGACCTACGACATCAGTGCTCGTTTGGCAGGCGCCACTCCCATTCCAGTGGATCCCACGGACCCGGATTCTTGGCCGCAGGCGCAGCTTGTTTGGCTTAATTCCCCGGGAAATCCTGACGGGCATGTGCTCTCACGTGAGCAGCTTCGAGAGGTCGTCCGGTGGGCGCGAAGTCACGATGCCATCGTTATTTCGGACGAGTGCTATGCAGCCTTGGCGTGGGAAGAACCCTATGTGACTGAAGGTGTTCCCTCTGTCTTGGATGAGCGCGTATGCGATGGGGATCCCAGTTCTTTGATTGTGCTGTATTCCCTGTCGAAGCAGTCAAACTTGGCCGGATATCGAGCAGCCTTAATGTATGGGGATCCGAAGCTTCTTGCTCCCGTCATTGAAGTTCGCAAGCATGCCGGAATGATGGTGCCTGCGCCTGTCCAAGCGGCAATGCAGTGCGCTTTGGGGGATACCGAGCATGTCCAGGCACAGCGTGAGGTTTATGCGCGCCGTCGAGTCCAACTCGTTGAGGCGGTCGTGGCCACCGGTTTGGAACGTGACGGCGACTCCGCTGCAGGCCTGTACCTGTGGGTGCGCGACCCGCGTGGCGTGATGAATTCCTGGGACCTTGTTGCTGCTTTCGCTGAGCGCGGCATCGTTGTTGCGCCCGGTGACTTTTACGGCGAGGCCGGGGTGGGCTTTGTGCGCATTGCACTGACCGCGAGCGACGAACGTATCGCGGCGGCCTGCCAGCGCCTGGTCGCGGAGCCGATTGGTTGAGATTAGTTCGAGGCCTGCGAGCGTGAGTGCGCCCATAGAACGGTCCATTTGAGGCCCAAGTCCGCCATCATGGTGCGGACGAGCGGAATTGAAATACCGATAACATTGTGGTGGTCGCCGTGGATTTCGTCGATGAAGGCTCCGCCGAGGCCGTCGATCGTGAAAGATCCGGCGACTTCTAAAGGCTCACCTGAAGCAACGTATGCGGCTGCTTCTTCTTCGCTAATCGCTCCGAAACAGATCTGGGTTGCGCAGCTGCGAGTGCTCTGTGCGACGATCTCCCAGCCTAGAGAGTTTTCGCGTAGATGGGCCAGGTAGTGTCCACTCCACAGAACGGCTTGGGACATGGACAATTCTTTGACTCGCGCCAACGCTGTTTGGGGGTCGTGAGGTTTTCCCAGTAGTTTGCCGCCGGATTCCAGCATTGAATCGCAAGCGACCAGGACGCATTCGCGCGGGAGGCAGCCTGCTTCGGGAAGACCAATCTTTCCCTCCACGATTGCCGAGGCCACGCAGTGACCTTTCGCTGCGGCGAGGGCGCGCACTTTCTCGTCTGCGCTGGCGTGGGGGAGAGCCTCGAGGACTGCTTCTTCATCGACCTCGGAGACTCGAACGATCGGATCGATACCGGCTTCTCTCAGAATTCGGAGTCTGGCGGGGGAGCGTGAGGCTAGGACAAACTGCATACTCAGCATTTTCTCGTGCAGGAGCGGGTTTTCTTCACTAGAATAATGTGTGTTAGACCACACCTGTGGAGGAAGTTGTGAAGGACGACACAGAAAACACTCGCGATTTTTCGACCGTGCATACCAACACTTCTTCGCTTTTGGGTGGCCCACAAACGCTGACGATTGAAGACGTTGCCTCCATGGCGGGCGCAACCATTGAAGAAGTGCGGGATTTTTGGGTCGCAATGGGCTTCCCCTCTCCGCGAGCCGAAGAAAAAGTATTCACTGAAAATGATGCGAGGCTCTTCCTTCGATGGTCGACATTTATGGCTTCCGGTGCGATTGATACGGCAACGGCGCGCTCTCTTCTTCGCGCGAATTCTCACCTAGCTGATCGCCTTGGTCTGTGGCAGGTTGAGGCGCTCGTTGAAGACACGATGCGCCGCTTTGGCCTTGATGATACGGCTGCGCGCATGTATGTCCTCGACCATATCCGAGAGCGCGTTGACGTCCTTGAAGATGTCTTGCGCCACTCATGGCGACGTCAGTTGGATGCGCTTCTTAAGCGAATGGACCATGAAATTTCAACTCGCGGACATGAGGGATTGCAGCCGCGTTTTCCGCTCAATCGTTCCTTGGGCTTTGTCGATATGGTCTCCTATACGTCGTCGTCGGCAATTCTTGGTGGGAAGCTGGTCGATCTCATCGGTCGCTTTGAACAATTGTCCAGAGATGCTGTCACCGATGCCGGCGGGCGCGTTGTTAAGATGATTGGTGACGCGGTCATGTATATCGCAGATGACCTGGAGACGGGCCTCAGGGTTGCCGTTTCCTTGATTGAGCAACTCGGGGCGGATGATCAGATGCTTCCCGTGCGTGCGTCATTCGTGCGCGGCGATGTGTTTTCTCGTTCGGGCGACGTTTTTGGGCCGACGGTGAATCTGGCGTCTCGATTGGTGGATATTGCTCCTGTTGGCAAAATCTTGATGGATCCCACGACCGCGGCGGCAATTGCCGCCGGTAAAGCGGGAATGGAATACGACGTTGAAGAGTTCCCAAGTGCGACGTTGCGGGGTTTTGGAACGATTTCCCCCTATTTGCTGACATATCGTCGCTAAGACGCTGTCTTAAGGTGTTTTACCTGATCTTGTGATTTCATCCCATTTTGGTCAAGAAATCTACAAGAAATACCTGAAATCCGGTATGCTGTTCCCGTGACTACAGTGCTTCTCGTTGAAGATGACCCGGCGATCGCTGGCCCCTTGACTCGTGCTCTCGCGCGAGAGACTTACGATGTGCGTGCGCACGATCACGGCCGGAGTGCACTTGAAGATCTTGATGGCGTTGACTTGGTTGTTCTTGACCTGGGCTTGCCGGATATGGATGGTTTAGACGTCGCCAGGGAGATCCGTTCTTCCGGCAGTGCTGTTCCGATCCTGATTCTGACTGCTCGCGCAGATGAGGTGGACATGGTCGTCGGCCTCGATGCTGGAGCTGATGACTATGTGACGAAGCCTTTCCGCCTTGCTGAATTGCTGGCTCGCGTCCGCGCTCTCCTTCGCCGTGGCGGTGGAGAAGTTGCTGATGGTGATCTGGTCGTTCAGGACGTTCGCATCGATGTAGCAGCACATCGTGCATACGTCAACGGTGTTGAACTCTCCCTTACCGCGAAGGAATTTGAACTCCTGCGCGTTTTGGTGCGTGAAGCCGGAAACGTTGTGCCCCGCGATACCCTTATGCGCGAAGTATGGGGGAACGGTCTGAGCGGCTCAACCAAGACCCTTGACATGCACGTCTCGTGGCTGCGTCGCAAGCTCGGAGATGACGCTGCATCACCGCGTTATATCACGACGGTTCGTGGAATGGGTTTCCGCTTCGAAAAGCCTTCCGCCTAGATCAAGGGCTCGCTATGCGTAAACGCGCTGCGCGAATGATTGTCACCGCAGTTGCGGTTGTGGCACTGCTGCTGGGAGTTCCTGGCGCCATTGCCTCGTCGATCTTGGTCTGGAATGCGCAGACGAGCGCATTGGACGCGCGCGTTCAGACTGTTCAAAGCGCCCTCGATCGACGCATGGCAAGCAGTGGATTATCCGAAAGCTATGCGCGTGCTTGGGCGCAGACGCTGGTCACAGGTGGTGCCCCCACCTACGTGGAAGTGACTCTGCCTCAAACTCCCACTCCCATCACAGTTGGCCAGCCCCTGCGAGGACTCACAATTTCTCGCACTGCGTGGTCAGCGAATGGAGTGCGGGTCTCCATCACTGTTTCAGCACGACACGCAATTCGGGGAATCGCTCGGGTTAACGCGCTCTTTTTCTTTGGAATCGTTATCTCCCTGGCAGTTGGATGGGCCTTGGCCTCGCGTTTTTCGCGGCGCCTATCCGCTCCGCTGATCTACCTGTCTGCGCAGGCAGAACAAATCGGATCAGGTCAGGTTCGCGCGCGTGTCAAACCTTCAGGGATTGAAGAGATTGACCTCGTCCAAGAGGAACTCCAGCGCACCGGTGAAAAAATGGCGCGCAGACTCGCGGCTGAGCGTCAGCTAGCTGCTGACGCCTCGCACCAACTACGCACCCCTCTAACGGCACTGTCCATGCGCCTCGAAGAAATCGAAATGATTTCAACGGAAGAGGAAGTCCAAGAAGAAGCTCGTTCCTGCCTTGAGCAGATTGAACGCTTGACCACCGTCGTCACCGAGCTGTTGGATACGAATAAGCGCCAATCCGCGGCCACCGAGGCAATCGATATCCTCGAGGTTTTTAATACCCAACGTGAAGAATGGGAAGAAGCCTTCGAAAAAGCCGGTCGAGTTCTGCGATTCACCGACGAAGCCGGAACTCCGATCTTGGCTGATGAGGCAAAAATCGCCCAAGTTTTGGCAACTCTGATCGAAAACTCCCTGCGATACGGCGGCGGAACAACGTGGGTTCATGCGCGCAATAGCGCCAATAATCGCGGAGTCATCATCGAAGTCTCAGACGAAGGAGAGGGAGTCGAGGCCGACTTGGCCCCGCATATTTTCGAAAACGGCGTCTCCGGACACGGATCGAGCGGTATTGGATTGGCTCTGGCAAAGGATTTGATTGAAACGATGGGCGGACGCATTGAACTTTCGCGCACTGTCCCGCCGCTTTTCACGGTCTCCTTAGCTGCGATTCCCGCTACCTATGATCCCGGGCGCGTCATGCCCGAAGGTGCTCTCGTTTCCATGGGGCGACGCTCGCGACGCTTTTAATTGCCGTACACTGAACAACATGAGCATTCTTGTTACCGGAGGCGCCGGTTACATCGGCGCGCATGTTGTCCGTCTTCTGCTGGAACGAGGCGAAAAGGTTGTTGTCGTCGACAACCTGACCACTGGGGCAGCGAATCGCATTGGCGACGCAACCCTGATCAAGGTCGATGTTGCTCGCGATGAAGCACTCCCGAAGCTGACCCAGGCGATGATCGACGAAGACGTCACCGGTGTCATCCACTTTGCTGCACAAAAGCAGGTCGGAGAATCTGTCGAACGGCCGGCATGGTACTACCGCCAGAACATTGGTGGTTTGGCCAACGTCCTCTTGGCAATGGAAGAGGCCGGAGTGAAGAACATGATCTTCTCTTCCTCTGCCGCCGTTTACGGAATGCCTCCGGTTCCGGTTATCCCCGAAGACATCGAGAAGAAGCCGATTAACCCCTACGGTGAAACCAAGCTCATTGGTGAGTGGATGATGGCTGATGCCGAACGTGCATGGGGGCTGAATTGGATTGGACTGCGCTATTTCAACGTCGCTGGAGCCGGATGGAATGACCTGGCGGATCCCGCATGCTTGAACCTCGTTCCAATGGTCCTAGACCGCCTTGCGCGCGGCGAAAACCCGAAGATTTTCGGGACTGACTACCCGACTGATGATGGCACGTGTATTCGTGACTACATCCACGTCAAGGACTTGGCAGACGCACACATTTATGCTCTGGATGCTCTTAGCCGTGGCGTTCCCGCGCACCGTCAATTCAACGTTGGTACTGGGCTTGGAACCTCCGTTCGTGAAATCATCGATGGTCTGCGTGCCGTCTCCGGTTGGAATTTCCCGGTTGATGAACTTGACCGTCGCGCCGGTGACCCGCCGATGCTCATCGGAGATCCTCAGTCGATCGCGGTGGATTTGGGCTGGAAGGCAAACTACGGCGTGGCCGAGATTCTTCAGTCAGCATGGGATGCATGGCAGGCAGGTCCTCGCGCAATCAAGGTTCCGACTCAGTCGTGAACAATGCCTGACGCCGACGGCCTTCAATCGCCTGCCCGCGTGAACTGGAATGCATCGACCGTATCGATCAGCGATTTCGACTCACTCGAGCAGGCGATGGCTTGGCGTCGCTTCGGACCAGAAGCTGCCATCCACCGCTTCATCATCAAGCTGCGGATGGCGCTCTTGAGTGCGGATTACGTCTATGTTGATCGCAACCAACTCCTAGACGGCATCTGTTTCCTTTCGCTTGGCCCCGATGGGATTGCCGAGGCCTTGGGTATCCCTCACTTTCAGGATCTTCCCTTAGTCGTGGGTTGCGAGGCGCCAACTCCACCCGCGGCTGGCTTTTCCCGCCCTGGCGACGCTCAGGAGAGGGCGCAATGGATTGCGCTTCAACGCGCCAGAGTTGAGAGTGAAACATTCGTTTCGGCCGCCTACGCTGCTCTCAACGTTTCGGGCGACACGGAAGCTGCGGCCTCGGCTCGGCGTGCTCAGCTGTGCACCCTGCTTGCAGACCTTGAGGAATGTGAGCCAGAGGATATCCACTCCTACCCTGCGTATGTTCGCTTACCTCGCCGCAGGCGTGAGTCTGAGGCACTGGTGACAAGCGGAAGAGACCAGTGGCAAGGCGCAATGGAATCCCTGCGAGTGCACCTGATTTCGTGGCCTCAGACCCCCAGCGTTGAAGAACCAGAATTTTGGGAGCGTCACGGCAGAATCGAAGATCTTGATGATTCAGAAGCCCGCTCGATTGCTCTGACTCTTCGAGCTTGGCTCCCGGAATGGATTCGCAGCAATGGGGGATATATCGCTCGCCCGGCTCGCAGGGGAGACGTCGTCGCTCTGCTTGCTCACTGGATGAACAATGCTGCGCCGCAGGATCTTGACGTTCCCGGCGGACAGGCTTACCCCCATTCTTTGACCGCTCCGCATGCGCGCTGCGCGCTACGCTGGTTTTCTTTGCTTTACGAGGACGCCGCGACACGGAAAAGACTTGCTCTTCTTGACGCACCGAGCTCGCGCATGAGCTTTACCATCGTTGCGACTGACTCAGGCAATGATGATCCAGAAACGCGCGCACAACGGCAGTGGGGAATGTGCGTGCGCCCGCTCAGTCGAGGTCAGATGTGGCGCGCGCGCCTGCTCGATAATGCGCGTTTAACCCTTGCGAGCCTTGGCGTCACATTGAGCAAACAAGCGCTGCGCGAAGTCGGTGCGGCACGTGGCTTGAGCGTCAATGGTGAGATTACCGAGGCCATGGCAACTTTGACGCCCGAACAATACCAGCGAGTTCTGATCCACCCGATGACACAGCAGGCCCGGGAAGCACAGAAGGAACTCAATGCTGCCGCGGGCGCGTCTCCCGCGCAAGAAATTCGCGCGAAACGCTTGACGCGTAATTCCTGGCGTTCCCTTGCTCTTTTCATTCGCGAGTTCGCTATCGAGCCTCGTGAATGGCGTAAACGAGTGATGGGCGGCGTGCTTCGCTGCCTCGCGGTCACGGCGCTGGCTTTCATTTTGACGGCGCACGATTCGGGTTGGTTTGGTCCAGATAGCTTCTGGATGAATGTCATGTGGACGGGGATCGCTTTCCTCGCTTCCTTCCCATATTCGGATATCCGTGAACTGCTTGAACTTCGCCCCTCGCGGATGATGTCGGAAATTCGTTTGGCCGAAGCATAGAGCGCGATTGACACATATGAAAGGGCACAAGATGCAGTGGACGCAGCTGTGGCATGCACAAAGCTTCCCCCTGTGGGTGGAAGGAAACGATGCGACCCCTCGAATGCATCGGGTGATGATCGGTGGAGACAAGGCCGGAGCCGTGGTTGTTGCGCGCAATCATCAGGGTGCCTTCGCACTCGTTCGCCAACGTCGCCTCGCGATTGAACGCGACCTGTGGGAGTTCCCGCGCGGAATGAGCGAAGAAAGCGATGCAAATGGAATTGCAACCGGCTTGCGCGAGCTCCTTGAAGAAACCGGTTTTCATGGAGAAAACGGTATGTCTCTGGGCCAGATCTATCCCGATTCTGGAATTCTTGGCGGGCATATCGAGGTCATTGCATGCACTGTACCCGAGCAGAAACGTGGCGAGATTGATGGGGAAGTTGACGCATTGCGATGGGTGAGCCTCGATGAACTGCGCTCGATGATCCTCTCAGGCGAGCTTCAAGATTCGATTTCGCTGGCCGCGTTCACACTGTGGAAGACCCACGACGAAGTCTAGACGAGGCCTCGGGACTCAGAGCTTCGCAGTGAGATCATCTTTCGTCAGCGTTCCCGCTCGGAGCTTGGCGAAGAAATCGGGGGCGGTCGTGTCTTCCAAGAGGACAGCACTGCCCGCTGAGGTCGAGTATCCCAAGTCCTCAATTGGAGGAACGCCGGTCATTCCGGAATTCTGAGCACTGCGGAAAGCCAAAACAAGCTTGCCGACATCGAGGACAGAAGAATTTTCGTCGACGGTAAAGGCCGATGCTCCCGCTCGTTCGACGCGCAAAGCACTCGAAGGATTGATCAGTGTTGCCGGCTGCATGGCCTTTGATACGGTCTTCGAGACGACCTGGCGCTGGCGCTGAGCGCGTCCAATGTCCCCAAGCGGATCGGAATAGCGCATACGCGCAAAGGCGAGAGCGGTCTTGCCATCTGCATCATGGCAGCCCGCTTCCCAATTGAGTTCGGAGCGCTCGTCATTGACTGTCAGGTCGTAGCAGAGGTTCACTCCGCCGACGGCGTCGACAATGTTGGAGACCCCGCCCATGCCAATCTCTGCGTAGTGATCGACCGTCAGTCCCGTGAGCTGTTCAACGGTTTGAACGAGGAGTGTGGGACCCCCGTAGGAATAGGCTGCGTTGAGTTTGTCCCACCCGTATCCGGGGATTTCAACGTAGGTATCGCGGGGGAGTGAAATATTGCTGGTCTGCCCATTGGGAGCAACGTGGACCAGCATGATTGAGTCCGCGCGTTGTCCTTCGGTGTCGTCTGGAACTGAGCCATCGCTGCGCGAATCAGAGCCTGCAAGAAGATAGGTGGTTCCCGGGGTGTCCGCGGCGCCGGAAAGGGCATCGATTCGCTTGAGATGCGAATTTGCGTCGAAAAGGAGGTACGTGGGCCACGCAGCGATCAAGAGAATCACGACGAGCGTGACCAGCGGCCAGCGTCGTTTTTTCTTGCGACGAGGCGGCGGGGAGGCGGGCGTACTTACCGGAGCACTGGGAGGTGCTTGAACACGCTGGAATTGAGGTCTGGGCGGCGTCGCTGAGCGTGAGCGCTCGGGTGCTGCAGGAGAAGACGGGGTAAAGCTCGGTGCTGAGGCTACTCGCTTGTTGCGCGGTGCAAAAGACGGCGGCATAACCGTTTCTTCGGGCTCTGCCTGGGGGGCGGGTTCTTCGACTCTAGGGGAAACGGCGCCCTCGTCGTCGCTGTGCGTAGACGAGTTCTGGACCTCGGATAGGCGCGGGCGCCTACGCGAGGGGTCGGGCTGAAACGAAGGCGGCTGCGTCATCAGCGTTCCGCCGGGCAAGCTGCGGTGGGGCTTGCGCTTGCAGAGGCGCTTGCCGACGGTGAAGTGCTTGGGGTAGCCGAAGCAGATGCGGAGCTGCCCTGGGAAGGTGAGGCCGAAGGATCCTGAGCGGGAGCATTCGTCTGTCCGTCTTCACCGCTGCCATTCGTGAATTCAATTGTCGTGGGGAAGGGTTGGTCCTTGCGGATTGCTTCCCACACCTGGCTGAACTGTGGCTCCAGATTGATGACGCGATTGGGGTCAACAGGGGAGTACTGGTTCGGCGAGGTAACAAACTGAATATTCGCGCGGTCAATTGAGGACAGGGAAAGCAAAAGACCCACGTTGGTGTTGATATTCGACAGGTTTTGCGAAGGCTGGAGTGCGGACAGTCCCTGCTTGGTGAAGGACAGGAGCGAAGGCAGATCCGACACGAAGTTTTTGGCGAGCAATTCACGCATAATTGCCGCGACCAGTTTTTGCTGATTCGAAATACGACTTAAGTCTGAACCGTCACCCACGGCATAACGTGTACGGGCATAGGCCAGGGCGGTTTTACCGTCGAGTTTTTGACATCCGGCCTGCACGTGCAGGTCCGAACGGGAATCATCGATGTCTTCGGGGATGTCGAACCAGACCCCACCCAAAGCGTCGACGAGGCCTCGGAAACCGTGGAAATCAACGACAACAAAGCCGTCAATGTTCACGCCGGTCAACTGTTCCGTGGTCGCCTCGGTGCAAGCGATGCCGCCTGCGATATCGGTGTCATTCGAACCGGTTGAAAAAGCAGAGTTAAACATTCCGGTGTAGGCGGAAGAAACCGTGCCATCTGAGCGCTTACACGCGGGAATATCCGTAATGAGATCTCGGGGAATTGATACGACCTGAACCCGCGTACGATCTGCGGAAATGTGCATGAGCATGGTCGTATCGGAGTGAATTGATGAAAGCTCCGCAGCATCACCATTGGCATCATCACCCTGGTTCTGACGGGAATCAATTCCAGAGATGAGGATATTGACGGGGCGTCCCTCAAAAGAATCGGAAGGCGCGGCGACCTCGGTGGAGTTCGCGTTGCCCAGACCCTGGGTATTGATGGAGTTTGACGCAAGCTGGTTGCCAAAATCGCGGTAAATGAAGAAAGCGGTGGAGACCAGTAGAAGAACGCAGGAGAAGGCAACCAAAGAAATCACTCGTGCCGCACCGCTCTTAAAGGGGAGCGTTGCCGAGTGAGCAATCGGTCGCGCAATGCGTGATTGTGGAGTACTCATCGCGTTTATCATATCGTTACTTGACGAAAGGGCGCGCTATTTTTCGGCGAATGCTCCAAGTTTCCATTCAATGGCACCCGTGGCGGTCAAGGAAGGAATGAGGACTGCCCGTCCCTGCGCTGCGACAACGGGGCGTGAGTAACCGGGAGTTTCCCCTAAGCGCGTGATCTGGCCGGTTTCCCATGAACGCAGGTACATCTGCGCATTGTTCGCCTGAGATCCCGCGCCCCACACGATTGCCTCTTCGCCGATGGACACCCAGGGAGTTCGGGAATCAAGTATGATCCACTGCGTGGGATAGTCAGTGGATCTACTGTCCCAGACTCCGAGGTAGGACGAGGCCGCGGAAGACGTAGTTGATGGAGCGACGAGGACCGCGTGGTGATCTCCGGCGCCGTAGAGTCCACCGACTCGATAGTCCTGTGATGTCACGTCAAAGTGGGTGGTTGCCACTGAGAAATCAGTGCCGCTGAGCGTGACAACGCGAGAGGGGAGCGGCGAGTCCTTTGGAGTTGCAACCACGCTGAGCCCCTGCTGAGAAGTCGCGGGGTAGGCGCCAAAGAGAAGTATCTGGGGCTTGTCAGAGCGCTTTGAATCATCGAGGCCTTGGGTGACGACAAGCGAGTAATCTCCGTGATCAGTTGAGGCTTTTGCGCCGTAAAACGCATGTGTCCCATCGCTGACAGGAGGAAGCTCGCCTGCACTTCGTGGACTGTGAGCGGGAAGATCACTCCACGTCATTACGGTGCGCAGACGTTGCTCGTTCTTATTCCAGGAGTAAATCGTCCATGGGGAAAAGACATTGTCTTCTTGGTGGTCTCCAGTTGAGGAAGAAGAAACTTGCCGGCCAAGGAAAGTAATCCAAGGACCGTTTTGTGTTCCATCGAGCGGCTCAACGTAGTTTCCGTCTTCTCGAAGAAGATCGGCAGATAGATCGCGTGCTCCTTGAGGGGTGAGAATTGCGGGCTTGTAGGAGTACAGGTCGTTTGGGTCATTTGTTGAGGATCCAAAAACCTGAGAGTTGTCGATGGGAAGAGAGGGAATCTGGCGGAAATCCCCGCCTAGTGTCCATTTTTCTTCTACGGAAGCTGCCTGGCTTTGTCCCGATGGAGATAAAGCGCAGGGGTGATCGCTTGCGTGCATCGCGATGATCTCAAAAGGAAGAGAGAGATCTGTGCACACATTTTCGTGCGGATCCTTCAGTGCAGAGGGAGCAATGAGAGGCTCGAAGACGCCATCCATCTGACGAGGCGATACCTGTGAGCTTGCCGAGGCCGAAGAACCCCCGCTCCCTCCGCTTGCGCAACCGCCTAAGGCGACAAGGGTGCAAGCGCTGAGGAAAGCACAGCGACGCAGGGATGCGCGGCCTCGGCGATGAGTCGACAACACCGACTTAGCGGGCACTATAGATGCCAATGTGTTCGCGGCCATCACGCTCAACTTCGGTTTGGAGGAAGTTTTGCGTGAAGGAGGGAAGGTGGTACCAGAACTGCTCCTCGCCGCCCCAGAGGTAGTGGACTCCCGGGTCGGCAATCCGCATCGAATCGGTGTTGGCGTCGTATGAAGTCACGACCATGATGTGGGAGAAGGTCGAGTTTGGGTGACCGTTGTAGTGGGGTCCTCCTCGACGTTCCTGGGCATCAAGGGCGGTGGGGAGTCCCTTGCTGAAGGAACTCTTTACGGAATCACGGACCTGCTCAACCGAAGGAGTGTGAATCGTTGTGTAAGCATCACGGCCCAACCAGCGATTCATCCCATATTCAAAACGACGATCGTGGAAGCTTGTGTAGCCGTATCCCACGGTGTTCATGTAGTCGCGGCTGGCTACGGCGTTGATGCTCAGGGGAGTTCCCTGTGCGGAGTGGTGCGCGCCGATCGCGTTGAGGATCATCCAGCCACTCGTCGGGCCACAGAAGTAGTTATTGGGCTGCCCGGCCCACGTGACGTTGAAGTCGTTGGTCTTCTCCAGAACTCCGTGTTCGAAGTTCTGCTTGTGACGGTTTCCCTCCCAATAGGACTCAGAGGTTGGGTATCCCAGGTGCCCGCGCTCGTAGCCGTGGTTACCGTATTCGGCAAGCAAATCCAAGGGAACAGCGTGAGAACCGGAGCGCGGTGACCAGTATGCGGTTCCGCCTTGGAAACGTTGGAAGATACCACCGTTTGCTGAAGGTGTTTCATTGGTTAAGGGGTATCCAAGTTCCCCTCGTTCCCAGTTGTAGAAGGCATAGGTTCCTAAGACCGCGTCGTGGACGAAATAGGCATCTGAGCCGGGGTGCCAGTAAGCGGTTCCGCCTTGGAAAATCTGGTAGACGCCGCCGTTTGCGGAGGGCGTTTCATTGCTGAGAGGATAACCGTAGCGCCCGTGCTCATATCCGGCGCGTCCGTACGCGCCCAGCATTGCGTCGTGCACGTAGTAGCTACCAGTGCGGGGGTGCCAGTATGCGGTGCCACCTTGGAAGGTCTGATACACGCCACCATTAGCTGTGGAGGTCTCTTCGCCTGTCGGGTAGCCCATCTGGCCGCGTTCCCAGCCCTGACCTTCCCACAGGTTACGGATAGCGCCAGTCACCCTATGCGCGCCGGTAGATGGGTGGAAGTAGATTGAGCCGCCGGTGAAGTGTTGGTATGCGCCACCGTTCGCAGCGTCCTTCATCTCATTGTTAAGAGGCCAACCCAGCGAACGGCCTTCTGCTTCTGCGGCCTTATAGCGTTCGAGGATTTTGCCCCAGATGGGGTGTGCCCCACCCTGGCTGCTCCAACGAATTTCGCCGTTCTCATAGGTTTGGAGCGCGCCGCGAATTCCTGCGATCGTCTGGTTTTCTTCGTCAGAAGTTGGGAAACCGAGGGGTCCGTTTTCCCACCTTTGTGCGCTGTAGGCTCCGTGGATTCCGTCGCGTGAGGCGTGTGCGCCGTATTGAGCGGTCCAGTAGATTTGGCCACCACGATAGAACTGAATGAAAGCACCGTCACGAAGGGGGACCAGTCCAGAGGTGGCCGCACCAAGTACTCCGTTTTCCCCGCCCAATTTCTGCCAGTGCTGGCGAATTACATCAGCGGGGGGGGTGCAGTAGTCGTGGTAGTGGTAGGCGTGGCCTCGCTAGGGGTTGCGTCTGCCGAGGCCGTGGGGGAAACCGATGGCGTGGCCTCACTGGTTGCGGTGCTGACGGAGGGGGAAGGGGATGGTGAAGCAGAAGAAGAATCTGCGTGTGTTGTAGGGGCAAGTGCAAGCGCAAACAGCGCTGACACTGCACAGGTTGATGCGATAGATGAATGCTTCATGAAGAAGTCTCCTGGGGGGCAATGAAACTTACTCTTCAATCACCCTAACTCAAGCGATAGTGCGACAGGTGACCTTGGCTTGGCAATTTCGTCACAATTGCCCGTAGGCTTATCTCATGAGCAATCCACGAGTCATCGCCGTCGTCGTTGCATGGAACAGAGCAGCACTATTACGTGAAACTCTTGACGGGCTTGCCGCTCAGACCCGCCCTCTCGATGGTGTGGTTGTGGTTGATAACGCATCCAGTGATGAGACTCCGCAACTCATTGCCTCTCACCCCGTCGTTTCCAACGTCGTCACGCTTCCGCAAAACTATGGTGGCGCTGGTGGTTTTGCTGCCGGAATCGCGCGAGCGATGACTTTAGGGGCAGACCTTGTGTGGATCATGGATGACGATACGATCCCGACCCCAACTGCGCTTGAAGTGCTTGTGCAAACCCGCGAGGAATATCCCGGGACTCCGGCCGTTTTGGCGTGTCGAGCCGATTGGATTGACGGACGCGAGCACCCGATGAATGCACCTCGCGAACGCTTCTTGATCTCGCGTGAGCTTCGTGAACACGCGGCTGGCGTTGGCGCGCGTCAGATTCGCACGGCTTCCTTCGTCGCGATCATGATCGATGCTCGCGCGATCGAAGAAGAAGGGCTTCCTGAAGCCGCCTACTTCTTGTGGAATGACGATTTTGAATACACCGCGCGTCTGCTCAAGGGACGGGTAGGGCTCTACGTGGATGGCGCACGTGTCGAGCACCGGACGAAGACTTTCGGAAACTCCACTGCCGACCCCGGCCCGCGTTTCTACAACGAAGTTCGTAACAAAGTCTGGGCACTTGGAACTTCTTCCGGATTTGGTCTTTTTGATCGCTGCGCTTTTGGAGCGGCGACCGCGCTGCGCTGGGTGAAGATGCTTGCGGCGTCTTCCGATCGCTCGGCTGCTCTGGATTACCTGCGAGAGGGTTTGCGTGATGCGTGGCGTCCGCCTCTGCGTTCAAGCGAGATCCTTCACCTGACGGAAGTTGCCGATGAAGTCGCTGCTCTTGAACAAGGACGGCGCGCTTGCGGGTGGGGCTGCGGGTGTTCCTCTTCTGGGGCGCGTAAGGGCTCAGAGGGGGAGCGTCAATGACGGTCGGTGACTTTTCAGTCCTACTCCCTGTCTATGCGGGGGACCAGCCGGAGTTTTTCTTCCGTGCTGTTTCCAGCGCAACGCGGGAACAAGAGCTCTCTCCCAAGCAACTCGTCGTTGTGTGTGATGGCCCCGTTGACGAGAGCATTTCTGACTTCCTTCACCGCGCCTCGCGAGGGGAAGAAACCGATGTTCTGGGGCCCATCGATGTTCGAGTCGTGCGGCTCAAGCACAATATGGGACTGGCGAATGCGCTCAATATCGGCCTTGCGCACTGCTCCCACGACATCGTCGCTCGCGTTGATGCTGACGATATTTCGCTTGCTCAGCGTTTTGCGATCCAGATTCCTCTGGTTGAAGGAGGGCTTGGCCTCCTGGGATCTGCAATTCAAGAATTCAGCGACGACGAGGCCGAGGGCGGGATGGTCCGGAATATGCCGGCGAGCGAAGAAGAGATCCGTCGGGTCATTTCCTACCGCTCTCCCTTTGCACACCCCTCAGTTGTATACCGCAAGAGTGCAGTTGAATCAGTCGGGGGATATGAGCACCTTCAGCTGATGGAGGACTACTTACTTTTTGCGCGAATGGTGGCTGCAGGAGTTCCCTGTGGGAATACCCCTGAAGTTCTGGTCCGTTATCGCGTGGGATCGGGTGCCTATAAGAGGCGTGGGGGGAGACACATGTTGCGCTCAGAGATGCGTCTGCAAAAGATCTTCCGCAAGGAAGGTATCGTCTCCAATGCTCAATTTGCCCGAAACCTAGCCATTCGTGGTGGTTATCGCTTGATTCCCACCGATCTGCGTCAACTGCTGTATCGAGGCGTTGGAAAGATGCGTTGGTTCGTGTCGAAGGGCTAAAGAAACGATTCACTCAGTTCTTTCGCTTATACTGACTGGGATTGAAAGGAGTTCGACCGTGAACTATGACCTCGTTGTCGTCGGATCTGGCCTTTTCGGCCTGACAATTGCTGAACAGGCCGCATCCCGCTGGGGCCTCCGTGTTGCAATCGTTGAGCGTCGCTCGCACCTTGGTGGCAATGCCTACTCTGAGATTGATCCGGAAACCGGTATCGAAGTTCATAAGTACGGCGCGCACCTCTTCCACACATCCAATGAGCGCGTGTGGGAGTACGTCAATCGTTTCACTTCCTTTACCTCTTACGTTCACCGCGTATGGACCACCGTCGACGGTGTTGTCTACCCGATGCCCGTGAACCTGGGAACCATCAATCAGTTCTTCTCCGCCGCTTACGGACCAGACGAGGCCCGTGCGCTCATTGCCCAGCAGGCAGCAGAAGTTGACGGCCAAGAGATCACCGACTTCGAGTCCAAGGGTGTTTCCTTGGTTGGTCGTCCTCTCTTCGAGGCCTTCTTCAAGAACTACACCGCCAAGCAGTGGCAGACCGATCCCAAGGATCTTCCCGCCTCGATCATTTCGCGTCTTCCTGTGCGCTACAACTACGATTCGCGCTACTTCAACGATAAGTACGAAGGTTTGCCGGTGGATGGCTACACCGCGTGGATGGAGCGCATGGTGGCCTCGGACCTCATCGACGTCTACTTGGATACCGACTTCTTCGATCCCGAGAACCCGCTGAACAAGGCCGCGGTCGTCGGCAAGGTTCCGGTTGTCTACACCGGCCCGGTCGATCGCTACTTCGACTACTCGGCAGGTGACCTGTCCTGGCGCACCGTCGACTTTGAAAAGGAAGTCGTCGACACCGGTGACTACCAGGGCTGCTCGGTCATGAACTACGGCGATATCGATGTTCCCTTCACGCGAATCATCGAATTCCGGCACTTCCACCCCGAGCGTGATTACCAGGATGAAAAGACCGTGATTTTCCGCGAGTTCTCTCGCTTTGCTGACCACGGCGATGAACCCTACTACCCGGTGAACACCGCGCAAGATCGCGAGCGCCTGGAGCAGTACCGTGAACTCATGAAGAATGAGGACCGTGTCTTCTTCGGTGGTCGCCTTGGTACCTACAAGTACTTGGATATGCACATGGCTATCGCTTCGGCACTGACGATGCTCGATAACGAGCTTGCCCCCTTGTTCGAGGATGGGACCACTCGTTGAGTACCATCGCATCGCAGCAATTCCAAACCCCGGGCAAGTCATCGGGACTGATCGAGGTTTTCCGTCAGCCCTACCTGACAAGCCTCATCGTTCATAAGGAACTGCGAGCTCGCTATCGCGGCTCGATCTTTGGAATGCTGTGGAGCTACGCGAAGCCGTTGACCCAATTTTTGGTCTTCTACTTCGCGCTTGGCGTTTTCATGAAGATGAACCGCGCCGTGGAGAACTATGTGATCTACATGTTCTCCGGCGTGGTTCTCATGAACTATTTTTCGGAAGTTTTTGGCAACGCAACCCGGTCTGTTGTCGGCAACGCTCCGCTGGTGAAGAAGATCTATCTTCCCCGCGAGCTGTTCCCGATGTCGGCGATGTGGGTTGCCCTTGTCCACTTCCTCCCGCAGGTTGCTGTTCTTTTCGTCGGCGCACTTCTTTTCGGCTGGCATCCGACTCTGTGGGGAGTTTTGGCTATCCTTGCGGCCTTCCTCATCGTGTCAATGTTTGCATTGGGAATTGGTCTTTTCTCTGGTGCACTCAACGTGTTCTATCGCGATTCGGAGAACTTCGTTGACCTGATCTTGATGATGGCTACGTGGGTGTCTCCCGTTTTGTACACGTGGTTTAGCGTGCGCGACGTCTTGGATGCCCACGGCTGGCACTGGCTGTGGTGGGTGTACCTGGCCAATCCCCTGACCATTGCGGTTGAGCTTTTCCACTACGGTTTCTGGCAGCCGACGCTGGTTGATACTGCTGCGAATCCGTACCTGCCGAATCTGGGACTCTGGACGGGAATTGCTCTTCTGATTTCTCTTGGCGCCGTCATCTTTGGCGAGTTCTCTTTCAGGCGCATGGATCCCAAGTTCGCCCAGGAGCTGTGATGACTGAAGTTATTCGCGTTGAAGACGTTGTTAAAGAATTCGCGCTGCGTAATACGCACACCTTGAAGGACCGTTTGGTCTGGAGCCTAACGGGACGCCGCAACCAATTGGTCAATCACTTCCGAGCCCTTGACCACGTGAGTTTCACGGTTGAACAGGGGGATTCGATCGGTCTGATTGGCTTCAACGGTTCCGGGAAGTCCACGATGCTTAAGCTTATTTCAGGGGTCATTACGCCGGATGAGGGCACGGTGGGCTACCGAGGACGCATGGCTGGCCTCATTGAAGTCGGCGCAGGCTTCCACCCGGACCTGACGGGTCGGGAGAACGTCTTTCTGAACGGCGCAATTCTAGGCATGAGTAAAGAGCAGATTGAAGCTGCTTTTGACGATATTGTCGCCTTTTCGGAAATTGAGAAGTTTATCGATACTGAGGTGAAGTTCTATTCATCGGGTATGTTCTTGCGTTTGGCTTTCGCCGTCGCAGTGCACACCAGCCCGGATATCTTCCTTGTTGATGAGATTTTGGCTGTTGGCGACGAACCCTTCCAACGCAAGTGTCTTGACCGCATCCATGAGATGCAAGAGCAGGGAACATCGCTGGTGATTGTCAGCCACGACCTCGACCTGATTGCGCGCCTGTGCAATAGGGGAGTGCTGCTGCACCACGGCGAGCTTCTTGTTGACGGTACAGCACAAGAAGCAGTCGATCGACTGCGTTCCTTGTAACACGCTTTTCACGTAGATCAGGAGAGAAAATGGCATGGCTCTCGGTGATCGTTCCGGCGCTTGTGCTGGCTGCGATCCTGTACGTCCCCGGAATTGCGGTTAACGCTCTTTTCCTGCGTAAACGTCTCTATACGGTCGGCTTTGCACCCGTGACGGGAGCAGCGATCTTGGGCTTTGCATCACTCGCGAGCGGAGTTATTCCGGGACACTGGAGCCTCAAGTTTGTCCTGTGCTGCGAAATCGGTGTGTTTATCGTGGTTGCGGGGATCATGTGGTTGTGTGGTTCGAGGCCTAGGCAGTGGGTTGAGAACTATAAGAGGCTTTTCTCGGGCTGGGCGGGTTCGCGCGCCATTGCTCTGCT
>CAUTOM010000011.1:0-31281 GCA_963540435.1 uncultured Actinomyces sp.
GGATCATGGCCGCGCCCTCGTTGATGCGGCGCAGCGCCTCACCGAGGTTGGTCGCACCGCAGACGAAGGGAACCGTGAAATTCCACTTGTCAATGTGGTGGGAGTAATCCGCAGGGGTCAAAACCTCTGACTCGTCGATGTAGTCGACGCCCAAAGACTGGAGAACCTGAGCTTCAACAAAGTGACCAATGCGAGCCTTTGCCATGACCGGGATCGAAACGGCATTAATGATGCCGTCAATGAGATCTGGGTCAGACATGCGCGCAACGCCACCTTGAGCGCGAATATCAGCGGGAACGCGCTCAAGTGCCATTACAGCAACCGCACCGGCGTCCTCGGCAATCTTTGCCTGCTCAGGAGTAACGACGTCCATGATGACGCCGCCCTTGAGCATCTGAGCCATTCCCCGCTTGACTTGCGGAGTCCCGACCTCGCGTGTGGTCGTCTGCTCAGCCATCCCTTACTCCTCTTCTTCCAGCTGGGCACGCACCTCGTCGGAAAGAGACATATTCGTGTAGATGTTCTGCACGTCGTCTGAGTCTTCAAGTGCATCGATCAGCTTGTTGACCTTAAGTGCGCCTTCGAGGTCAAGTTCAACCTCGGTGGAGGCGACGAATTGAGTTTCGGCCGAATCGTAGTCGATACCGGCCTCCTGCAGCGCGCTGCGAACCGCAACTACATCACTGGGATCACACTCGATGACAAAACCTTCACCGAGGTCTTCAACTTCCTCTGCTCCAGCGTCAAGAACAACTTCCATCAGTCGGTCTTCATCAACGCCCTCAGCCGCAGGAACCTCGATGACACCGCGCCTTGAGAAGAGATAGGAGACGGATCCAGGATCCGCAAGAGAGCCACCCTGACGGGTGAAGCCGAGACGAACATCGGACGCTGCACGGTTGCGGTTATCGGTCAAGCACTCCACGAGGAAAGCAACACCATTCGGGCCATAGCCTTCATACATGATGGTCTCGTAGTTTGCGCCGCCTGCTTCTGCACCCGAGCCGCGCTTGATGGCGCGCTCGATGTTGTCTGCGGGAACAGAGTTCTTCTTCGCCTTTTGAATAGCGTCGAAAAGGGTGGGGTTACCGGCAGGGTCGCCACCACCTGTACGAGCAGCAACTTCAATATTCTTAATGAGTCGTGCGAAGAGCTTACCGCGCTTGGCGTCAATCGCCGCCTTCTTGTGCTTGGTAGTCGCCCACTTAGAGTGTCCCGACATTACTTCTCCCTTTTGGGCTGGATTAATACTGTGTCAGTCTACAGCGCATCCACAAACTTCCCCACCTGGCACGCGTTTTATGGGACAATGCCACAGATCTGTCAGTGAGCATGCACTACGAAACAGACGCATCATCATGGGAGGATTCGCCATGGCTTTGGGACACGGTATTGACCACGCAGTGTGCTCGGCACGAGAGTGTGAGAACCTCGCGGAATTTCTCATTGAGTGGTCGAATCCCAAAATCCACACCGGCCGCACGAAAAAATGGCTCGCCTGCCCAGATCACAGGCAGTTCCTGATCGACTATCTCAGATACAGAAATTTCCCTTATGAGGTTAGCGCTTTCTCTGTCTCCCCCACGCCTTCAGATTCCCTAACCCGCGAACAATAATTGCCGAGGCCGCGGGGCTGCGCGCTTTAGCCCAGTTGGTGCCCGTCCCAGCTCAGTGCCTTCAGATCGGCAACTTCACCAATTCTCAGCTGGCGAAACTCTTGGATACTGGCCTCAAAAACCGCCATTCCAGTATTTGACATGAACTGGGTGGGGCTCACACCGCGACGAATATCTTCGCTCAGCACTGCGGAAAGAACTCGGATTAACCCGCCGTGCGCAACGATGCCGCCTACCCCCTCGTCTCCCCCCGAGCGGTAAGCACGCTCCATGACATCACGGACAATCGGCACGACGCGACCGAGAAATTCATATCCGTCTTCTGCCCCGGGCATGCGATGAGCGAAGTTGGCGTTCATCCACGCATAACAGGCTTCAACATAGACACGGATTGCGACCGGGGAAGAGGACATTTCATAGTCCCCTGCTGAGACCTCCCGGATCTGCGCACTCACGTGAGGTTTCACACCATAGCGCGTACACAGGGGAGCTGCGGTCTGCCGCGTCCTCGTCATTGCCGAAACTGTGAGGGCATCGAGGCGGTCACCAACTTCCGTGGAGAAGCGTTCGCTCAGCGATTGGGCTTGTGATTGTCCGAGCTTTGTCAGGGGAAGTCCGGGAAGCCGCGTATCCAATGCCGCCGAGAGATTGGCTGCTGTTTGTCCGTGCCGAATAAGTACTAGCTTCACGCGTTTTCTCTTCTCCTAGGTAATATCCCAGAACAGTTTCTCAAAAAGTGTTCGGACTTTGCGCGAGGCCGCCAGCCACTGATCAATCATCTGAGAGCGACTCTCACGCGAATACCCCATCAGCATTGCCAAAGCAACGAGTTGATCAACGTTCGATGGTAGAACATCATTCTTGGACGCTGATGGGCCCGTTGCGATTACTTTCAAGCGTCGAAGACGCTGTGCCATCGTCCATGTTGATTCAATGAGATTGTAGGACTGAGAGGATAGATGTCCGTCTTTACACAATGCATCAAGGGCTCGTTTGGTTGAGGCAACTCGAAGAGAAGGATCGTCATATCCCCATTGCAGTTGGAAGAGCTCCACGAGCCATTGGATATCCGATAGCCCACCTGGACCGAGCTTGACGTGCATTCGCGGATCGATTCCACCGGGAATCCGTTCGCGTTCAACGCGCACCTTCATGAGCTGAATCTCTTGCCGCTCGGTGGCACTCAGAGCACTCGAATAGCAGTATTCTTGGACGAATTCCCATAAACGATGTGCGTTCGGACCACCTGCGAGGGGACGAAGGCGCACGAGCATTTGTTTTTCCCAGCTTTGCGCCCATTTCTGGTAATAATCAATGTAGGACTCGCAGCTGCGAACTAAGGCACCGTTCTTTCCTTCCGGACGCAAGTTGAAATCAAGCGCCACAGCAAGTGTCCTGCTGGGGCGCGCAAGCAGCTGTTTCAGTCGAGTCAAAAGAGTGTGAGCCACGGTAGCTTCTTCGCTACCGGCCTCGTCATTCATGATTGCGATGACATCAAGGTCCGAGGTGTACGTTAATTCTTGCGCACCGTAGCTCCCCAGAGCACACAGCTCTAGGCCGAGAAGCCCACACTCACCTGCTTCACGTTCGATGAGGGTCTCAAGAGATGATTGAAGGCAAACATCCGCGACGTCTGAGAGCGCTTCACCGATGCCCGAAGTGTTCCCCGTAACTTCCCGCAAGGCGATTCGAAGTACTTCTCGAGTCCGAATTAAACGGATTTTTTCGATAGCATCCTCGGTGCTTTGCGCACGCCTTGCGGTTGCAAGCATCTGTCCGCGAAGGGTTTCTTGAGACGGAGTCTCCAGTACCTCTGGCGAATCAAGCCAGGACACCGCCTCGGGAAAAAGGCGAAGAAGCGCCCCAAGCCACTCGGAGGCAGAGAGAACTCGGCACAGCTGCGACGCAGCAAAATCACTGTCACGCAAAAGCGCCAAATACCAGTGCGAGTCGCCAATTTCTTCGGAAAGCACACGAAAGTTCAACAAACCCATGTCGGGGTTGGCTCCATCAGCAATCCACGATAAAAGCACGGGAAGCAAGTGACGTTGAATCATCGCACGTCTACTGGTTCCCGTGCTCAAAGATTGAATGTGCCCCATTGCGCTACGTGGGTCCAGATAACCGAGTGCCTGCAGACGTTCCATAGCCTGTTGCGGATCCAAACGGATCAGATCGTCGTCGGCCTGCGCACTGGCTGCAATGATCGGACGGAAGAATACAGAATGATGAAGAGCGCGCACCTGCCGGCGAAGTGAACGTAAATGCTCGTGAAGATCATGTGTGCTGGAATCCGTGCCATAGATAGATCGCACGAGGCGCTCAAGTTGAGATTGAGAGTGCGGAAGATTGTGCGTGCGATGCATACGCAATAATTGCGAGCGATGCTCCAAAGTACGCAGATAGGCGTAGCTCTCGCGCAAGCTTGCCGCGTCACTGCGAGCAATGTATCCCTCGGCGCTCAGTGCTTCGAGTGCGTCTAGGGTTGAACCTTGGCGAATACGCTCATCGTTTCTGCCGTGAACCAGTTGTAAGAATTGAATAGAAAATTCGATATCACGCAGTCCGCCGACACCAAGTTTGAGTTCTTGATCCCGATTCTTTTCTGGAACGGAACGCTCCACCTGCACGCGCATACTGCGAACATCATCGACAAATCCGTCACGTGCAGACGCTTCCCAAATGAAGGGAGAGGCAAGGCGTAGAAATTCCTCACCTGTGCGTTGGTCCCCCGCGCAGGGACGCGCTTTGAGAAGAGCCTGAAACTCCCAGTTCTGAGCCCAACGTTTCCAATAGCTATGGAAAGAATCGAGGGTACGCACGAGCGCACCATCACGCCCTTCTGGACGAAGATTTGCGTCCACACTCCACAAGGGTGCTTCACTGGCCGGACTTGAACACACTGCGTTGATGATATTGGCCATCTTGGTCGCACGTTCAAGCATTTCAGCGGTCTGTGACTCTCCCCCGTTGTGGGCATCGGGAGAGTCACCAAGGACATACATGACATCAACGTCGGAAATATAGTTAAGTTCCTGTCCCCCAGCTTTTCCCATCGCTATGACACACAGAGGAATCTGCCTACACCTGTCTTCAAGACATTGAGCGATGTAGAGCGCAGCTGCAAGTGCTGCATCGGCGAGATCCGAAATCCGACGAGCAACTGATTGGAAATGTTCTGGAGCACAGGGATCTGGGGACAAGAGATCGTCGGCAATGACCTCGAAAAGCGCACGCCGATAAGCAGCGCGCATGGCACACGCCGCAAAGCTCCACGCGTCCGAGTCTTCACCTGCGCGCTCCTCCCAACCTTGCGGCAGTGCTTGGCGCAGATATTCAACGATCCCGAGGCCACTAGGCGGTGGCGGCATCGTCAAGAAATCGGGATGCTGCAGAAGGTAGTCACCCCACCACGAAGAAAAGCCCACGACCGCGGCAAAGCGGCACGCAGCCTCGGCGTCAGAATTCAAGTCCTGAATGAGTTGCGGGCACTGTGAAGCAGCACGCGCACACACGAGGGCGAACTGTTCGATATCCGCGCACTTGTCAAGAACATGGCCAAGATCTTCAATAACCAGACCACTCTCGTCGAGAAGCGCACGGACGCGCTCGGGTTGATGTACGCCCCAGCGACGAAGATCCTGGTCAGAGATCATCCATTGACCTTAAGGAACTGCCGCAATTCCCCAGGAGTGATCTGACGACGATATTCGCGCCATTCACTCTCTTTTTCACGCAAAACGTGCTCAAAGACTTGCTCGCCTAAAGTCTGAGCAACGAGTTCTGATTCACGCATCGCACGCAGAGCATCAGAAAGGGAAGAAGGCAGCGGGTGAATTCCCAAAATCTGTCGCTCGGTATCACTGAGCTGCCAGACATTATCTTCCGCCTCGTCGGCAAGTGACATTTTCTTCTCGATGCCATCGAGTCCGGCCCTAATGAGCACGGCGAAGGCAAGATAGGGGTTCGCAGCCGGATCGAGGCCTCGGAATTCAATGCGCGCACTGGTGGTCTTCGAGGGCTTATATGCCGGAACGCGTACCAGCGCAGAACGATTATTGTGTCCCCAGCAGATGAAGGAGGGAGCTTCTCCCCCGCCCCATAATCGCTTATAGGAATTCACATGCTGGTTGGTAATCGCTGCAATCTCACGCGCGTGGTGAAGTAATCCGGCAATGAAATAGCGTCCAATTTCGGAAAGCTGGTAGCGCCCCGACGGATCGTAGAAGGCGTTCTCGTCACCTTCGAAGAGCGAGAGGTGCGTATGCATTCCCGAGCCCTGCTGATCGGCAAAAGGCTTGGGCATAAAGGTTGCGAGCATTCCCTCCGAGAGTGCGACCTCTTCGATGAGGGTCTTCGCCGTCATAATGTTGTCAGCAGCGCGCAACGCGTCAACTGCACGCAAATCCACCTCATTTTGTCCAGGACCCGCTTCATGATGCGAGAACTCGACTTGAATCCCCGTATCTTCCAGCGCATGAACAATCTTGCGGCGAAAATCGTTGGAAAGCCCGCGCGTGACATGGTCGAAATAGCCAGCCTGGTCAACGGGTTCGAGGTGGTTGATATCCACGGGCTGGCGCAGAAGATAGAACTCAATCTCAGGATGAGCGAAAACAGAGAACCCCATCTCCGAGGCGCGCTGAACCGCGCGTTCGAGCGCGCCTCGGGGATCGGCGGGAGAGGGCAACCCATCGGGAGTTAGGACATCGCAGAACATTCTTCCGTGGACGTCGCCATCGCCTTTGTTATGTAACCGTTGGAAGGTTGCAGCATCAGGACGCAAAAGCATGTCGGATTCGTAAACACGAGTCAGTCCTTCGATTGAAGAACCATCAAATCCGATTCCTTCAGCAAATGCTTCTTCGAGTTCTCCCGGGTCGATGGCGACCGATTTGAGAACTCCCGCGACATCCGTGAACCATAAACGAATCAGACGGATATCTTCTTGAGCAACGCTACGAAGGACTTGTTCCTGATGCTGTTTCATCTGTCTTCCTTAGGAACGACCGAAGCCCTTTGAGATCGCTTCAAGGGCACCGGTGAGATCTGAGGGCAGCACCCACAGTTTCGAGGCTTGGCCATTTGCAATTCGGGGCAGCATCTCCAAGTACTTGTAGGAGAGTAGTTCCGGCGTGGCATGTCCCTGGTTAATGGCCGTGAACACGACAGAGATAGCTTCCGCTTCACCCTGCGCGCGCAGGATCTGTGCCTGTCGAGCACCTTCAGCCTGGAGGATGAGAGCTTCCTTCTCACCTCGGGCCTGCAGCACTTGCGCTTCCTGCTGTGCCGAGGCCGCGAGCACGGCAGCTTGCTTCGCACCTTCAGCCTTCTTGATCTGCGCTTCACGCTCTGCTTCAGCAGTCAAGATCGTTGCACGCTTCGTACGCTCAGCAGTAATCTGCTGCACCATCGCGGACAAAACGTTCGGCGGCGGTTCAATTGACTTGAGTTCAACGCGTGTCACGCGAATGCCCCAAGGGCCGGTTGCCTCGTCAAGAACACCACGAAGTTGCTTGTTAATCGATTCGCGGCTGGTCTGGGTTTCTTCCAGGTCCAAGGAACCGATGAGATTACGCAAGGTCGTCGCGGTAAGCTGTTCGATCGCTTGCAGGAAGTTAGCAACCTCGTAGGTCGCGCTCCGCGGATCAGTGATCTGGAAGTAGATCACAGAGTCGATCTCGACCATAGCCTGGTCTGCAGTAATGACCGACTGCGAGGGGAAGTTCACCACCTGTTCACGCAGGTCGATTCGTGCCGCAACACGATCAACAAAAGGCACCAGAAGGTGAAAACCGCCGTGCAGAACTGAACGGAAACGACCAAGGCGTTCAACAACGAAAGCCTCAGACTGGGGAACAATTCGGACGGCTCTCAGCAGCGCGATCGCTACAAAGAGGACGAAGACTAGTGCGACGATCGCAACAACGGATCCGAGAAAATCGTCTGCCATAATCCGCACTCCTTTCTTCGAAATATTTTGATTAATTCAATGTCTGATTTGTCAGAGGGCGCACGACCGCCGTTGCGCCTTCAATAGCAACAACCTCAATTTGAGTGCCTACGGGGATGAGTTCGCCCGTGCTTCGTGCGCTCCATTCACCCCCGGAAAACTGAATACGGCCATCGCGCTCCCCCACGAGTTGTGTCACGTAGCCACTCTTTCCGATCAGGGCATCCGCATTCGTGCGAACGTCATCACCCGATCGCTGGATACGTCCTTTTACATACGGGCGCATAACGACAAGCAAGAGGAGCGAAACCACGACGAAAACTGCGACTTGTGCAATGAGCCCACCGCCAAAAAATGCGGTAATCGCTGCAGCAACGGATCCAATGGCAAGCATCAGGAACACGAAAGTGATACTGAGAACTTCAATGATTCCAAGGACTAGGGCTGCCAGCAGCCACATCCACCACGTCATTTTGTTTCCCCTTCCAGTCGGCTAATACTCAACGAGGCAGGCCGCGCGCAAACCAGCGACCGTGGTCATTTTCTATGCTCAGTGCCAATTCAAAGGCTTCGGAAAGAACTCGTCCGGTTAGGACTTCCTCAACAGGGCCAGCGGCAAAGACTTCACCGGCTTTCATGACCAACGCGTGCGTAATCCCCTGAGGAATCTCTTCGAGGTGATGCGTCACCAAGACCACCTGAGGTGCAGCACGACCAGAGATAATCTCCGCCATTGCAGCTATAAGCAATTCGCGTGCGCCCAGATCAAGTCCCGCCGCAGGCTCGTCGAGAATCAAGGCTTCAGGATCCGACATCAGTCCGCGGGCAAGGACAATTCTTTGTCTTTCCCCCTCAGAGAGCGTATGGAATGGGCGCTCTTCAAGATGTGCGACGCTAAAGAGAGCAAGCAAGTCACGTGCGCGCGCGGTATCGACTTCTTCGTATTCCTCACCAAAAGGCGAAGAAACTCCCCACGCGGCAGATCGGACAACATCAATCACTCGTGTACTTGGGCGCAGTCGTTGTGTAGTCGAAAGAGACACCAAGGAGCAACGAGCCGCGAGTTCCTGGGGTTGGCATGATTCGAGTGGTACGCCATCGAAACATGCTTGCCCAGAAGAGGGCGCAACTTTCCCACTAGCGACGCGAACAAGGGATGTTTTCCCCGCCCCGTTTGCTCCTAGAACCACCCATTGTTCTTGGCGCGAGGTATGCCAAGAAACCTCACGAAGAATCTCGGTCTGGCCACGGGTCAAGCTGACATCATTGAGCTCAATCACGGTATCCATTGTTTCAGTATCTCGCAGGATATACAGTGTGTCTTTTCCAAAACAATCAGGTTCATCAAACGAGTTGTTTATAGAGTTCAACCGTCTTTTCACCGATTGCATCCCACGAGAAATGTTCCCGCGCTCGCTCAAGCCCAGCATGTCCCATTTCTCGAGCTCTTTCGGGCGAAGCCAAGACTTGAATCAAACGCTCAGCCATATCATGCTCGAAAGCATCCGGGTCAAGAGGAGTGCCTGTCCCGTCGTGTAGCTGCTCGATCGGAACGAGGTATCCCGTTTCTCCATCGACAATGACATCGGGAATGCCTCCAGTTGCGGTTCCCACAACTGGCAAGCCAACAGCCATAGCCTCAAGGTTAACAATTCCCAGCGGTTCATAGACCGAGGGGGTGACAAAAACAGTCGCGCAGTCCAAGAGTGCGATGAGGTCAGCTCGTGGAAGCATTTCTGAAATCAAAATGACACCATTACGGGTGGCTTGCAGCTGTGCAACAAGTCCCTCGACTTCGGTTGCAATCTGCGGAGTATCGGGCGCTCCAGCACACAAAATGATCTGAACCTCATCCGGAAGTAAACGCGCAGCGCGTAAGAAGTACGGGAGTCCCTTTTGGCGAGTAATACGGCCGACAAAGATCACCGACGGCCGGTTGGGATCCACTCCCCACTGGGCCAAGACCTTCGCCTGATGGTCCTTCTCTTCCGGCGTTGTGGGTACATGCCACTGCGATAGATCAATTCCGTTGTGGATCACGTGCACGCGATCGGGATCAACCGCGGGATACGCGCGCAAAATATCCTCACGCATTCCATGAGATACAGCAACCACCCCGGCTGCGGCCTCGTAAGCGGAACGTTCGATAAACGAAGACACGCGGTAGCCACCGCCGAGCTGCTCAGCTTTCCACGGACGCAAAGGCTCGAGGGAATGCGCGGTAATCACATGCGGAATATCGTTCATGAGTGCCGAAATATGTCCGGCAAAATTTGCATACCATGTATGAGAATGCACAAGATCAGCACCAACCGTCTGGGCTGCGATTTCAAGATCAACTCCCAGAGTACGAATCGCAGCATTTGCGTGTGCAAGTTGAGGCAGATCCTCGTAACCGAAAACGCCTTTTTCTCCTTCGCGAGGACCATCAAAAGCCTGAACCCGCAGGTCATCAATCCGAGGGCGAAGGACTTTGGCCAGTTCAGTAACGTGAACTCCGGCTCCCCCATAGACATGTGGCGGGTATTCTCGGGTCAGCAAATCGACGCGCATGTGAGCTCCTTTGACGCACGGATGCCTCTAGCTTAGCGGAAATCTTGCGTGCACTATGTTCTTCGCCACGTTTTAAGATCGGCCACCAAAAGTGTGCGTTTGCGCATACTCTTGTGTCATGGCTAAAAATCATGTTCTTGCGATCGTTCTAGCCGGAGGCGAGGGTAAACGGCTCATGCCCCTGACCATGGATCGGGCAAAGCCGGCCGTTCCCTTCGGTGGTCACTTCCGTCTCATCGATTTTTCTCTCTCGAATATGGTCAATTCGGGATACATGAAAATCGTCGTCCTGACTCAGTACAAGTCACACTCGCTTGACCGTCACGTCACGCGAACTTGGTATACCTCTCCTCTACTCGGCAACTTCATTGCACCTGTGCCCGCTCAGCAGCGTCGCGGCCCGCACTGGTACTTGGGAAGCGCCGATGCAATCTATCAGTCACTCAACATCGTCGATGATGAGAACCCCGATTACATCGTTATTACAGGTGCCGACAACATCTACCGCATGGATTTCTCGCAGATGGTCGAGCACCACATTGAATCGGGACTTCCTGCAACCGTGGCCGGTATCCGTCAGCCCATCGAATTGGCGCCTTCTTTAGGTGTCATCGAAGGCAAGGACGGGCACGTCGATAAGTTCGTTGAAAAGCCGCAGAACCCGCAAGGCCTTCCCGATAATCCCAATCAGGTGCTTGCCTCTATGGGTAACTACGTCTTCACGACGGCAGAACTCATCGCCGCGCTTCGTGAAGACGCAGAAGATCCTCTTTCCAAGCACGATATGGGTGGCAACATTATCCCGTGGTTCGTTGAGCGCGGCATGTGTGGCTACTACGACTTCAAGGATAATGACGTCCCCGGATCTACCGACCGCGACCGTGACTACTGGCGCGATGTTGGTACCTTGGATGCCTACTACGAGGCCAATATGGACCTCATTAGCGTCCACCCAGTCTTCAACCTGTACAACAGGGACTGGCCGACAATGACGCTCTTGGATGGCTCACTGCCTCCCGCAAAGTTCGTTTACGGCGATGAGCATTCCCGCATGGGACATGCAGTGGATTCCTTCGTCTCCCCCGGCGTGATTATCTCGGGCGGCGAGGTCTACCACTCGATTATTTCTCCCAACACCTACATCCACTCGTGGGCACAGGTGACGGATTCGGTCATCATGAATGGCACCCGAGTGGGCCGTCATGCGATCGTTTCGAAGACCATCCTCGATAAGGGAGTGGTTGTCGAAGAGGGAGCGGTTGTCGGTGTCGACCTCGAGCACGACCTCGAACGTGGCTTCACTGTCACCGAATCGGGCATCACCGTCGTCCCCAAGGGAGTCGTCGTTACTCGCTAAGAGCTTCGCATTGAAACGTTACTGGCCTCCGAACATGATGTTCGGAGGCCAGTTAAGTTATTCGACGACGAGCACGGTCCCATCCCAACCAGCAAGGCAGATGCGAATCAGTTCGACGAGCCGGGTTGGGTAGAATTCATAGTCGCGTGACTGAGCCTCGAAATCATCGGTATTCCACCAGCGGTATTCGTCAATGACGCGTCGTTCCTCTTCGGTCCAGCGTCTATCACTCAGCTCATGGCAGGGCGTGCGTGCATAAAAGATCTCTTCGTCTTGACGCGCGAGGACTGTTTCGAAATCGAACACTGCACGGCGATAAGCAATAGGACCGATCAGCGCTTCCGGTTCGAGATGGATTCCAGTTTCTTCAAAAAGCTCACGCGAAGCACATTCGCGGCTGCTTTCACCATCTTCGATTCCCCCGCCAACGGTAAACCACCACGAGCGCTCGGGATTGTCCGCATCGTGGCCTCGGACCAGAAGCACACGGTCTTCTTCATCAAAAAGAATGACTCGCGCCGCACGTCTGTGCGGAAATCCTTCCTCATCACGAGGCCAATTGCGCGCGCTCACGCCCCCACCTGGGTAGCTGTTTGGGTCAGTTGCGTCAGCGAGAGGAATCGACTCCGTTCCTGGATCGCCTTGTCGAGGAGCGCGCGGTCGTAAGCGTCACGCCCGGGATCCGGCCGGCGACGTTTTTCGCGATTCGCTTCATCGAGGCCAACAGCAGCAAGCGCATTCAAGAACAGATCCATGGACTTGCGAGCTTCCGATCCGGATTTCGCGGCCCACTGAACCGCGTTCCGTCGTTGAGCGCGATCACTCACCATACCCACTTCAACGGGCAGGACCCAGCCTCCGACAACATAGGGAATGAGGCCTCGCTGAATATTCGAAGACTCTCGAGAGGATTGGATAACGAGGAATACAAACCAACCGACAAAAAGGGGCACTTCAAAGAACAAGTACGCAACGTACCAGCTTCCTTGATCGTTCACACTCGCAAGGAAATTCCAGAAGGCGTGGAAGAAGACTGCTGTGAGGTATCCGAGAAATACACGGATTGTGCTCCACAGCGGACCGTAGCAGCGAATAATCACCAAGGCGATAGCCATTCCCGTAAAAGAGGTTGCCATTGGGTGAACGAAAGGCGAAAGGATTCCACGGTTAAATACCGTCGAAGTCAGCATTGAGCTGCCTGATGAACTGGACTTCAGGAAATACTGAACATTTTCAATAAACGCAAATCCGGCGCCGACGATACCCCCGGTGATCAGCCCATCGAGCCGCGAATTAATTGAGTTTCTTCGGGCAAGAATAAAGATGATGACGCCGAGTCCCTTGAAGAGTTCTTCGGCGAAAGGAGCGACGATCACGGCGACCAGTACCGTCGCTATATTCGCGTCGCCCAAAGTGCGTGCGAGATCCAGATTCAGAGTGCTATTGACGACAAGAGATGACGCCGTAGCAACACCTGCCCCCCAGATGAAGCACAAGAATTTTGCCTTCCAACCCTCTCGTTCCCAACGATCGAGGTAATTCAATACACCCAGCACAATTCCAAGCGGGATCAGGGCGAGAAGAGTCATCGTTGCAGCGGATACAACGCCTCCAGTGCCGACATATGTCGCCATGAGGACAACGACACCGAGAGTCCCCAGTACCGTAAAGATAATTTCTAGATAGGGCAGGGTCTTCACTCGCTGAGGGATATGCCAAGTCGGGGCAAGTTCAGGAGCGGGGTCTTCAGGCCGAATGAGTTCAGATTCCGTGGTTCTAATCTTCTTCAGTCGGTAGTCCTCCCCCGGACCACCCCATCGCGCAGTCGTATCACTCATTTAATAGCCAAGTCCATCTTCAAGGGTGTCATCGTCAAAGTCGACGCTCGCAGCGTAGGGAGCATGCCCCGCCAAATGTGCAAACCTGACCCAGGTACGCTCCCGAATTTTGCGCGTCTGACTGACATAGAGGTTATGCATTGAACGTGCTAATTGCACTTTGTACGATACCTGATCGAGCTGGTGAAGTTCACGAGACCAGTAGGGATCGTTTTCCATCTTCTCGCGTACCTCAGTATCGATCGCACTGCGGAGCACACGTGAAAGCGTTGACTGCGCCTCAAGGTAAGCCAAAGACTGAGTTCGCGTTTCTTCATCCGATGCTGATGCTTCAGCACTTCTTCTATCGAGACCATCGGCAACGAGTGGAAGATCCTCACGTCGCACGCATGCGCAAGCAGCCGAAGAGAGCTCGGCCGATACCGCCGAGGATAAATCGGGATACTCGGCAATCCTTTGCCCGTATCGAGCTCGCTCATCGAGAAGAAGGGCAAGCGAATCGCGCGTCGTCAAAATACGCCAATGTAGACGATCCAGACGAGTCGCAAGAATCGCAGACTGACGAATGGTGAGAGCAACACAGCCGACAGCAAGGATCGCGATAAGGAGTATGAGCGGATTATTCACTGTCCTCTCCCCCATTTCGGCCTCGGAGCAAATCTAAAGCTGATGGATCACCAGGTTGTCCCTGAGCTGATACCAAAACAGTCTGGTAGAGCGCGAGAACCTGATCTGTCACGGTATCCCATCCATAGCGACGGCTCGCATTCAGGCCGCGTTGCGCAAGTGCGCTACAACGCGCAGGGTCCTTGAGCAGTGTAACGAGCTGGCGAGCAAGATCAGCACTATCACCCGTTGCAAATAATGCTCCTGATTCGCCTTGGTCAAGCACAGCGCGGAATGCCTCGAGATCAGAGGCAAGAACTGCACATCCAGCCGCCATTGCCTCGACCAAAACGATGCCGAAAGACTCGCCACCAGTCTGCGGCGCTACATAAACAGTCGCGCCTTTAAGAAGTGAGGCTTTATCTTCATCGCTCACTCCCCCGAGGAATTCGACTGAATCACCAAAACTCTCCAGTTGCTTTTGGAATTCGTGTGCACCGCCTCGCCCAGCGATCAAGAAGCGAGCTCCGGGGACCTCCTGAAGAACCCTGCCAATCGCATCGGCGAAAACAGGAAGTCCCTTCCGTGGTTCGTCCAAGCGTCCCAGGAAAACAACAACCGGGCGATCGACCGTAGCAGCCCACTCTTCTTTGGGCTCAGCCTCGGCAAAAAAGTGCGTGTCAACACCGTTGGGAATGATCACGGCGTCGCCGCCATGATGTTCTACAAGGGTGCGACGCGCCTCGGCGGAGACAGCAATGCGCGCGGCAAGCTTTTCGAGAAGTGGATCAAGAGCGGGAGAAGAAACTGAGCGCGAGAAAGAGTAGTCCAGCGCCGCGTGGAATGTCCCGATAACAGGAACGGTTGCGGCTCGAAGAGCAAGCATCGAAATCGATGGAACCTCGGGCTCGTGAACGTGCAGCACGTCGAAATCGCCTTCTTCGAGCCATTTCTTTGTTCGAGCATTCGCAATGGGGCTAAAGGAAAGGCGCGCAACGGAACCGTTGAAAGGAATAGCGACAGATGACCCAACCGCGGTGATCCACTCGGGTAAATCCGTCGTATTTTTCGCCGGGGTAAGAACCTTCACGTCGTGGCCGCGTTCAAGCAGCTCGAGGGCGAAATCGCGAATGTGGAATTGAACACCGCCGGGGACGTCCCAGGAGTAGGGATTAACTATTCCGATCTTCACCTAGTGCCCCTTCTGCGCTGCGCGCTGACGCGCCCTCTCCAACCGCTCTGGATCTAAATCCTCAACAAAGACTGCTTGCATCATATGCCACTCGCGAATCCTACGTTGAAGAATCGGTGTTAACGCATTCACCCATCGCTGGGTCAGTTCGAGAACGTCAGGGTCTTCGGTATCTGGATCGTAGAGGTTTTCGGTAATCTCCAAACGAACGAATTCTGGGCAGCCCGAATCATCCACATCGGATACAACTCCGGCCACCAAAGGCGCTCGTAGCGCGCGGGCAAGCGCCGCAGGACCTGCAGCGACGAGCGCTTTGCGGGAACCGAAGTTGACTTCGATCCCTGATCCGGAAATATCGCGATCCGCAAGAAGAGGGACAACGAGGCCTGCGCGCCCTTCGGCCCGATCACGAAGGGTGTGGAAGACGCTGTCCCCCGGCGATACACCGATAATTTCCATGCCAACATTGCTCCGCAGATTGACGAAGGCATCGAAGAGCTCTGGTGGATTGAGTTTCTCTGCAACGGTTAGAATCCCCAGTCCCTGAGCACAGACCGCTGCTCCTACGCGATCGAATGTTCCCGAATGTGCAAGAGCAAGCACGACCGGCCCGGAGGAACTCAGTTCGATCAGCCCCTGGGCCTGACTTAAATCGACGCGGGTGCGCAGCGCTTCGCCGATTCGTCCGCCAAAACTGAGTTGTTCAACGTAGGCGTTGACGTGTGAGCGCACTGCTTCGCGCAATTGGACGCGCGAAATTGGGTGTCCTAATAAACGCTCATGGTTTGCGCGCATTCTTCGCACGCTAGAGCCATTGAGAAGATACATCAGGTCCGCGGCGCAACGGCCAAGCCATCGGACACATCCAAAAGGGAGATGGGGAACGATTTTAAACGCCCATACAAGGCCACGACCCGACATCATGACTCCGCAGGTTGTTCAATATGACGGGCGGTGAAGTGTACGCGTTGAATAACGGTCACGAGAGACGCGAAAGCAACCCAGCATACGCCTGCGGCAAAGAAGAAGGCCGGAGCACCCCAACCGTAAAGAGCTGCTCCCAATAGAGCAACAATCAATCGATCAGTACGCTCGGCAATCCCCACTTTGGCAATAACACCGACAGACTCTGCGCGCGCACGGGCATAAGGAACGGTCGCCGCGCCGACAATCGCAATGAGGCCCGCGATAATCGCTACTGTTCGCGTTGTTGAAGGCTCCATGGTGAAGACAGCGAAAGCGACAAGAGAAGCAAAAACAGCGCCGTCGCCTAGGCGATCCATCGTCGAGTCAAGGAAAGCACCAAAAGGCGAGGAGGTCCCGCTCATTCGCGCAAGCACTCCGTCAATGGAATCGCAAAATAGAACGACTCCTAAGGCGACCGCCCCCTGCCAGAGATATCCCCTCGGCAAAGTAGAAACTGCAACTGCGATAGTGACGAGAGTCCCCGTAACGGTCACCATATTCGGTGTCACATGTGCCGCCAGCAGCACCCTGGCAAGCGGAGTGAAGATCGTTTTGGTAATTGAACGTCCGTGGTTTCCGAGCACTAGTTCTCCTGTGATGTTGGCCAAGCCGCTGCTAGACGCGCACGCGCATCTTCAAGCAGTTCAGGTACAGCTTTCGTGCGCGCAATGATGGGGAAGAAGTTCGCGTCTCCTGCCCACCTAGGAACAACGTGTTGATGGAGATGGGCAGCAATCCCCGCGCCCGCTACCTCGCCTTGGTTCATCCCCAAATTAAATCCAGCGGGGTTGGCGGTTTCGCGTTCTACTCGCATTGCCGTTGCGGTCAGGCGCCCCAATTCAATCCGTTCCTCGTCAGTCAGATCCGTGTAGTCAGAGACGTGGCGATAGGGACAGACCAAGAGGTGCCCGGAGTTGTACGGGAAGAGATTCATCAAAACGAAGCATGTGACCCCGCGATGAACGATGAGTCCTTCCTGGTCAGTGCGCTGTGGCGCAGCACAAAAAGGACACTCTTCCGACGAGGAATCGGCGGGTTTGTGATCGCCATGTATGTAGGCCATTCGGTACGGCGTCCACAAACGATCAAAACCATCGGGAACACCGGCCAGCGCCCGTGAATCCTCGGTCGGAAGAGTGTCACTCATTGTTCTCAGTCCTCGGCGCTCGGATCAGCGTTATTGCGAGTCGTGATGTGGCGCGCGATGCGCTCAACCGCCTCGTCAACGGGAACACCGTTGAGCTGGGAGCCATCGCGGAAACGGAAGGAAACTGCCTGCGCTTCTTGGTCTTCCCCGCCCGCAATCAAAGTGAAGGGAACCTTCTGCTTTGCGGCATTACGGATCTTCTTGCCAAAGCGATCATCGGAATGATCAACTTCGACGCGAATACCACGCTCGCGCAAACGCTGAGCAACCATATCCACGTACTCATCAAAGGCCTCGGCAACGGGAACAAGGCGTACCTGCACGGGCGAGAGCCACGCGGGGAATGCTCCTGCATAGTGTTCGGTCAGCACACCGATGAAGCGCTCGATCGAGCCGAACTTCGCCGAGTGGATCATGACAGGTTCGCGGTGGCTTCCATCGGGAGCGGTGTACTCCAATCCAAAACGGTGCGGTTGGTTGAAGTCGTACTGAATAGTCGACATCTGCCAGGTACGTCCAATTGCGTCCTTCGCCTGAATCGAAATCTTCGGGCCGTAGAATGCAGCGCCGCCCGGATCAGGAACAGTATCCAAACCGGTTTCTTCTGCGCAGCGACGCAAGATTTCGGTGGCTTCTTCCCACTGTTCATCCGTACCAATGAACTTATCCTTCTTCTTCCCATCGGTATCACGGGTAGACAGCTCGAGGTAGAAGTCGTTCAAACCGAAATCGCGAAGAAGCGTCAAGATGAAGTTCAACAGGTGCTTAATTTCATCACCCGCTTGCTCGGGCATCACATAGGAGTGCGAATCATCCTGAGTGATGGAGCGAACGCGAGTGAGTCCTTGAAGAACACCGGACTTCTCATTGCGGTACACAGTGCCGAACTCAAAGAGGCGCAGCGGAAGCTCGCGGTACGAACGGCCTCGGCTCCTGAAGATCAGGTTGTGCATGGGGCAGTTCATGGCCTTGAGGTAGTACAGCTGACCGTCATCATCCATGGGCGGGAACATCCCATCCGCATAATACGGAAGGTGACCCGAGGTATGGAAGAGATCTTCCTTTGAGATGTGGGGGGTACCCACATAGAGGAATCCGTTTTCAATGTGGGCTTCGCGCACGTAATCTTCCATAACGCGCTTGAGGACGCCGCCCTTGGGGTGGAAAACGGGAAGACCAGCACCAAGCTCCTCTGGGAAGGAGAAAAGATCAAGCTCAGCACCGAGGCGACGGTGATCGCGTCGCTCAGCTTCCTTAAGTCGTTCTTGATAGGCGACAAGATCGTCTTTCGAGGCCCAGGCAGTGCCGTAAATTCGCTGCAGTTGATCGTTAGCCTGGTCACCGCGCCAGTATGCGGAAGAGGACTTGGTAAGCGCGAAACCGTTACCGATCAGCCTAGTTGAGGGCAGGTGAGGGCCGCGGCACAGGTCCTTCCAAGCGGTTGTGCCGTCACGGCGCACGTTGTCGTAGATTGTCAGTTCGGAACCGCCAACCTCGACAGACGCATCCTCTGCTCCCCCACCCTTAGTGGTGATGAGCTCAAGCTTGTAGGGCTGATCTGCAAGTTCTTCGCGGGCTTGGTCTTCACTAACCACGCGGCGACGGAAGGTCTGGCCCTCTTTGACAATGCGCTTCATGCGCTTTTCCAGATCACGCATGAGTTCAGGAGTGACCGAATCGATATTCCCGAAGTCATAGTAGAAACCATCGGTGATGAAGGGGCCGATTCCAAGATTGACGTCCGGGAACACTTCCTGAACCGCCTGCGCCATGACATGTGTACAGGAGTGACGCAGGATCTCTAGGCCTGCTGGGGAATTCAGAGTAATTGCTTCAACCGTTGCTCCAGATGGGATTTCACGGGAGAGATCCCATGCTTGCCCATCGACTGTCATAGCGACAACGTCACTACGCGAGGCATAATGCTGCAAACCGGTGCAGCCTTCTTCAATTTCTACAGCAACGCCATCAATAGTTGCGTTGATAACAGGCACGAGCTGTGCTCCTTCGGTTTTCTGGCGACAAGCGCCATCTCTACCTGTCAACTGCACGCATACGAAGGCGCGTCAAACGCTCTTATCGAGAATCGACAGGCTTGGACTCTTCTATCGTAGCCGCCGAGCCGACAATGTCACGAACGCAGTGCGCGCTTGAGCGAAAGCAAGTTACGCAGCCCCGCATAGAGCCGCGGACGCAAAGGCAGATCCCACGCCCCGGGAACATCCGTGTACCCCTCGGCAAAGTTCAGCTTGTACTTACCAACAGTGAAAAGCTCCGGCACCCGAGGCGAGTGCATGCCCATCAGATCGATACCGCCCTGCGGATCAAGATCGGGGCCAAGAGTGAGTGCGCATTGAACATCCAACTCTGGCATCGCACCAAGTTTGCGCGCTAGCGTTGTCGTTGCACCGTAATAGCATTCAGCCTGACGATCGTTCACCAAAATGAGGTTCCACGCAGCAACCTTGCCATCGACGCGAAGGACATATAGGTGCGAATGGCCTTCGCCCAAAACCTTGAGCATCGTCGCATAGACCTCGGGAGGATGCGGGTGGAAACCGTCCCTCTGGGCAGTTTCCTTCAAAACTTCATAGTACTCACTGAAGTCCTGTGCGGCGGCTTCGCGTTCGTCAGCAATGCTGGTCTCGACCTGCGCAAGGGCCTTTCGGGAACGTCGAAGCTGGCGACGACCTTCCTTCGTCATATCAGCAAGAATCTTCTCTTCATTACCGCCGTGGGATCGAATGATGACCGTGCGATCGTAGGTGATGATCTGCATAACATCTCGAAGATCATCTGCTGAGAACGTCGCATGCAAACGAATAAAGACAACCGAAGAGTCTTTTTCGCGAACATAGCGGGCCAAAGCATCGCGGAATGCGCGTTCACGTGCGGGGGTCGCTTCCTTCAACCACACAGGGCCGTGTTTCGCCCATAGATAGCGTGCACCTCGCATTGAGTACTCGTAGAGCGCAACCAGGGCGATTCGCTTTCCTTCCTCGCAATATTCGAGGCGACCCCAAAGTTTGCGTCCTTCGGCAGCTTCGTATTGCTCCCAGATCGCGGACTGTTCAATCGGAAGCGGGGTTACGCCGGCAGCGCCAATACGCATTTCCTCAGCAGTAATCGAGCGGAGCTGTACCTGTGACATGACTAAAATCCCCTTAGAATGAACGATCGTTCGCTTGAGGGTAATACCGACGGAACTTGCGATAGTGATTAAGCTTCTGCAGGTGCAAAGTAAGCGATCGACGTAGATCCCTATCGCGCGAGTAAAACAGCGGGTCGAATCGCTTTCCACTACGAATCAAACCACGCACCCGTTGTGCGAGCTCGGGATCGCGTAGGTAGCGCATGAGTAGGTGATCGGGAACCATCGAGTACAAGATCTCCTCGTAGACCTCCTCGCGCTCACGTGAAAGACCTCTAACTAAGTCGTCGACCATCGGAATCATTGGGTTGTGCCCAGCCGCGGTCATGTACCAGCTGTTGCGACCGATTCGCGGATTGACTTCAAAGAAAAGTGCGCGTCCATCGCGTGGATCAATTTTCACGTCAAAATTCGCGAACCCGCGGTAGTTGGCAGCTTCAAGAATACGCTGAGCATCCGCCCACAACTGTGGGAAAGATTCAGTGATCATAGCAACCGGATTACCGATCATAGTCGGAGCATGGTCCTCAAGAAGCACACGTGCCGAACCGATGAGCGTCATGTGTCCCTTCGAGTCCACATACGCGGTCACTGAACGCATCTGGGTGTTGTCACCAGGAATCAATTCCTGAACAACGAACTCTCCCCTAAAACCAACCTTGCCCAAAAGCGCCCACAGTTCATCCAGTTCTTGGGCACTCTCGACGAACCAGATCTTGCGCTTTCCTTCAAATTCCAGCCCATCGTAGTCATTGCCTCGAGCAGCTTTAGCGACCACGGGAAAGGCAAAGGGAATCTGAGGAGCAACCCAGGCCTCGGCAGTGGAGAAATCACGGAAGGAAACGACGAGGGTAGCCGGAGTCGGAACATCAAGTTCATTGCACAGGCGGGCGAATGCCCCCTTGTCGGTCACATAGTCGATGACTTCCATGGAGGGGAAAGGTAATGCGTAATGAGCACTAAGCGCATCCCAATTCCTCGCGACGAACTCGGAATGGAGGTCATGATTGGCGACCAACACCAAGGCACGATCGGAATAGGTCGATGCAATGCGCATCAAAGTCTCAAGCAAAACCTCATCTGAGGCGTGCGCAATGATGGGCTCGACACGACAAAACGACGAGCGCGCGATTGAAACCGTCGGTGCATGGGAAAGGACGATCGAAGTAGCCCCGTAGGCCTCGTGGAAAGAACGCGCCAAAGCGTAGACTCCAAAATCTCCGCCCAAAAGAACAGGCTGCACAGGAGCGTCGGCCACAGTCATCGTTTCTCTTTCCTTCGATAGAGGTGAACCCCTCCAGCATAGCGGAAGGGGTTCACGCACAGGGGACTACGCGCTCAGACGTTAAAGCCGATCGCGCGAAGCTGTTCACGTCCATCACTGGTGATTCGATCTGGCCCCCAGGCCGGCATCCACACCCAGTTGATCAGAACATCGTTGGAAAGCGGGGCCAAAACCATCTGGGCTTGACGTTCGATCACGTCTGTCAAGGGGCAGGCGGCAGAGGTCAGCGTCATATCAATGACAACGGCATCATTGGATGAAACGTTGATCCCATAGACTAGGCCAAGGTCAACAATATTGATTCCAAGTTCGGGATCAATAACGTCCTTAAGCGCCTCTAGGACATCGACTCCAGCGATAGTCCCGTCTTCTCTAATATCAGTACCCTCGATGTTAAAAACGTTCCCGCAAGCGGGTGCGTCACTGTGGGCGGTAGATTGGTCTGGCAAAGCCGAGGCCGCAGGAGCAAAGCGTTGCTCAACGGCATCGTTTTGTGCCATCGGGTTGGAAGAAGTATCCATTACTTGTTTTCTCCTGCAATATCGGTTCCAAGCTGCGCGAGGGCATCGCGCAGCGCATACCAGCCAAGAAGCGCACACTTGACACGATTCGGGAACTGAGAGGTTCCCTCTAAGGCGGCGGCGTCTTCTAATAGGTCCAAGGTGTCCTCATCCACGCCTTGTCCTCGTGAATGCATCATCGTTTCCATCGCGGAATAGAGTTCACGTACTCGGGTAAGATCCGCACCTGCAACCATGTCAGAGAGCATTGACAAGGAAGCCTGAGAGATCGAACACCCATCCCCATCCCACGCCAAGGATTCGATGACACCGGAGTCACTCAGTGTCACGCCCAAGGTCGTTTCATCTCCGCAAGTTGGGTTGACCTGATGAGAAAAGGAAGTTAACTCAGTGGGATTACCACAGCCGTGACGCTCGCGGGCATGATCGAGAATCACCTGTTGGTACATCTGTTCCAAGCTCGACATCAGCGACCTCCAAAGTAGGAACGAACCTGGCCAAGTGCATCAATAAAACGGTCAACTTCTTCACGTGAAGTCGTCGGCCCAATTGAAGCGCGCGACGACGAACGAACACCAAAGAAGGTATGAAGCGGGATTGCACAGTGATGGCCGACTCGCACCGCAACATCATGAGAATCAAGAACTTGACCCACATCATGGGGATGAACTCCCTCAACGGCGAAAGCAACAACACCGATACGTTCGAGTTCTGAGCCAGGCCCAAGAACACGCACTCCGTCAATTCCACTGATTCGGTCAAGCATGTAGGCGGTTAAAACACGCTCGTGTTCTGCAATGCGGTCCATGCCGATAGCGGAAAGGTAGCGCAGCGCCGCACTCCAGCCAACAATTTGAGCAATGGGCTGACTACCGGCTTCAAATCGTTCCGGAGCCGGCATGAAGCTCGAGCTCTCCATCGTGACGTTTTCGATCATTGAGCCACCGGTGAGAACCGGAGGCATCGCGTCGAGAAGGTCTCTCTTACCCCAAAGCGCGCCGACTCCCGTCGGTCCGAGCATCTTGTGTGAAGAAAAGACGGCAAAGTCGACGCCCAAGTCTCGAACGTTGATTGGCATGTGTGCACTGGACTGACAAGTATCCAAGAGAACCAAGGCCCCACACTTGCGTGCCCGAGAAACAATTTGCTTCACGGGTGACACAGCACCGGTCACATTTGAGACATGAGTAAAGGCGACCAGTCGCGTGCGCTCGTTAATGACATCGAGTGTATCGGTATCGATTCGTCCGTCCTCATGCAAATCAAGCCAGCGCAGCTCGGTACCGGTTGCCTGACACAGCTGTTGCCAGGGAACAAGGTTCGCGTGGTGTTCAGCCCTAGTTACAACAATGCGATCTCCCGCAGCGAGTGCGAGAGGGCTATACGCCCTCTCCCCCAGCCCAGTCGCATTGCGAATTGCCAAGGCTACGAGATTAATCGCCTCGGTTGCATTCTTCGTCCACACGATTTCATCGGCTTGCGCCCCGATAAAGCTGGCAAGAACCGCGCGACCTTCTTCAAAAGCAGCAGTTGACTCATCGCCGAGGAGGTGAGTCCCGCGATGAACTGCCCCGTTAGTCGAGCGATAAAACTCAGTGATCGCCTCAATCACTGGTGTCGGCTTTTGTGAAGTCGCACTGAAATCGAGATAAGCGATCGCCTGGCCTCCGCGGCCGACTCGTCCCAAGATAGGAAAGTCGGCGCGCAGGCGGCTGAGCTCACGAAGCGAAAAATCTTCAGACACGGATCAGGGTCACTTCTCCAAGTAGGAATCGTAGCCGTTCTCTTCAAGCTCATCGGCCAGTTCAGGACCACCCTGCGCAGCAACCTGGCCGTTCACGAAGACGTGAACATGGCTGGGCTTGATGTAGCGCAAAATGCGAGTGTAGTGGGTAATGAGCATGACGCCGCAACCGGTGTTTCCGTGGACGCGGTTCACGCCTTCAGAGACGATACGCAAGGCGTCAACGTCAAGACCAGAGTCAGTCTCATCCAAAATCGCGAAGGAAGGCTTGAGGAGCTCCATCTGCAGGATCTCGAGGCGCTTCTTTTCACCACCGGAGAAACCGACGTTGACATCACGTTCGGCGAAGCTCGGATCCATGCGCAGGTTTTCCATTGCCTGATTCACATCCTTGACCCAGTGACGCAGCTGAGGTGCCTGGCCGTCAATGGCGGTCTTGGCGGTCCGCAAGAAGTTCGAGACGGAAACGCCCGCAACCTCGACCGGGTACTGCATTGCCAAGAAGAGGCCTGCCTTGGCGCGTTCATCAACGCTCATATCAAGGATCGAGGCGTCATCGAGGTAAGCTTCACCGCTGGTGATCTCGTAGGCGGGGTGTCCCGCAAGAGCATAAGCCAAGGTGGACTTACCAGAGCCATTGGGTCCCATAATTGCGTGAATCTCACCGGAGTTAATGGTCAGGTTCACGCCCTTCAAAATTTCCTTCGGGCCTTCAGCGGTCTCAACCGATGCATGAAGGTCTTTAATCGTCAAAGTCGACATTGTTTTCTCCTCTTCGGCGCTAGACGCCGCACTGTAGTTGTCGTCCTACTGTCGTGTAGCCTCAGGCGCCAAGAGCGGCGCGTTCCAATTCCTTTTCAATTGCGTTCATCAGGTGATCTTGAACCTGCGGAACGCCGATTTGTTCAATAAGTTCGGCGAAGAATCCACGAACGACCAAACGGCGTGCATCGGCCTCGGCAATTCCCCGGCTCATGAGATAGAAAAGTTGTTCATCGTCGAAGCGCCCCGTTGCCGAGGCGTGGCCTGCGCCGATGATTTCGCCATTCTCAATCTCCAGGTTCGGGACGGAGTCCGCCTTTGCACCTTCACTGAGCACAAGATTGCGGTTGAGCTCGTAGGTATCGGTTCCATCGGCGGCTTCACGAATGAGGCAGTCCCCGATCCACACCGAGTGAGCGTCTTTACCCTGAAGCGCCCCCTTGTAGGTCACGCGAGAGTAGCAATTAGGCTGCGAGTGATCGACGAATACTCGGTGTTCCAAGTGCTGACCTGAATCAACAAAGTACAGGCCGAGCATGGTGAGTTCGCCGCCGGGGCCTCGGTAGTCGGTATCGGAGCAGATGCGCACTAAGTCGCCACCCAAGGTCACGATGATGTGACGGACCTTTGCATCGCGTCCGATCGCAATGCGATGGTTGGAGGCGTGCAGGAATTCGTCATCCCATTCCTGGATGGAGACAATCGTGAGCTCCGAGGCGTCTCCTGCTTCGATCTCAACGGTCTGATTGAGCGCACCATGCCCGCCGCCTCGATGATTCATGACGATAGTGGCGACCGATTGCGACTCAACGCGAAGAGCAAGATGCTGGACGCGAGTGAGCTCGTCTCCATCAATGTCAATCATGATCGGAGCTGCTAGCTCAGTCTTCTTCGGCACCGTCACAATCTGTGCGCTTGTAAAGGCGTTCCACGCAACAACCGAGGTACGGTCTCCGGGGGCAAGCACGCTGCCAAGACGTTGATCATCACGAGCAACCTCTTCAACGAGAACCCCTTCGGGTGCATCGATACGCACGCCCAAAGATTCCGTCTCAAAGTTGTGCGTCTCGAAAAGTTTCTCAATGCGACGCATCGGAGTGAAACGCCAGTCTTCCTCACGTCCGTGAGGAACTGCGATATCACTCAGAGAAAACGAGGTCGGGCGATCCCCTCGCGAGGAATGCGCCACCGGAGCTCCCGCGCCATGAGAATGCGGACGGGCCATGGTCTCTTGGGTCGTCATCAGCCAACAGATCCTTCCATCTGCAATTCAATAAGTCGGTTCAATTCGAGGGCATATTCCATGGGGAGTTCCTTGGCAATCGGCTCGACAAAGCCGCGCACAATGGTCGCCATAGCCTCGTTCTCATCCAAGCCGCGGCTCATCAAATAGAAAAGCTGGTCCGCTGACACCTTAGAGACCGTTGCCTCATGTCCCATTTCAACGTCGTCCGTGCGCACATCAACATAGGGGTAGGTATCGGTACGCGAAACCTTGTCGACTAGAAGCGCGTCACACAGAACATTCGACTTGGAATGACGTGCTCGGGCATTAATTTGTACAAGGCCACGGTAGGACGTGCGTCCGCCGCCGCGCGAGACGGACTTCGACACGATCGAGGAAGACGTGTGCGGTGCCATATGCACCATCTTGGCACCCGTGTCCTGTTGCTGGCCGGGGCCAGCAAAACCGATCGACAAGGTTTCGCCACGGGCGTGCTCTCCCATCAAGAAGCATGCCGGATACTTCATGGTGATGGCGGCACCCATATTGCCGTCCACCCATTCCATGGTTCCGCCCTCTTCAACCATGGCACGCTGAGTCACCAAGTTAAGGACATTCGTCGACCAGTTCTGAACCGTCGTGTAGCGAACGCGTGCGTCCCTCTTGACGAAGATTTCAATGACACCGGAGTGCAAGGAATTCTCGTCATAAATCGGGGCAGTACAGCCCTCAACATAGTGAACGTACGAGCCTTCGTCCGCAATGATGAGCGTTCGCTCGAACTGCCCCATTGCCTGGGTATTGATGCGGAAGTAGGCCTGCAGAGGAATATTCACGTGGACGCCCGGCGGGACGTAAACGAAGGATCCACCCGACCATGCGGCGGTATTGAGTGCCGAGAACTTGTTGTCACCGGATGGAACACACTTACCGAAATACTCTTCGAAGATCTCGGGATGTTCACGCAGACCGGTGTCAGTATCCGTAAAGATCACACCTTGACGTTCAAGATCTTCTTGAATCTGCTGATAGACAACCTCAGACTCATACTGAGCCGCGACGCCTGAAACAAGGCGGTTCTTTTCGGCCTCCGGGATACCCAGACGATCGTAGGTATCACGAATTTCTTCGGGGAGATCTTCCCAGTCATTCACCTGACGATCCGTCGGACGCACGTAGTACTTAAAAGCGTCGAAATCAACGTGCGACAAATCCGGACCCCACGTGGGCATCGGCTTGCGTTCGAAGAGTTCCAAAGCCTTGAGGCGACGTTCACGCATCCACTGAGGTTCATCCTTTACCTCGGAGATGTAACGAACAACCGACTCATTGATTCCTAGGGGGACATCTTTGGAGTAGTCATCGTTATCGTGCCACCCATACTCATAGGCGCCGATGGAGCTGATGATCTCATCGTCACTCAGAGTAGTTGCGTCGGTGACCGGTGGTGACTGGGTCATATTTTTCCTCGTCAATTCGGTTATTACTGGAGTGTGAGCTACTTGCGAAGAGCGGCTCGCGCTGCGGGTGAGATCACGGGCGTTGCCACGGGAATGTGGGTTGTGCACACGTGCTCTCCTCCTGCAAGGGTTGCAAGTCGTTGGACATGAACATTGAGCAGTCGTGAGAAAGCGGCAGTTTCAGCCTCACAGAGTTGCGGAAAATCGCCTGCAACTTGCCGGATTGGGCAGTGGCCTTGACACAGCTGCACAGCAAATCCGCCTCCGCCGATCTCTCGCACTGTCGCCGCGTAGCCATCAGCAGTCAGTGCGTCAGCGAGGGCTTGAGCACGCAAGCGTGGGTCATGCCCGGCTTCGCGAACGGTCGAGGCGTAGCGCCTCTCAATTTCGCGCGAGCGCGCAGCGGCGAAAGAATCAATGGCTTTTCCCCCGCCGACTTGCCCGAGATATCCCAATGCTTTGACTGCTAGGTCAGAGTAGCTATCTGAGAGCTTTTCGTGAGCGCGCGCGGTCGCAACGTAGTGGCGGGCAGGACGTCCCCTGCCGCGGCGACCAACCTGAGTAAACTCGTGCTCTGCAATTTCACTGTCAGAGAGCAGAATCGTCAGGTGTCTGCGAACAGCAGCAGTTGTCAGTCCAAGGATTCGAGCAATCGTCGACGCTGTGACAGGGCCCTTTTCGACAACAAGGTCACGCACCTGCTGCCGGGTGCGCGCATCACTGATTTCCACGCTGCCCTCCAAGCGAATCTACATTCACATCTCTTGAATCTCATGAAAATCATACGCTCTTTAGGCAACATTTTCGTTGCGAAATACCTGACAGAGCAGGCGACTCATGTCACAGAATTTGGGCCGAAGGTCCTGAACCTATCGAAGCCATGGGGAGGAAACCTCGCGGAGGTCCCATCCACGCCTGCGCGCAGCCTCGGTTGCAAGAACAGCACACACAGTCGAGGCGTTGTGCAGGCGCCCCTGCAATGCCGCAGTGACGGCATCATCGAGCTTCACCCACTGATATTCGAAATCAGCCTCTTCATCTTCACGGTCGAAGGGAGTCTGCGTCTGCGAGAGAGTACGGGCAAGGAAGATGCGAATCGATTCCGACGAGCAACCCGGGGAATTAAAGATATCTAGGAGAACATCCCATCGCTGCGCAACAAGATCTGCTTCTTCGGCAAGTTCTCGTTGAGCTCCAACAAGCGGGTCTTCTCCCGGAATATCAAGGAGTCCAGCTGGTACTTCCCATAGCTTGGCGCCAACCGGGTGACGGTACTGACGTTCGAGGAGAATCTCTTCTTCTCCCCCGTCACCGCGAAGCGCGACGATCACAACCGCCCCCGGATGAGACATATACTCGCGAAGGATCGGTTCTTGCGCTTCATCCAGCACTAATTCATCGCGCTGGATACCGAAAACTTTGCCCGAAAAAACTTGGCGTGATGAAAGTGTCCGAACAGGAACGTGCTGGTCGCGAATCTCAGTCATGATCATTCCTCACTGAGCCGGAGGGAAAATCGCACTTGCGCCGCTTCCGACACCAAAGGAACGCGCGCTCGAGTGAGCGTCTTTCAGTGCCAAAACCGCCGAAATTGTTCCCTGAGTGGTTCCAACTTGATCAACGGTTGTCGCCGAAACATTCGCGCGACGCAGAGCCGTGAGAGTAGAACGATCAGTCGAGGCGTCACCGAGGATGAGGCCGCCCGCAGGAGCATTCCCAATTGTCTTTGCCAAGCCTTCCCACGATGCCTGCGATGCAAGTGATGAAGGATCTGCTGTCTGCGTATTCGCACTGGTGTCGCCGCGAGGAGCAACGACCACGATAGCCTGGGCACCACCCTGCGGGTCCTTGGTCATGCGCATGACGGGAGTGTCGCCCCCGGTAAGGATCTGCTTGACAAGATCAGGTTCAGATCCACTCTGAGTCAAAGAGGTGACGATTGCCTGACCGATCACAGCTTCTGCACCGGCATCACCGGCAAGACCGGTCAGGTGCGATGCCAAAGGAGTTGCAAGCGTGTTGCGGAAGGTTGCCGAGCCGGCACTCAGCCACGTGTTCGTGAGCTCAATCTCGCCGACGACCTGAGCGCCCGCCGTTCCCAGAGTGTCTCGCATGGAAGCAACATCTGAGCTATCACTTCCAGGGACAGTCACGATGGCAACTGAAACGCCATTGAGAGATCCTGTAAGACGCCCTTGGGCAAGCTCAGCGACAGCGCGAGCTTCGATTTTGCCGTTGTTCTGAGCTTGTGCGAGCGCTTCATTTGACGAGGCCGTCGAGGTGGTGGGCGTCAAACCGGAAGAAATACGCGATTGCAGCGGCCCCGCACCTAGGACAACACCCAAGCACAGTGCAACAAAAACCGCGATCAAAGACACGATGTGATAGCGAAAGTTGACCATGTTTTCTTCCTTAGAACGTGACAGTTTCAGTCCAGTGGACTAGATCGGAACTAGCTAAATTCGACGGGGACCACAATTGTGAGATCCAATTCCAGATACTCATGTAGAGGTCATGCCCCCACGGAGTAGCCCAGAGTGCCACTCCCATCGACGCGAAAAGCACACATGCAAGGAGGAACAGCCATCCGCCTCGAATACGACTCCGGTATGTTGCACTCACTGCATGGGCTGGAATCAACAGATCACCGGCTCGCAAGCGAATCAAGAAAGCGGGAGTAACGACGGAACGAGGCAGTTCAAGGTAATCCTCAAGCTCGCGCGCGTCGCCAGCGACGACAATCGCCGCGGGGTCCAAAAAGCTCAGAAGGCTAATAGCCACATCTTGAGCCGAAGCGCTGAGATCGATCTCGTGATAGTCGATCCCCATACGATTCAAACGATCGCGCCCCTGATCCCCTTCATGTGCGCGGGGAACCACAATCTCTGCACCTGAGCGGATGATCTTGTCAGGCACCTCGGTCATGTCTCCAACGATAATGGCAGGTTTAAGATGCGCACGCTTTGCGCGCAATGCGCCACCTTCAACTGCCACCACGAGCGGTTGCGTATCGCGAATCCACTGCCCAAGATCGCGCAACTGCTGGCTCGCGCGCGGGGAATCGCACACGAGCAGGACCTGACGGCCACTGATCTTTGTTGCAAGCTCCGGGTAGCCTTCCCCTCGTAGAACGCCCGCACCTTCATATTCCAAGAAGGTTGAGGTCGAGGCTTCGAATGCTTGAAGTTGGTCGGAGAGAGCCTGGTCAGCATCTGGAATATCTGAGGGAAGATCCTTCAGTGAGTCATAGCGGTGTCCTTGAGCGACTCGTTTGCCCTCTTGGAGGATGTCCGCTCCCTCGACCCTAATCAAATCGCCGTCTTTGAGCGCCCAGACATCAGATCCGCAATCATCGATAAGAACAATACCCGCATCGATCAGCGTCTGAGGGCCACGGCTACGCACGCGTCCGGTGACAGATAGCGCCGCATTGAACACAAGCCGCGCACCACTTTCAATGATGAGCTCAGCGTCTACCTGCGTAAGATCGTTATCCTCAATGAGCAGGAAATCGCCTTCATCAATTGTCGGAATCTTCTGATGGAGATCGCGCGCAATCCATACGCGTCCCTCAACCGAGGTATCCCTGCTACTTGAAAGTCCTGATTTTTCTTGGCTCACGCTTTCGATTGTGGCATGTCCAGCCCCAAGAGCTCATAAGCATGCCGGCGCGCCGCCTCAGAGTGCGCATCCCCACTCATCATCCGCGCAAGCTCCCCAGCTCGCTCATCTCCTTCGAGCACACGGATACTGGTACGTCCGTCATTTTTCTCAATGAAAAGATGGTGATCCGCATAAGCAGCAACCTGTGCGAGGTGAGTGACGACAACGACTTGATGATGCTGGGCAAGACGAGCAAGACGAGCTCCCACTTCTACGGCGGTTTTCCCGCCGATTCCAGAATC
>CAUTOM010000012.1:0-30819 GCA_963540435.1 uncultured Actinomyces sp.
ATTCAACGCACTTTCCCCTATCTTTTGAAGCGCCTAGATGATGCTGGCATCAATGCGACTCCTCGAGTCGACCCTCAAACAAACGGCTACATTCTGACCGTCGACACCATGCGCTTCAACGTTGAAAACCTTCTGTCAGATCTATCGCGTTCCGACCCAGCCCAGCATCAGGAACGGATCGAACGCTGGGTTGCATTCATGATTGAGACCCTGCGGATGCCCGAATACTCGATCAATGATCCCGATGAGCTTCGCCGACGAATTCGCACACGCATCATCCGGGGCGGGCAGAGTTCAGATCTCCCCATCAGCTACATTCGCCCCTTCACCGCCGGATTAGCCACAGCGCTCTATCTGGATTTTCCAAACAGCGTGTCGTTGGTGACGGATCAAAGCCTTGCTCGTTACCCGCTTTCAGTCGACGAGCTCTTCTACTACGGTCAGATCAACACGGATAACGAGCCAATCGATACCAAGCAACAGGTGGGTCCATTCACCGAACTTCTGGGAGAATCTCCATTTATTGCCGGCAAGGCCGCAAACATCGGCGCATTGGTAAGCAATCTCCAAATTAACGCTCCCCAGGGATTGTTCTTCGCCATTCCGCAACGATCCGTCCTACTCTATGCGCCCATCGATCCGGAAGACATCTCACGGCAGATACTCCAGATGGCCGACTACATGCGCTTCGCGGTCATGGAAGAATTCGGTAATAACAACGGTTTCGCGATCAGTCGCGATATCTTCTACTGCCTTCCCACTGGAGCATTCGGCCCGATCACCCAGGGTGATAATCCTGAACTTCACGAGCTTTTCAGCAATCCAAAGATCGACTTCGAAACCTTTATGAGGCTTGCAGAAAAGTACCTGTATCTACCCGAAAGTTTCGTCCAGCGCTTCCTCGCGAAGTAAAAGAAGAACGGAAGCCGGCCGCGCACGGGTGGCGATCAGCTACGGGAAGCGCATCTCCACACATCTCAAGGTGATGCTCGCCGCCTTTCACACTTCGGTTTGACTTATCGTTCCTCATTCCCTAAAGTTTCCACGTACGCGCGAGTGGCGGAATAGGCAGACGCGCACGGTTCAGGTCCGTGTCCTAGTGATAGGGTGGGGGTTCAACTCCCCCCTCGCGCACGTAGTAAGGACCCAGCGAAAGCTGGGTCCTTTTGTTTTACCTACCGAGGCCTGGCCCGCCTCATGCGCAAAACAGGCGCAAAACAGGCGCAATGCGCACCTTGCTTGACCAAACTGTGAGGCCGGCTGACGCACTCAAGCGCCAACCGGCCTCACACATTCAGTAGGTCAGTCCTGTGAGACCCCGGCAATGAGTTCACGAACCCACGTCCGCGCACGGCGATAGTCCTCGTCATCTTGAGGCACGTCCGCGCTATTGACCGTCGAGCTGGGGTAGGACCCCATGAAGCGCACGTCCGGGGACACGCGGTACAGGCCTCGCAAAGCGGCCTGAATGTGCTCTTGAGTAATGTGTCCAACCATGTCGATCGAGAAAGTGTAGGCACCCAGTCCATCACCGCTGGGCCGTGATTCGATTCGCGACAGGTCAACGTCGTGCACCGAGAACTGCTCAAGGAGACGCATGAGCGATCCCGCCTGGTTCACCGGCAGCGCGACTTGAATCGTCGTCTTATCGTGTCCAGTCGGTGCAGTCAACGACCCTTCAATCGGCCTTCTCACGCACACGAAACGCGTAATCGCACCAGGATTATCCGCAACATCCGTGAACAGCGATTCCAAACCGTAACGATCCACCGAGGTTGCGTTACACAGAACCGCGTCGAATGCGCTTTCGCCCGAACCCAAAGTCTCAGCCGCTGCGGCGGTTGAAGTCGCGGGAACGTGGACAACACCCGGGAAGGTTTCCTCGGCCCAGTTTCGACACTGCGCCCACGCGTGCGGGTGCGTCCCGATCTTACGGATATCTTCCGCGCGCGTCCCAGGGCGAACAGCCAAGTGAAAAGTAATGGGAACCAGCATTTCCGCGCGAATCACCAGCTGCGGGTAGTCCGCGAGCGCATCGAGGGTCGCGTTGACCCCGCCCTCGATGGAATTCTCGATTGGAACAACCGCCCAATCAGCCTTTCCTTCACGCACCGCTTTCATTGCCAGCGGCGGGGAAGTCAGGGGAATAAGCTCAGCGTTTTCCGGGGCAATCTGGCGCAGAGCTTGCTCTGTGAAAGTCCCAAAGGGACCTAGGAACGCGATTCGCGGCGTGCTCACTCGGCGTGCTCCTCTGGCGCGAGGGCCTCGGTTTCACCGGCCTCAGCGTGCTCGCCTGAACGCTTCTTTCCGACGATCTCAATGATCACGGGCAGAACCGAGACGAGGATGATGACACCCAGGATCAAGGTCAGGTTGTCATGCACGAAGGGAACATTACCCAGAAGTGAGCCAACGAGAATGAATCCCGCACCCCAGATGAAGGCACCCAAGGTGTTGAAGATCAGGAACTTGGCGTAGGGGTAGCGCGCCATTCCTGCCGCGAGCGGAATGAAGGTACGAATGAAGGGGATGAAACGACCAATGACCAGCGAACGCCCGCCGTAGTCACGGAAGTATCGTTCGGCCTTTTCCAAGTGTTCGGTCTTCAAGATTCGAGCGTCTGGCTTGAAGAACTTGCGTCCCCACTTTGCGCCGAGGAAGTAACCGATCTGCGCGCCGATGAAGGCCGCAACAACAACCATGATGATCAGTGTCGGCAGGTGTAGCCCCAGTCGATCGTGGAGCAAACCCGCAGTGAAGAGCAGAGATTCGCCGGGAAGAACCGGGAAGAGAACACCGGATTCGATGAGGACAATGAGCATTGTTCCCCACAAAACCCACGGTCCCATAGCGACCAGCAGGCTTTCGGGGTCCTTGAACCAGTTGATGAAGGTATCCAGACCTGAGGCATTAACCATGGCGGCAGCAAGCATGCAGATTTCCTTAAACTCGGGCACCGTTCACCTGAAGAGTGCACGGCATGTTACGAAGTCAACCCTACCGGTCTTTAGAAGACAGATAGGATGTCATCCATGGAGAATTCCGAGGAACTGATCACGTCCGAGGCCTCTGACGCCCCGCAGCCCCCTGCGCCCGCGTCCGAGCAGGCGGAAGAAAACACACCCGATCACGCTCCTACGCGCCAGTCGAAACTTCCCGAGGCGGTCTTTTTCGCCGATCGGGTTCATTACCGTCGCCGCCGCCGCTCTGACCTTGTCGAGGCCATCTTCTGCCTCCTCGGTATCGCCTTGACGTGGGGGCTGGGTTTCGTCGCCTCCTCAACAACCGAAGGCGTTGCCGAAGACGTCCTACGCGTGACAGTCATTCGCGATCTGCTGCTTATGCCTTTGTCTCTGGTCGAGGGCTTAACCATTCTTGTCACCCCGATCGCTGTGATCGGCATGCTGCTCTTTCGCCGCCAAGTCTCCACAGCAATCGAAGCACTGACAACAAGCGTGATCGCAGGCGTCGCCTCGTACGCAATCCTGCTTCTCCTGCGCCAACTTCCCGAAACCGCGACCGACCCGCTGAGCGTCACCTATTCGGAAAACGGGCAAACGACCTCGTACATTGCAATTAACTTGGTCGCCGTCGCGCTTATCGCGCTCTTCACTGCGGCAGGCGAGGCCGAGGCCATGCGTACGATTCGCTGGTCTTACTGGGCACTCGCCGTCATCATCGTTATTTGGGTCTTGCGCGGCCAGCTCACGCTCCCCTCAGCAGTATTCTCCGTGCTCTTGGGACGCACTTTTGGGTCGGCCTCGCGCTTTGTCTTGGGATTCCAGGACCGCAGTGCTTCGGGTGGACAAATCGTACGCGCGCTTCTCTCCATCCGAATCACACCCCAACGCATCATTCGCACAGATCTTCTTCCCGTGGGAGTCAACCTGGAAACATGGCTGGTCACCGAATCAGAACACGGCCATTTCCACACAGAACCCCACGCATCCGATTCAGCTGAATACACGATTCCTCGCCGTCCCCCCGTTGATGGCAATCGCCACTATCAGGTGTGGGATATCTATGGTGTGCCCTACGAGATCACCATGCTCGACCCGGGGCGCGGAATGACCGGGACCCTTTTGGAAGTGTGGAATAACGTCCGTCTTCGCGGCCTTTCCCGCTGGGTGTCCCCCTCTGTGAAGGCTGCTGCCGAGCGTTCCATGCTGACCACCATTTCCGCAAAGCGCGCGGGCGTACACCTGCCCGAACCCATGGGGCTTGCGCAGGCGGGTGACTCGATCATGACCGTCATGCGCGTGCTTCCACCGACCGCATCTTTGAAGGATCTTGCCGAGGCAGAGGCACTCACCGATGAGATCCTTGACGAGGCCTGGAAGCAGTTGGTCTTCGCGCACGCCCATGCGATCAGCCACCGCCACATCGCCCCCTCTTCCCTGGTTGTGGATGAGTCCTCCCAGGTATGGCTGATCCGCTGGGATGAGGGCGAGGTTGCAACGAACGAGCTCAATCAGCGCATCGATGTCGCCCAGATGCTCACCCTGCTTGCGATCTATGTCGGAAAGGATCGGGCGCTGGCCTCGGCGCGACGAAATCTCTCCGAAGAAGCCTTGGTCGGCTGTGCGCCGGTGCTACAAAAGGCTGTCCTGCCTTCGGAGGTGACTGCAAGCCTTCGACGCAGCGATCTGCTTGACAAACTCCGCGAAGAAATTGTTGCCGATACTCCTCAAGAGTCCGTCCAACCGGCTAATTTGCAACGTTTTGCGCCCAAGACGATGATCACCTTCGCAGTTCTTGCGCTCGCGGCAATCATCTTGATGGGTTCCTTGAACTTCTCCGATATCGTTGCAGCCGTCAAGCAGGCCAATCCCATCTGGATTGCCATTGCTTTTGTTTTCGCAGCTGCAACGTGGGTTGGCGGCGCAGTTCCCCTGGTCGCTTTCAGCCAAGAGAAGGTCAAGTTCGGAGACTCGATTCTTGCCCAGGTCGCAGCCTCGATTGTCACTCTGGTCGCACCCGCTGGGATTGGCCCCGCCGCACTCAACCTGCGATTCCTGACCAAGCAGAAGATGAGCACAGCCGCTGCGGTCACAACCGTGACTCTTCAGCAGATTTCACAGTTCCTCGTGACTATTTCACTGCTCGTCACCGTCTTGTTCTTCTCCGGATCCTCACTGTCTGTATCACTGCCTTATGGTGCGATCATCGCCGGCGTCGCAGTTGTCGCCCTTGTGGTGATTATCTGCATTTCAATCCCGAAGATCCGAAAGTTCATTTGGTCGAAGATCGAACCCACGTGGAAGCAGGTCTATCCGCGCCTCATGTGGGTTGCCGGCCAGCCCCAGCGCCTCCTCGCAGTTCTTGCGGGGAACATGCTCATGAACATCGGTTTCGTCGGCGCATTCTGGGCTTCACTCAAGGCCATGGGCGGGTCGCTCAACCTTGTGACCCTCTCGATTACCTACTTGGCATCGAACTCCCTGGGTTCGGTCGTCCCCTCCCCCGGTGGCATCGGTCCTGTCGAGGCCGCGCTCACCGGTGGTTTGCAGGTTGCAGGTATCGCCGTGTCGATCGCATTGCCAACCGCGATCATTTACCGCCTCGTGACCTTCTATGGCCGCGCACCCTTCGGTTGGGTTGCACTGAAGATCATGCAGAAGCGGAACCTGATCTGAGGGGCCTCGCAGCGATACCTTCACGTGCCCCGCGCTTAACCCTTAACTGCGCCCGAGACCATACCCGTCGACATCCTGTTTTGAACGAAGATAAACAGGATGAGAACGGGGATTGTAATAAGCGTCGAACCGGCCATCACGCCTCCCCAGTCGGAGCCCTGAAGTCCCTGCTGGAAGGATTGGAGCCACAGCGGCAAGGTCACCGCAGAATCGCGAGAGAGAACAATCAGCGCCAGCGTGTACTCATTCCACGAGTGCAAGAAAGCAAAGACTGAAGTCGAAACCAACCCCGGTGCCAGCAACGGCAGAGTCACACGCATGAATGCCTGCACGCGGGTACACCCGTCGATCATTGCGGCCTGTTCCAATTCCTCGGGGACGGCTTCAACATATCCACGCATCATCCATGTGACGAAGGGGAGCACCCCTCCGACGTAGAGCAAGGACAATCCCGCGACAGAATTCAACAGTGCCCACGAATCAAGCATGCGGTACTGCGAAATGAAGAGTGCCTCGGCGGGGATCATTTGGATGACAAGGATGGAAACGATCAAAGTGCGTCGGCCTCGGAAATTGAAGCGAGCCAAAGCAAGCGCTGCAAGAAGCGAGCACAGCGTCGTCGCGCATACAGTGATGATGGCTGCGCTCAGCGACATGAGCAGCGCGGAGCGGAAAGCCGGAGAAGTCAGCACCCCCACAAAATGCTCGGTTGTCAGTGGTGACGGCCAAAGCTTGGGAGGACTCGACAGAAGGTTGCGTTCTGTTTGGAAAGCAGAGTTAACCATCCAGTACACGGGAAGCAACCACGTCAATGCCGTGATCACCAAGAGCACATTCACGACAACTTTCCCGGGACGCACCTTGCGTCGATTTGATTGACGAGGTGACACTTGGCCCGCGTTTTCCCTGACCTGCGTGGCACTCATCGTGCGTCCCCCTTCGTGAAGAGCATATGGATGTATTTCGCCGTGATGACCACCGTGATCAGCAAAATGACGGTTGCTAGGGCCGAAGCCATCCCGTAATTGCCCTGTGAAATACCCAGCCGGTAAACATAGGTTCCCAAGAGGTTTGTTTCTGTTGAGATCGAACCGGATTGTTGCAGGACGTAGATGTGCGTGAAGACGCGCAAGTCCCAGATCACTTGAAGAACGCCGATCAGTGCAATGACGGGAGAGATCGACGGAAAGATGACGTAGCGCAGGCGGGAGAGGTATCCGGCACCGTCGATTTGTGCCGCTTCAATCAGCGAATCATCGATTTGAGTGACGGCCGCATAGATCGAAATTGCAGCCAGCGGCATCGACGCCCAGATGATAATTGCGGAGGCAACCAAGAAGAAAGTCCAGTAGGACGCTGAGAGCCATGCAAAACCCTTGAAGGGAAGGCCCAGAGCCGCCAGGAGGAAATTGATGAGGCCGAAGTTCGGGTCAACCAGCCACTGCCAGACAGTAAGTGAGGCAAGGAGGGGCATTGCCCAAACGACGATCAGAGTGGAATTCATGAAGGTTCGCGCTGCAGGTGAAGCGGCGCGCATCATGAGTGCCAAAGTAATGGCACCGATCATGGTGATTCCGGCTGTCCAGGCACAAAACGCGAGCGATTTTGCAAGGACCGACCAGAAATAGGAGTCGGAGAGAATCGCTTTGTAGTTGTCGAAGCCAACCCACTTCGGCGGCTTTCCAAACTGCTGTTCCAAGCCAAACTTTTGGAAAGACATGATGAACTGGCGGAGCATGGGGTAGCCCAAGACAACCAGGACCAGAATTACGGCTGGACTGAGAAGGAGGAAGGGTGCCATTTTCCGTTTCAGGAAGCCCTTCTTTGGGCGCCTTTTGACGGAAAACACGTGGGTGGAGGTCATTTTTCTCTCCGGTGTTGCGATGGTGCAGGGGAGTCGCCCGAAATGTTTGAGGACGGACGACTCCCCTACTGTTTGTGCGCCGCTCGCCGCCTCGTGCGTGTCGACGCCTTGTGTGAAGGATTACTGCTGGTTCAAGGTCGCATCGAGCTTTGTGCCCGTTTCCTTTGCGACTGTCTTGACATCCTTACCCTGAGCAATCTCGGTGAAGAAGTCACGGATGACGTTGTCACCTGCAACGACTCCCCACTGCGGAGTATTGGGGGTGAGCTTCGAGTTCTCGATGACGGTGGTCGAGATGTCTGCGAATGCGCCTTCCGAAGCTGAACCGTACTGGGTGTTTCCAGGGGTCCAGCCCGATTTTGCGACCATCTTCTGGAAGTCCTCGGAGAAGATCACTTCGAGTGCCTTCTTTGCGAGTTCAGGATTTTGCGCGTTTGCAGCAAGAGAGATCGAGGAGCCGCCTGCGAAGGTCTTGCCGACACTGCCTTCCTTGAGCCCAGGAATCGGCATGACACCAACCTTGCCGGCATCCCACAGTTCCTTGTCGATCTTCTTGGCAACAGAACCGGTGCCGACGAGGATACCCACCTTATTCTCGTTGAAGTACTTCTGGAAGTTCTTCTGCGAGGCGGAGGAGTCCATCGCGTATGCGGTGCCGTCCTTGAAGATCTTCTGGATGCGTTCGAGGGAAGCGACGGTGTTGGGATCAGTAAGCTTTTCTTGCCACTTGCCGTTGCTCAAGGTCGCGTAGTCACCGTCGCCGGCAAACATCAGTGATTCAACGCCGTGAATGTCTACTGCCGAAAGATACATTCCCGAGAAGCCTTCGACTCCATCCGGGTTTGCCTTACCCAGGGCAACTGCTGCATCTGCCAATTCATCCAAGGTCTTCGGAACAGCGATATTGGCCTTCTCGAAGAGGTCCTTGCGGTAGATAATTCCACGTGCACCGGCGTAGAGAGGAAGCGCATAGAGCTGGTTGTCCCAGCGTCCTGCATCGATAAAGCTTTGAATAAGCTTATCGCCGCCAACCTTGTCGTAAAGGTCGTCAACGGGAGCAAAAGCTCCGACGGACGCGAAAACAGCGGTCTGAGTGTTTCCAGTTTCGACGAGATCGGGACTCTCTGACTTCGACGCCAGGGATGTCTGGAGCTTAGAAACGATGCCATCCCAGGGTTGAATTTCAACCTTGAGGGTGTTTCCGGGGTTCTGTTCTGCGAAGGTCTTCTCGAGGTAAGCGATCGCGTCGTCAGAGATCGACCCCTCCATGAACCATACGCGCACGGTCTTCCCTGTGACGCTTGAAGTGTCGCTAGAAGCGCTTGAACCGGACGTGCTGGATGAGTTTCCACATGCCGCAAGGCCAAGGCTGAGCGCAGACGCAGTTGCCAGTGCGATCAGGCGCCTTCTGGTTGTGTGCTGAGACATTGTTATTTCCTCTCAAACGCTACGCGCCTATGCGTAGATGAGCTTAAGTATCATCAGCACAAAAAACTTTGTCAAGAATCGTGACACTTTTGTTACACGGCAAATTTTACGATTGACTCAACGACATCTTCATCCCGCACAATGACACTGAAGGCTGCGGAGGCCATTTCCGATGCCGAAGCCGGCTGTCCCGCGCACGCAAAACGCACGTTACGGGACGACAAGGGAAGTCCTCGTCGACGAACAATCCGTCGCAAAGGATCAAGAAGACTCTCCCCCACCTGAGCGATCTCACCGCCGAGGACAATCACCTCAGGATCAAGTAAATTCGTAACACTCACCATCACTACACCCAGCTGCTCACCAATTTCCTCAATGAGGCTCGTACATGCGTGATCCCCACTCCGAACCGCCGCAACAAAGTCTGAAATCGTCGCATCCCCGCCAAGAATTGGCTTGAGCCGAGCAAGAATCGCAGGCGTCGATACATACTGCTGAAGACACCCTCGATTGGAACACTCGCAAGGTAATCCCATGGGATCAATGCTGATGTGTCCCAGTTCCCCAGCACCCCCATGCGCACCTTGAACCAGAGTCGCACCGAGGATGTTCCCCATGGTAATTCCGTGTGAAAGATGGACATAGACCATGTTGCCGACCGGCTGATCCAACCGTTCAAACTCGACAAACGCTGCCAATCGCGCGGTATTCTCCACGCGCACCGGAGCTTGAAGAAGGGAGCTCATCGCCTGAAGTGGATTGGTATCTTTCCACATCAACGAGGCCGAACCACCGACTACTTCGCCTGTGCGGACGTTGATTTGGGTATTGACTGCAACATGGCCCGCACGCACCCTAGGCCCTCCGAGATCAGCGAGCATCGCGCGGATAGTCTTCTCGACATGAGCCAGACGCATCTTCCCGATTTCTCCTGGCTTTTCAGGATTTTCACGCGAGGCAACAATGCGTCCATCTACGGTGGCAATTGAGACAAGAGTGCGATCAATCCAAAAGACAACCGATACCAAAACCCCCAGTTTTTCAGTGAGCTTGACAGTCGACTTCAGTGGAGATTCCCCATCATCAGCCATATACCCTTCGGCGATAAGGTCTTGAACTACGTTTGTGACCGTTGTTCGAGATACCGAGAGAATGCGCGCGAGCGCAGCGCGATGCTGCGGGCCTTGACTCACAAGGGTAGCAATAGCTCGCTCTTTGTTGGTGCTCAGCACTTTCCTCTCCCATCACGTCTTGGCATACCGAAACAGCGATGTTACGATTCGTAACACTATAGTCGGTTGACCTTATCAAAGGGGATTAACGTGTCACCCTCAATAATCCCACACGACCGCGAATGCACACCAGCATTCGCATGGCGCGGGTTTATGCTCGATTCTTCCCGGACCTTCTGGCCCCCCGAGCTGGTCCACGAGATCCTCGCCCTGCTCTCCCGTTATGGTTTCAACCGTTTCCACTGGCATCTCACCGATGACGCGGGATGGCGAATCAACATTCCCGGCTACCCTGAGCTCACACGAGTAGGTGCGACCCTTCCGCGGGAAACTTTCGATTGGTACGACAATATCGATCCCGATAAACGCGCAGAGATGATCGCACGTGCTCCTCAAAATTCCACCCGCGGTTATTACACGGATGAGGATATCCGTGAGATCGTCGCCCACGCTTCCTTGGAAGGAATCGAGGTCGTCCCTGAAATTGACCTCCCCGGACACATGCACGCTGCAATCCGTTCCTATCCAAACCTCGGAGACCCGACACTTGCCTCACTGTCCCCCGAGAAGTGGAGTCACCGAAACGACCTGCTGTGGCCAAGCGAAGAAGCATGGGACTTTATCGAGGCCATACTCACGCACGTCGCTTCGCTTTTCCCATCGCCAATCATCCACATTGGTGGTGATGAATGCCGTTTTGAAGCATGGGAAAACGACCAAGAACTCATGAACTCCCTCGCCGCGCAAGGAATCCACTCTGGGCGAGAACTTCAAGCCCACATGACCCAACGCACGCTGGCACTCCTCCACGGCCTCGACAAAAGAGCAGCAGGATGGGACGAACTGACGGAAATCGCTCCCTCCGAGGTTCTCGATGACACTCTCATCATCGCATGGCGCGGATTCGGCGAAGGTCCCCGCAGGGCGGCGCAATCTGGACAGCCCTGGGTCTATGGATGCTGTGACCAGCTCTATCTCAACCGCCTCGCCGGCCCGGCCCAAGAAGAGCCGGCTGCCATGTTCGGTGTCATCACTGAGGACCGCATCCTTACGGAGGTCATGGCGGAGGTGCGCAAAGCGCAAAATCCTCCGATTGGAATCCAAGCTGCGCTGTGGTGCGAATTCATCCCCACCCGCGAGCAGCTCTTCTACCAGCTCTTCCCCCGCTTACTCGCGGTCGCAGAAGTCGCCTGGCACGGCCTCGATGCACTCGATGACACTCACATGCGCCAGAGGATCGATACGGAAATGGAATGGCTGGCCTCGCAAGGGGTGCAAGGCCGTAGCCGCAGTTAGGCGATCAGCTCCAGAGCCGCCTTCACCGCATCCTCAACGCTTCCCTCGCTGGGGTACACCAGCGAGGTATCCGCCATGATCCCAATGATGTTCGGGTACGACAGTGCTTCTTGAACGCGGTCGCGAAGCGCGTCCACACCTGCACTGAAGTCCACTCGCAAAACGATGGGCAGAGTGGTCGCATGGGCAAGACGCTTCACGTCCTCACAGAGCGGGAGCATAAGCCATGTCAGTCCCGAGGTCGTTCCCAGACCCGATGCGATCGCGGTTGCTAGGCAGATGGAATCCATATCGAGGTGGGTGCGGACGCGACCGGATTCGTCGCGACTCGAGATCACGGCTTCAAGCAGGGCAATTCGGCCGGAGGCGTTGAGCGCGCATACGCCGCGAGCGCAGCGCGACAAAGTATGGGACGAACCCTCATCGCTGTAGTCCAAGCGGAGCAGCATCTTGCCGCCATCCAAGCGAGACTCATGGATTCCCGCGATGTCGTAGCCGCTCATGACGTCGTCCAATTCGAAAGAAGAGTCAGCTAAGCCGCCTCGGTTCATGGAGCCGATGACGAACTTTTCCTTGAGCACTCCAGCGATCGTCAGGTCTTCGACAAGATCGGCCGCGCCCACGCATCCCTTGACTCCTTCGATGGCGAATGCCTGGCACAGACGGTCGAGCAGATCCCAGCGGTCTTCCAATGCCCGAGGATTACCTCCCGCCGCCAAGTTTCCACGAGCGGGATCGTCGGCAGCGATCATGAGGAATTTTCCGGTGGGACGGATTCCCATTCCGCGGTCGCGCATCACGAAACCGATTTGCTCGGGGTGATTGACCCTCATATCGATGATCTGATCGATATCAATACTCATCGTTCGTCTTCTTTCCGCACATCCGCGCAGGCATCCATGCGGGCGGGGACGTCGTCATCGTTAAAACCATAGATTGTTGCTGCGGCCGCATCGACGCGGTCGCGGTCACAGTATCACCAAAATTCAGTGCACCAAAAATTAGCGCCGAGGCCAGGCAGCACTTGTGCGGGGTCGCGCGCGTCCTTTCGCGTCCCTATTGGCGTTCAGATTTGGCCAGATTGTCGCTGATTGCCTGACCGATGCGCCCACAAGTGTCGGCCTGAATCCACGACGAATCCAGTCCAAATCGAGAACCCATATGCTCACTGTTCTTTCGCAGTCCAAGGATTGCTTCCCACAGTGGGATGAGTTCCTCGTGGTAGGTGTGTCCGTGTCCACCCGGAGCCGTGCCCGCAACGGGCATATCAACGAGAACCTGGATGTAGGTGGCCAGGCGCGTGTAGACCATCCGGGAACTCACGTCCCCATCGACACGTTCAGAAATCCAGTCGGGCTTGTTCCAAGCAAGCTGCGAATTCCACCAGACCACGGGATCGGAAGGGTGCTGCGCGTAGACGACTCTCGGGAAGTTCCATCGCCCAAGCTCACGCCCATACACGTCCGTCCACAAGTTCTGTGGAACATTGACAAAACGAACGTGGCGACCATTGGCAACAACGGGAGCAACCTGGGGGCTGCCTCGGTGACGCACCTGGGTGAGTTCGGCATGCATGGGGGTGAAGGCGGGGGTTCCGACCCACAGCGCACCGTCGGTCCGGTTTAAAACATCGACGATCCCTGAAAAGACATGCTGCGAGGCGTAGGCACCCAAGGATTCCCCGCATACGAAGAGTGCGGGACGCGACTCTTCAGGGAGTTCATCAACCGCGCGGCGAATCGTCTCAAAGAGAATGACCGCTGCTTCCTCTGAGACATCCAGATCTGTCAGGAAATTAATCGAGGAGGGGACAAAGGAATACTGCATGGACGCCGTCGCACAGTTTCCCAAGGTGAGGTATTCCAAGGGTTGGACTTGCCATTCGTCAACCCATCCCGATCCGGTCGATGTTGCAATCAAAATAACTGCACGTTCAAATGCCCCGCTTCGGTGAAGTTCGCGTACTACCAGATCAGCTGCACTCTGGAGGCTTTGCCCTTCTGCTGGCATTCCCGCGTAGACGCGGATCGGTTCTTGGGCGGCGCACCCGGCGACGGCCTCGATATCTGCGCGACTGGGACCGCGCCCAAGGAACACACGCCCCTGGCCACCAACGGACTCCCAGCTCGAGTAGGACGAAGGCGAGCCCGAGCGTTCCTTGACCTGAGGCTGCACGATCCCCTTAGCGGTCCGATTGTTCATGCGACGCGCATGACGGGTGAAGAAGTTAATGCCCAGCTTGATGATGACCTGAGAGGTCAATCCGTAAACGATGATGACGAGGAGCGCCAAAGTAATGGCGAGTGCAACAACATAGTGCAGCCATTGGCTGAAGAAAACGACAAGAGCGCGCCCAATCCACTGCAACCCAGAAGCGATGGCAAGAAGGACAAGGGTGAGGACGAAAGCTCCGGCAGTACCCAGAAGGTACTGGCCAAAGTTCTCACCGGACATTCCAACCAGAACATCGGCGCGCCTACGCTCGCGATAGGAGTGGATCAACCAGCGAATCAGCCACAGGAAGAAACCAAAGAAGAGAATGACTCTAAAAGCGAGCGCCACCGTGGGCGGAGCAGTGATCTGAACTCCCAATCGGGGGATAACAATCGCGTACAGGCGTTGAAGGGTCAGGCCGAGGATGTAACCAGCAGCCGAAAGAACACCGGAAGCTACCGCGTGCCACTGCCAAGAGCGAGCAAGAAGAGAAGGAGAGACGGAGACTCCGTACATGACCAGCGCGCCGATCAGGCCGAGCAATGAAATATCGATGATGTCACCCCCTCTTGTCCTATCTGTCTATTGTGCCCGATCTGCCGTCCATACAAGAGTGAAGTACGGCAGGATCACAGTGGAATGCGGCGCAAATCCCAGATGCTCATACAGGTACCAGCGCAGGTTTGTCTGCATCTTTTCCCTGCCCGCAGGGGTCGAGCGCAAATAGGAGGAGCGCGTTGTCCCCAACTCAAGAATCTCCTCGGGAGTCGTTTCGTCTTCCCAATCGAAACGGTCCAAGACTGGCTGAGACCACTGCGAGCTCAGAAGGGGCGGTCGATCAGGACGATGAACATCTCCCGAGCGCATAATGCGCGTGAGCCTGTGCACCCAAGGAATCGTGACATCGAGCTGATTCCACACGATCATGAGCTGGCCGCCAGGACGCACAATTCGATGCATCTCCGCGCATGTGGCTTCCGCATCCATCCAATGCCACGACTGAGCACAAACAGCGCGGTCAACGCTGGAATCAGCAAGCCCCGTTGATTCCCCGTATGCGTCGACAATTTCCAGATTCGCATCCTCTCCCAGAAGCTGCCTCATCTGGTCGCGCATTGCCCGGGCTGGCTCGATGGCCGTGACCTTCACCCCGCGAGAAAGGAGTGCTGCGGTTAGTTTGCCCGTCCCCGCTCCCACGTCTGCGATCGTGAGTGTCGAGGCCTCGGCCCCTTCCACGATCTTCTCGACTGCCGCGCGCGGGTAGCTTGGGCGCACCGCTCCATAGGAGTCAGTCGCAAGACGGAAGGGATTGGTCACGAGTGAAGCCTAGTGGATGATGCCGTGTGATGCCCGAGCCTTGACTCGCTCGCCCACCGCGGGGATCGGGCTCCCGAAAGGAATCCTCACTATGCGCGGCTCGCCATCAGCCTCGTTTTCGAGGCGAGCGGGCACTTCGTAGTATCCGCGAGCGCGGCGAGATACCCCTCCAGTGATTTCAATCCAGACCTCATCCGCGTCTGCCGTCCCCTCGAGTTCGATGCTCGCAAAACCCAAGAAACGCGCGACTTCTGAATCCCCCGGGTTCGCCCACATGGCCTCGGGAGTGTCGATGCGGCGCAGATACCCCTGGATCATCACTCCGATTTGGTCGGCGACGGCGAAGGCTTCGTCCTGGTCATGAGTGACGTAGATACTCGTAATTCCCTCGCCGGTAATGATTTCGCGCAACTCGACTGACAGGCTTTCGCGCATGGTGCGGTCAAGCGCGGATAGCGGTTCGTCAAGAAGAAGAAGACGAGGCCGCGGGGCGAGTGCGCGGGCGAGAGCTACTCGTTGAGCCTGCCCTCCCGACAAGGATTCAATACTGCGCGAAGCAAAGCCCTCCAGACCAACGATCGCAAGGACTTCGGCGACTCTGCGCTCACGCTGATCACGTGGAAGATGACGCAGACCGTAAGCGATATTTCCCTCAACATTTCGATGAGGAAAGAGCTGCCCATCTTGGAACATCAACCCGAAACCGCGCTGATAGGTGGGTGTGTCAAGAACTGACTGCCCTTCCCACCGGATATCCCCGTCGCTGGGCCGTTCAAGGCCCGCAATTGCACGCAAGAGCGTGGATTTCCCGCAGCCACTAGGGCCAAGGAGGGCAGTAATCTGGCCGGGTTTTACATCGAAAGACACGTCCTCGAGTGCGCGAAAAGACCCGTAATTGACGCTGACCTTCGCACACGTCAAAGCCACGTTTTCGCTCATACCGTCTCTCCAATCTCAGTGGGACGTAGCCACTCCATACACGTGATGAGCAGCGCACACACGAGCGCAAGCAGCACACACGAGGCCATTGCAACCCCTTGGTCCAGTGCGTCGGGGCGCGAAATTAATCGATAAATCACGACCGGGAGCGTCACCGAATCCCCTTTAGCTAAGAAGGAAGTCGCACCGAATTCGCCCAGCGATGTTGCAATCGCGAAACCTGCTGCAATGCCAAGGCTACGAAGAAGCACGGGACCATCAATTGTCGCCATGATGCGCGCATCACTTGCGCCGAGGCTTGCCGCGGCCTCACGCAAACGCGGATTAATGGCACGCAATGGGGGCGCGATCAAGCGAACCACCAGGGGAAGCGCAACTACTGCTTGCGCGCAGGGAACAAGGATCCACGAGCTCCGTAGGTCCAGAGGCGGACGATTCATGGTGATGAGAAACCCAAAACCCACCGTGACTGCAGAGACTCCCAGGGGCAGCATGAAGGCACTCTCAAGGAGTGAAAGTGCTATGCGCCCCGCCCGCGAACGCGGATGGCGAGTCACAAGAAGGACGACGCACACACCCACGCTCAAAGCAATCATCATTGCAACCAGAGCGACAAGAAGCGAGTGCCCCAGCGCTTGAAGGGGGGAAACGCGCAGTGCGGGAGTGAAGGAGGAATCGGCTAACTTGAGGTAGTGCTCGAAGGTGAAGCGGCCTCGGCGGTGGAGGGAACGCCACACAAGCGCAGCAAGGGGAAGCACGACCAGCACGAGGATTACCGCCGCACTCATCACAAGTGTCCACACATCGCCTCGGCGGACGCGATGCCCCGCTTGCGAGGACCTTAAGGCGACTGCTTGGGTACCGCGGCGGCGCGCGGCCTCGGCGACAATCAGGGACAGCGCGATCACGACAAGCTGGACGATCGATAAAACCGAGGCGCTACGCAGATCCAGGTACTGGGTCGTGAGCATGTAGATCTCGGACTCGACGGTCGTGAGCTTCGAACCGCCCAAAATCAGCACGATTCCAAAGGAAGTCGCGCAATACAGGAAGACCAGCGAGGCTGCCGAGGCGATCGCGGGGAGCAGGGTCGGGAAAGTAACGCTTGCGAAGACTCGCAGGGGGCGCGCTCCGAGGCAGGCGGCGACCTGTGCGCGGCGGCCATCGATTTGCGCCCAAAAACTCCCGACATTGCGAACGACCAGTGAGTAATTGAAGAAGACCATGGCCGCGATGACCGCTGTCGGCGTCCCATCGAGCTTCAGGAAGCCCAGCCAACCTTGGGGAGCGAGGAGAGAACGGAAGGCAACACCAACAACGACCGTTGGAAGGACGAAAGGAACAGAGATGAGTGCACGTAGAGCGCGCTGACCGGGAAAGCGACAACAGTAGAGCGCGTAGGCACCGGGCAGACCCACAAGCAGCGAAACACAGGTGCCCAGGAGAGCCATCCAGAGAGTGCGAGCAATGACGCGCCACGTGCGCGGCGCGGAAAGCACTTCGCCGAGCCCCGAGAGGTCAAGGCCCCCACCGGGCGCTATGAAACCCTTCGCGATGAGCGTCGCCGCGGGCCACGCGAAAAACAGCGTGAGAAAAGCCAGGGGGACGCCCAGGCCAATGGCCCCGGCGCCCACCCTCGCTACAAGCTGTCGCAGGTCTTTCACCCAAGAACCGTTTCTTGCCAGGTCTTGAGCCAGTTTGCAGAATTTTTCTGAATCTCTTGGGGATCAACACGTGCGGGGTTTTCAGCTAGGGGGCCGAACTTCTCCAGTGCCTCGGGAGCTTTACCCGCGTAGGGGTGCATGTAGGTTGCTTTGGAGATCGCGCTCTGCACCTCGTCGGAGAGGAGGAATTCGATGAACTTCTTCGCGCCCTCGGGGTTCTTTGCGCCCGTGAGGACACCGGCATATTCGATCTGACGGAAGCAGGTGTCGGCAATGACGCCGGTCGAAGACTCGGTTCCCGCATCGTTGACCGCGTACGCGGGAGAAGAACCGTAAGACACCATCATCGGGTAGCTGCCTTTGCCTTCACCCGCGCTGTAGTCAACGTTGAAGGCCTGAGACCAGCCTTCGGTGATCTTCACGCCATTGTCCTTGAGGGACTTCCAGTAGTTCGCGTAGCCCTCGGGACCGTACTTGGCAATGGTGGCCAGCATGAAGGCCATTCCGGGGGTCGACGACGCCGGATTCATGGCGACGAGCATGTTCTTGTATTCGGGCTTCGCCAGATCCTCAAAGCTTGCGGGAGGAGTGAGCTGGTGGTCCTTGAACCAGGTCTTGTCGTAGTTGACGCACACGTCACCGCGATCGATGGGGACCAATCCCGGTTCTCCCGCAAAGTTATCTGCAGAGTTCGGCGAGGTGATCGCTGCGTCCTGAATAACGCCTTGCCCGACAATGCGCGTCGATACCGTATTGTCGAGGCCGAATACCGCGTCTCCTAGCGGGGCATCTTTCGTGAGGACGAGTTGGTTGGCTAATTCTCCGCCGTTGCCGATCGCTTGGATCTTGACGGTGATTCCGGTCTGTTCGCGGAACTTGTCGAGGAGTTCTTGCGGGAAATCGAATGAATCGTAGGCAAGAACCGTGACCGTTTGTTCACCGCTTGACGAGGCCGCGCTTCCTTGGCTTGTCGAAGAGTCCTTTGCGCTTGATGAGCAAGCTGCAATAGAAGTGGCTCCAATGAATAGAATCGCGCTTGACGCGATGAAACGAGCGCGACGGTGCGCTGAAAAGATAGACATTGTTTCCTCCGCTCAGGTGGGAGGGCTGGACCGCCTCGGGGTGAGGGCAGTCCGGAGATTGCGACTTCCTACGCCGGCATAATCCGGATCAGGTGTAAGGGTCTGCATTCGCACTCTCAGCCCGCTGTGGGCTCCCCTGTCTTACCCGGTCAGCATAGCGCATCACGACGAGGCAGTGCCCAGAGATTACGCAGCTCCGGCCGGAAAGACGCCACTGTCACACGGAAAGCGGCGCAGCGAGGTCACGCGGAAAGCGAAGCACGGCCTCGGCGATCAAGAGCGCGATGACGACGCACAACGCCGACCACGGTAATAATGACCATCCACGCAGCCGACATCAGCAGCCCTTGCAGGCTCTCTGCCTCAAGCGAGAGAACGACCGCCATCACGACAATGAAAACGACGAACAACCAGGCCGAGAAGACACCGCCGGGGAGGGGGAAAATGGTTGCTTTGTGTCGTTCAGGGTACTTACGCACGTAAACCAGGTAGGAAATGACCACCAAAACCCACACGACCATGAAGAGCGTCGCCGAAGTTGCTGTCACTACGGTGAAGACGCTGAGGATCGAATCCCCAAATGCCAGAAGGACCGCGCCCGACAGAAGGAAGACGCACGAAAGGAAGAGTGCATTTTGGGGGATGTGGCGCTTTGAGAGACGGCCGAAGAAGGGCGCGGCGTCTCCTTGGATCGACAGCGAAAAGAGCATCCTCGAAGTGGAGTAGATTCCCGAATTTGCCGAAGAAGCAGCAGAGGTGAGAACAACAAGGTTCACCAGCGATGCGGCCATTCCCAGGCCGGTCATCGAAAACATCGTGACGAACGGGGATTGAGACTTATCGATTTGGTTCCACGGCGTCACCATCATGATCACCGCGAGTGCACAGATGTAGAAGATCACCACGCGCACAGGAATCGAGTTGATTGCCTTGGGCAAAGTTTTCTCTGGATTGGCGGTTTCTGCAACCGTCGTCCCCACAAGTTCGATTCCCACAAAGGCGAAGATCGCGATTTGGAAGCCGCCTAAGAACCCCATAAAGCCGGTGGGGAATATTCCTCCGTGTACCCATAGGTTCGAGATCGCGGCTGTTGTTCCCGCATTGTCTTGCATGCCGATTGCCACCATGATGACGCCGACGACAATCAGGGCAACAATCGCGACGATCTTGATCATGGCAAACCAGAATTCGGTTTCACCGAAAGCCTTGACGGTCATCGCATTGAGAGCGAAAAGGAGTAGCGCTGTCGCAACGACAGGAATCCACGAGGGAAGGTCAGGCCACCAGAAGTGCACGTATCCAGTGATTGCAACGACGTCGGCGATACCTGTAACAACCCAACACAGCCAATAGGTCCAGCCCACAACAAAACCCATGGTTGGCCCTAAAAAGTCACGAACAATATCCGCGAAAGTCCCATAGCTTTGATCAGAGAGAAGAAGCTCCCCCATGGCGCGCATGAACAGGAAGAGCGCACTTCCGATGATCAAGTAGACGAGCAAGATGGACGGACCAGCGGTAGCAACGGTCTTTCCCGAACCCATGAACAAACCGGTACCGATTGCCCCGCCAATAGCCATCAGCTGGATGTGTCGATTGGTCAGGTGGCGTTGGAGCTGGCGGCCCGAGGCCTCACCACTGTTCTCCTCAGCGTGTTCGCTGGTGCTCATGTTGGTCCGTTCTCCTAGCTGAGCTTTACACGCTAGCATGCCCCGCCGGGATAGATGGGAGAAAATGGCTTGTATGAGTGAAGTGATGACTTCGGTCGCCAATGTTCCCACCGAGCGTGCACGTCGATATGGGCATCAGCTTGCCTCACATATGGGACGGAAAATCGACGCACAGTGGGATGATGAATCAGCTCGCGGAACGCTGATCTTCACTCGTGAAGGGATGCCCGGCGGCGAGTGCACAATCTCGTGTACAGACCAGCACTTGCGTCTTGAGCTGAAGACTTCTCCCGAGGCCGTGGAGCACCTTGAATTTGTCGTCGGGATTCACCTGGCTCGCTTTGGGTATCGCGACGGGCTTGAGGTTGCGTGGATGAGGAAGAATCCTAGCGATGGTGAGGAAATTCCCGGAACCACGCAGGGTCCCTTAACAGCAGAGGATATCGAGCGTCACCGACGCTCTAAGTAATCCTTCGCGCTGTCAACCGCCTGATCCCACAGGCCGGCCTCATTTTCCCAAAGCTGATAGGCCTCGTCTTCGTCATCACTGAGGGCAGAGATTCCGGATTCTTCAACGTGAAGTGCGACCTTACCCTTTTCTTCGGATAAAGAAACCTCGACGGTAGTCAGGGATTCCTCGGGGAACTCGTCACTAGCCAGCGGGTACCAGCGGAAGGTCACAACGTCCATGGGGTCTTCGTCAACCTTCTCGACGAGCCACGTCCCGGCTTCTGGATCAGTGATGTGGTACACGCCGTTATCGTCGCGTTCAACCTCATGGTCACCTAGGGGACCATCGTTAATCCACCATCCCGGTTCGGAAACCAGAGCCCATGCATTTTCGATGGTGGTGTCAACGAGCACCTCAGCTTCAACACTGTCAGTGTTCTGGCCCGGGGTTTCTGATTCGTCATCGCCGAAGAAGTCCATAGCTCAACGTTAGCGAGCCGCGGCCCAGCTGCCAAGATCTAGGAACATTTTGCGGAGGTATTAAACCAGCTCAGGAGCCCGAACCGCCTCAGGAGTCGGCACCACACTGAAGATCGGCGGCAGGAACGACGTCTCGCAGGAAGTATCCTTCGACGGCTGTCGCCACGCACTTACTGCCACTCTTTGAATAAGCGGTGTGGTTCCAACCATCCCACGTCACCAATACGCCCGAGGATAGTTCCTTCGCCAGGTTCTGTGACATGACGTAGGGCGTTGCAGGATCATGAGTCGTTCCAACGACCATGATAGGAGGCGCGCCTTCAGCGCTAATCGGCTGGCGTTTCGCGTGCGAGGTCGGCCATCCCTCTAGACTGGCGGAGGTGAAACCAGCTTCTTCACCAAAGACCAGTAATTCACTCTTCAGGGTTTCATAGCCCCTTATCCATTGATCCGCGTTTCCAACAGGCGAGTAGTCCAGCGAGTTGATCGCAACAATCGCATCCATCGAGTTCGAGGCGTATGAGCCGTCCTTGTTGCGTTCATTGAGGAGATCCGCCACGTAGAGCAGCATGGAGCCGTCGTTCGAATTGAGGGCCGAGGTCATGGCCTGCGTCAAAATTGAGTAGGTCTCAGTCGAGTACAGCAGTCCGATAACGGCGCTCATTGCCAGATTGCGCGTCAGAGGGCGATCCGCATCTGAGGTCTCAAGCGGCGAATTCTCCAAGCTATCGAAGAAGGCCTTCATCTTTCGCATTCCCGCGTCTGCATCACCAGTGAGCGGGCAATGACGCCCGGCCTGGCAGTCTTCGACCCAGTGACGGAGAGAGGCCTCGAAACCGCGCATCTGCATGGCAGCAAGGTCATCGCCTTGTACTGCAGGATCAACCGCACCATCAAGGACCATACGGCCAACGTTTGTTGGGAAAAGTCCCGCGTAGGTTGCACCGAGGAATGTTCCATAGGAGTAACCCAGGTAGTTGAACTTGTCTTGGCCCAGCAGCGCGCGAACCATGTCAAAGTCCTTCGCCGCATTGACCGTGTCAACATGCTTATACAGGTTTCCACTCAGATCCTGGCATCCCATGGCAAGGTCAGCAGAATCTTTCTTTGCCTGTTCAATGAGTTGCGCGGGAGTAGCATTCGGGTCTTTATCACTACCTGTGCCAGCTGCCTGCTTATCGCGATCTTCATCGCTCATGCAGCGAACGGGAGTCGACGCCCCCACCCCTCGCGGGTCCAGAGCTACGATGTCGAAAGCCCCAACGAGCCCATCCCCCAATGAGCTATTGACTTGTGAAGTAATCGAGGACACCGCTGCTCCACCGGGACCACCGAGGTTGAAGAAAAGAGCTTTGCCTTCACTCTGATTGGCGCGGTGGATTGCCAAGGCAAGAGTGATTTGATTCCCGTCTAGGTTTTCCCAGTCCAGCGGTGCGGTCAGCGACGCGCACTGATACTTGTCAATGTCACGCGGCGCAGCGACGCCATTGCTGGTGATTTCCGAAACCTCACACTGTCGCCAATTGAGGGGCTGAGAGTAGAACTGATCCTTCGTTGGCTTCCCGGGAAGAGGATCGGCACTGTGTGCAACCGTCACCTTGTTCTGATTGTTCGGGCTGACGGCAGCGGCAGCCTCTGCAAAGCTATCGATCGAGCCCTTCAAGTAGTAGGCGACACCGAAATTCGATGCGAGTGCAAGCACCACGAGGACGGCGACAATCAAGCGAGAGCGTGAGTTCATGCCCCTACCCTATTAGATGTTTAGACCTGCGGTCGAAGCGAGAGCGTCATTGCTTCCAAAATCAGAGGGATCGACATGTTTGTTGTCAGCCGCTTTCGAGCTTCCTCGACCGCCTGGACTCTCTTCATGGTCTGCTGCGGCGTTGAGCGCGTGGCAAGTTCTTCGATGAGGTCCACGCAGTCATCGTTAATAGGTTCTTGATCGCTTCCCAGTTGACGCATGAGGACATCACGGTAAATCCCAAGAAGATCAACAAGCGCGCGATCGAGCGCGTCCTGAATTGCGCGTTTCGAGCGCCGTTTCTGTTCTTCTTCGAGCTCGCGAATGCGCGCGCGCTGGTGCGAGGCCGGGCTCTGGCCTTCCTCCATTCCGAGCTGACGCATGAGTTCAGCTTTTTCGCGGGCATTGCGTTCTTCAGATTGAGATTCTGCCTGAGCCTTCGCAATGGAATGCAGGTCTTCGGCGGCAAAAACAGCTTCTCCGACGGAACGCACCTGTGCCGGGGCAGTGATAATTGACCGACGGCGTTGGCGCATCTGTGGGTCTTTGGCCAGCGCGCGAGCCAAGCCGATATGCGATTGGGCTGCACGGGCAGCGGAGAGAGCATCCGCGGGTTCAACCCCGTCACGACGAACAAGGAGATCTGCGACTGCGTGCGGATCTGGGATTCGCAACCCCAAGTGGCGGCATCGTGAACGAATCGTTGTGATCATGTCTTCCGCACTGGGCGCACAGAGCAGCCACACGGTGCGTTCGGGAGGTTCCTCAACTGCCTTGAGAAGAACATTTGCAGTGCGTTCCATCATGCGGTCCGCATCTTCAATGACGATGACTCGCCAGCGCCCCTGCGAAGGAGCAGTCTGCGCACGCACGACGATCTGTCGCACTTCATCGATACGGATCTGGGTCGATTCGGTGCTGAGGATTGTCACGTCCCCATTTGTCCGAGCCAGAGTTGTGACGCATCCCGGGCACTGACCACACCCTGGGACATCCCCCGTGCACTGCAAGGAAGCCGCAAAAGCCATGGCAGCAACGGATCGACCTGAGCCGGGAGGTCCGGTGATGAGCCACGCGTGGGTCATGGAGCGCGCTGCATCATCAACAGGAATTCCTTGGGACACGCGGTCAACAATTGCTCGGGCAGCGTCAGCAGCCTGTCGCAATACCGCCAGGGCATGTTCCTGGCCAACCACTTCGTCCCAGACACTCACAGGAGAATGCCATCCTCATCCAATAAGGCCCAGAGCGTGGCCTGAGATTCAACGGGCTTGGTATTTTCTGCAGATTCTTCGGGCAGCCCTTGGAATGCTGCATCAACGCGTTCTTCAAGGACTCCACGAATTTCGCTGAAGACCTGATCTTCAGTTCCCACACCGTCGATGACAACGATGCGATCTGCTTCAGAGTCTGCAAGCGCTAAATACTGGTGACGAACGCGCTCATGGAATTCCATGGATTCGCGTTCCATTCGGTCCGGTTCACCGCCACGACGTCGGGCGGCAACTTCTGGCGGAACATCAATAAGCAGCGTGAGGTTCGGGAGCAGACTTTCCGTTGCCCACATAGACAGGCTACGGATTTCGTCGACGCCGAGGCTTCGCGCAGCACCCTGATATGCCAGAGACGAGTCAATGTAGCGATCAGCAAGCACAATTTCGCCGCGCTCCAGCGCCGGACGAATCAATGTCGCGACATGGTAGGCACGATCAGCGGCATACAGAAGTGCTTCGGTCCGAGGGTCAACGTCGTCTGGTCCGTTCTGAACCAATTGACGCAGAGTTGTTCCCAGTTCTGTTCCACCGGGTTCACGCGTGACAACGACTTGCTGACCGCGTTCTTCAAACCAGCGTCGTACCCGGTCAATCTGGGTACTTTTACCGGTTCCATCTCCCCCTTCGAAGGTGATGAAGAGTCCGCGCCCCGCCTGTGCACCACTACCCATTGATCTCATGTCTCTATCTTGACAGTGCCCACCCGCATTTGCGTCCATTTTGGCAGCGGGTGGGCGAAAGAATATTTACTTCTTTGCCGAAGTCTTCTTCGTTGTGCGTCGAGTTGTTGTCTTCTTCGCAGTCGTCTTACGGGTGCGCTTGGGAGCTGGGCCCTTCGCGCGCTTATCGGCCAGAAGTTCGTAGGCGCGTTCAGCGGTTAGATCCTCGACGGTCTCGGCGCGAGGAACGGTCACATTAGTTTCACCATCGGTGATGTAGGGCCCGAAACGGCCGTCCTTTACGGTGACCTTCTTACCCGACACCGGGTCCTCACCAAACTCACGCAGCGGGGGCTTTGCTGCCCCGCGGCCTCGTTGCTTGGGCTGAGAGTAGATCTCAAGCGCCTCATCCAAGGTGATCGTCAGAAGCTGATCCTCACTGGGAAGGGTGCGCGAATCGCTTCCCTTCTTCAGGTACGGGCCGTAGCGGCCATTTTGCGCTGTAATGACCTCACCGTCAGAGGGATCAACACCGACCTCGCGCGGAAGCGACAGCAGCGCAAGCGCGTCCTCCAAGGTAATGGTCGCCAGATCCATCGACTTGAACAACGAGGCCGTGCGCGGTTTTGCCGCAGCCTTCTTTCGCGTCTTCTTCGCGGGCTTCCCATCTTCAGAAGCTTCCGCTTCCTCGGCTTCTTCGGGCAGAATTTCCGTCACGTAGGGACCGTAGCGGCCGTTCTTTGCAACCAGTATGTGTCCGCTTGCGGGATCGATTCCCAGCTCGCGTCCATCATCTGCAGCAAGCGCGAAGAGTTCCGCGATCTTCTCTTCGGTCAGTTCATCAGGTGCGACCTCGGGCGGCACATTTGCGCGCGTCCCATCGGCCTTCTCCATGTAGGGGCCGTAACGCCCCACTCGCAAGGTGATGCCATTTCCCATGTCAATGGAGTTCACTGCGCGAGCATCAATATCGTCTCCCAGGGATTCAACCTGGAACTTCAGGCCATCAGCGTCGCCCTTACCGTCTGCACCGAAGTAGAAGGTGCTCAAGAACTCGTGGCGATCTTCGCTTCCCGCAGCAATCTGGTCCAGATCGTTTTCCATCGATGCCGTGAAGTCGTAGTCAACTAGGTTCGACAGGTTCTCTTCCATCAGTCGCGTGACCGAGAAGGCCAGCCAAGTCGGAACCAAGTACTGGCCCCGGTGGGTGACGTAGCCGCGATCGCCAATGGTTTGAATCGTTGCCGCATAGGTCGAGGGGCGACCAATTCCGAGCTCTTCCATGGTCTTCACCAAGGTTGCTTCGGTGTAGCGCCCAGGGGGCTGAGTCTGGTGTCCCTGCGCCTGCGCCTCTTCAAGCAGCGCAACTTCCCCTTCGCTCACCTGCGGGAGGGTCTTCTCAGCATCGGTTGTTTCCGCGTCGTAGCGTCCCTTATCCTGGCCTTCTTGGTAGGCCAGCCTGAAGCCGGGGGAAGTAATAACAGTTCCCGAGGCGCTGGAGAGCACTGCGTGAGGCTGACCTTCGACCTCGACATCGGTACGCACGCGGATGGTTGCGGTAAAGCCAAGGGCATCTGCCATCTGCGAAGCGACGGTTCGCTTCCAGATCAAGTCATACAGCGCAAGCTGCTGACGATTCAAAACCGAGGCAACTTGCGCGGGGGTGCGGAAGTGATCCCCGGCGGGGCGAATGGCCTCGTGAGCTTCTTGCGCACCCTTGGAGGTGGTGCCGTAGATGCGCGGCTTCTCAGCCACGGCCTCGGCCCCATAAAGTTCCGTGGCTTGCTGGCGAGCAGCCTTAATGGCCTGCGAGGACAGGGCCGTAGAGTCGGTACGCATGTAGGTGATGAAACCCGACTCGTACAGGGACTGTGCGGTACGCATCGTCGAGGAAGCGTTCCAGTGGAGCTTGCGGGAAGCTTCCTGCTGCAGCGTCGACGTCGTGAAAGGCGCTGCCGGGCGGCGGCGGTAGGGCTTCTGCTGGACAGAATCGATGGCAGAATCACGCGCGGCCTCGAGCGCTGCGGCGAAGAGCGGCGCGGAATGGGCATCCAGGTGGAAGGCCTCGTTCTTCACAGCCTTCGCGGAAAGACGACCGTTTTCATCAAAGTCAGAACCGGTTGCAACGGGGGAAGCGTCAATGTGCGAAACTTTTGCGCCAAAAGACTGACCCGACGCAGCAAACTGGGTATCGATCGACCAGTACTCAGCACTCACATGCGCCATGCGGTCGCGCTCGCGATCCACAACCAAGCGCGTTGCAACCGACTGCACGCGGCCCGCGGACAGGGAGGGGCGAATCTTGCGCCAGAGTAGCGGCGAAACTTCGTAGCCATAGAGGCGGTCAAGGATTCGGCGAGTTTCTTGGGCGTCAACAAGGTCCGTGTCGAGTTCGCGAGTATTTTCCAGAGCGCGTTGGATCGCTTCCTTCGTGATTTCGTGGAAGACCATGCGGCGCACGGGAACCTTGGGCTTGAGGACTTGGAGAAGGTGCCAAGCGATAGCCTCACCCTCGCGGTCCTCATCAGTTGCCAGGAAGAGTTCGTCGGACTCTTTCAGGAGCTTCTTGAGCTCGGTGACCTTTTTCTTCTTGTCGGGATTGACAACGTAGTAAGGAGTGAATCCGTCCTCAACGTCAACGGCGAAGCGCCCGTAGGGGCCCTTCTTCATGTCGGCAGGAAGCTCAGAGGGCTGCGGAAGGTCACGAATGTGACCGATCGAGGCGGTCACATGGTAATCGGGTCCCAAGTATCCTTCGATCGTCGCCGCCTTGGCGGGAGACTCCACGATCACCAGCTTGGTCGCTGCCATTGTTTGTCCCTTCCGTTGCTACCTCGTATTTGTAGCACTCTTTGCTGGTCCTCCGATGGCGAGCGCCGGCGGAGTACCACTGGGTAGGACATTACCGCGTTACGAGGCTTTCCGGGAACCGATGCGCTTTTCCGCGCGTCTTTTGTGGATAATTTTCGAGGCTGGACCGGCGTCTTGCGTGCGGGCGCGCACCATATCCATCGGCTGCAAGCCAAGTAGAGACATGCCATAAGAATCCGTACAATATTCTGTACATAGGCGAGCAGAGGAGCACCCATGAAGACCATGACCTACACCGAGTCGCGCGCACGCTACGCCGAGGTCCTCGACCAGGTCGTCAACGACCGCGAGGAAATCGTCATCACCCGACAGGGGCACGAGAGCGTTGTCATCATCGCCCTCGACGAGTACGAGTCCCTCATGGAGACCGTCTACCTCATGCAGTCCCCCGCAAACGCCCGCCACCTGCGTGAATCGATCGCACGTCACCGCGCTGGCGAGGGTGCCGTCCACGACCTCGTTGAGTGAGACGAGAACTGACCATGCACATCACGTGGGACGAGGAAGCCTGGAACGACTATGTTTGGTGGCAGTTCGAGGACCGCAAGACCCTCAAGCGCATCAACGCACTCATCAAAGACATCCAACGCAACGGAAACGAGGGTATTGGCAAACCTGAACCCCTCCGCTACGAGTTTTCGGGATATTGGTCGCGCAGGATCGACTCACGTCACCGCCTGATCTACCAGATCAGCGACGACGCTAAAACTCTCTGGATCATCTCCTGCCGCTATCACTACGGCCAGTAGCCCCGCGGTTCTAAAGCAGCGCGCTGCCCAGGCGGCAGATGTTATCGATGTAGTGCTTGTACCAGGGAAGCGCTTCCCACTCGTCGATGGTGAGCAAACGAGATCGCGCAATGATGCGCTGGTCATTTTCGAGCAGAAGATCGACAAGGTGCGAGTCTTGGGCCAGCAGCATGACTTCGTAGTTCAAGCCGAAGGAACGGTAATCCATGTTGGACGATCCGATAGCCGCAAGCTCCCCATCAACCACAACGTACTTCGAGTGCAGCATATTAGGCAGAGCGTAGAGGTGAATATTTACCCCAGCTTTCAAGAGAAAACCGTAGTAGCTGCGTTGAGCATGTCCAACCAAGAACTGATCGAATTGCTCGGAAACATAGAGATGGACATCAACCCCCGACATCGCTGCGCAAGCCAACGCCGTCAGGAGTGGCTCATCCGGAATGAAGTACGGGCTGGCGATAGATACATGCGTATGCGCCTGCGAGATCATCGAAACGAACATCCGCAGGTTGGGCTCTGTCGGGTAGGCCGGCCCTGAGGGAATGATTTGCATGGGTTGGCCTTGAGTTGACGTCACCTGATCAAGGTTAAGATCGTCGACCGTTAGTTCTTCGCCCGAGGCGTAGTACCAGTCCGCCGCGAACACTGCCTCCATCTGGCGAACAATATCGCCACGTACTTCAACCGAAGTGTCGTGGTATTCAATCCCCGCTTTTTGATAGGCGGGAGTGTTATAGTCCGCGGCCACCATATTGTGCGAACCGATAAATCCGAATTCACCGTCAATCAGCAGAAGTTTGCGGTGGTTGCGCAGGTCTGGCCGTCGAATTTCCCCCTTGAACAGATTGAAGGGAAGCATGATGTGCCATTGGATGCCGGATTCGTCCAAGATTCGACAAAAGTCGCGCCAGCCCGGAATTGTTCGCACCCCGTGATGGTCTACCAGCAAACGCACGGTCACCCCGCGAGCGCAGGCACGAACTAGGGCTTTGTAGAGCGGATCAGTGGATTGATCCCACGAGGTTTGGTAGTACAGGACATTGACGTGGTGTTGCGCCCGATCGACCTCACGGGCCATCGCCTTGAAGGTCTCGTCGGTGTCATTGAGAAGCTCAACAACTTCTCCGCTGCTAGCGGGAAAGGAGGTCTGCTTCCTATTGAGCTGCATTAACGAGGCCGTTCGCTCAGGCAGAGCACTGCTGCCTTCCTCAGTTTCTGCAGATTCATGGGGGTTTCCGCCACTGTGAGCTTTTTGAGAAGCCTCTCCCAGAATGCGCTTAACCAATTGATGCGCCTGTGGATCAGAGCGCAGAGACTTTCCCATTGCCCACCAAGATCCGAAGATCAGATAGAGCGGAACGCCAACAACTGGCCATAAGAAAATGAGCAACAGCCACGCGGTTGACGTGGATGCACGCCTGCGCTTCGGGACTACGCCCAATGCGATCAGTCGAATCGCTAATTCAAATGTGCCAACAAGGAACCACACCCACAGGGGCGGCTGATGCACCAAAAGCGCAGGGAGAGGCATCTCAGTTACTCCTGATCCGATTCGACTCGAAGGAATCCCCAACGAATTAAGGTCCGTACCTGCGGGAAAAGTTCTTCTTGAAGTTCCAGAGGATCGCATTCCAATAGGGCTGCAAGAGCCCCACAGATCTGACCAACGCTGAGTTCGCCATCTGATGCCCCGACCAACGCGCTCAAAGCGGTGGTCGAAGCAACCGATTGCCCAAGTCCTCCGCCTTGGTGGAGAACCAGAGCAGATGGATCTTGAACTCCGGGCATGAAGTGGCGTTCTTCCGTCACATCAGAAGCAAAGTACAGGTGAAGGTCGCTGAGATCATCGGGGAGCCGCAAGGATGCAAGCGCACGCTGAACGTCTTCGCCGGATGGGGATTTTCCCCCTTCAAGTTCATCGCATTCGCACAGGCCGGCACGCAGCGTATCGAGCTTGCGCAAGGCGACCATGCCCATGCCAATTTCGACGACTCCTGCCTGAACGAAATCATCAAGCCACTGGGCATATTCGCGTTCGTAGTCTTCGCGCTGTTGCAATTGTTGACCTGAATCGCGAAGCCACATTTCAACGTAGTGCGCGGGATCAAGGCGGTCACGCTGCACAATCCACGCGTCGACGGGAAGGTCTTCGACCCATGAGCGCACGACATTTTCCCAGTCGTCTGCATGTCCCAAGCGTCCGGGAATCTCCCAATTCGCAAGGAGTTGCGTCACGCCGCCGGGCTTGAGGTA